>NZ_JBSZKT010000045.1:0-61399 GCF_055690525.1 Streptosporangium sp. H13245 | reverse complement strand
CCACCTGGATCTCCAGCGGCGGCGACATGATCTCAACCACCAAAGACCTGCACACCTTCATCTCCGCACTACTGAGCGGCAAGCTCCTGCCGGACCCGCTCCTGACCGAGATGTGCACCCCGCACCCCACCGGCATCCCGAACATGGACTACGGCCTGGGAGTGTTCGTACTGACCACGGACAGCGGCGACACCGTCATCTCCCACAACGGCGGCATGGCGGGCCACGCGGCACTGATGTACAGCACACCCGACGGCACCACGACCCTGACCGCCGCGCTGAACTACGTCGACGACGCCGCGCTGTCCCTGGGTGAGGCGTTCCAGAAGGCGATGCGAAGGATCGTCGAAGAGGTGTTCGGCGGCGGGCGGAGCCGATCCTGACGCGGCCGGGCCGGCCCGGCAGGCAGGGGCGAGACGGCGTGGTCCCGTACGGGCCACGCCGCCTCGCCCAGCGGATCACGGCCGTCGGAGCGGCCACCGGGGCGGAGAGAGGTCTTCCCGCTTCGAGGGGGAGCGCCGTGCCGGTCACCGGGATTTTCTCGATCTTGTAGCGGCCACCGGTGGAGAGCATCCATGATTGCAACGTTGATCGTCCTGATGTGACCGGCAGGCGGTGTTCGTAGGGGAGCGGGTGGGTTCGGTATGGCGATCGCCGTTCGTACCGGAGCCGTACGATGGCGAGTCGTTCTCGTCGCGGGCAGGCCGGATCGCTGAGGAGTATCCGCGTTCCGGGTAACGCCCACCTTTGGTCATCAGCAGGCGTCACCTCAGGATTTTGTGGAGTAATCGTCTGTCGACCCCCGGAAAGGGAGACGAGTTATGAAGATCAAGTTAGTCACCGGGCTGGCGGGCCCGCTGGCCATGGCCACGGGGCTCTGTCTGGTGGCCGGTGCGGGCCTTGGGAACGGCATCGACGGGAACGCGGGCGACCTCAAGGGCTTGAGGACGATGTCCGCTTCCGCACCGGTCACGACCGTGCCGACCGGTCCCGGCATGGTGCGCTGCCCGCGCCCGACCAAGACCGTCGGCAACGCCGACGAGCTCCAGCGGGCGATCAGGTCGGCCCGGCCGGGCGACGTCATCCAGCTGCGTCCGGGCACCTACCAGGGCGAGTTCGTCGCCCAGAGGTCGGGAACCCGGGGTAAGCCGATCTTTCTGTGCGGCAACGCCCGGTCGGTTCTGAACGGCCGAGGCATCAAGAAGGGCTACGCCTTCCACCTCGACAGGGCGAGTTTCTGGCGGTTGGTGGGCTTCACCGTGCAGAACGCCCAGAAGGGCGTCATGGCGGACAGGACCAACGGCTCGATCATCCAGGGCCTCACCGTGCGTGACATCGGCGACGAGGCCGTCCACCTGCGCAATTTCAGTGTCGGCAACACGGTGCAGTACAGCAAGATCTACAACACCGGCCTGCGCCGCGCGAAGTTCGGCGAGGGCGTCTACCTCGGATCGGCGGAGTCGAACTGGAAGCGATACTCCGGCGGGCAGATGGACAAGAGCGACAACAACCTGGTGCGCGGAAATGTGATCCGGGCCACGGCTGAGGCCGTGGACATCAAGGAAGGCACCAGCGGGGGCCGCATCGTCGGCAACGTCTTCGACGGGTCGTCACTCGGCGGGGACAAGCTCAACGACTCCTGGGTCGACGTCAAGGGCAACAACTATGTGATCGAGGGCAACACCGGAAAGAAGACGCCGCAGGACGGCTTCCAAACCCACGAGATCGTCGACGGGTGGGGCACCGGCAACATCTTCCGTAAGAACACCATCGATCTCGCCGGTGGCGGGGGCGTCGGCATCAACGACACCGCGGGCGGCAACACGATCGCCTGCGACAACAAGGTCATCGGCGGCCAGCTCACCAGGAAGGGCGGCTGTTCCTGACGCTCCGGGGCGGCGCCGGGCCGAGGTGACGCACTGGTTCCGCGAACCTCGCCCGCCCGCGCGGCCCTGACCGGCACCGGGCAGGAGGCGATGCGCGAGGACCCGGGGATCCTCGCGCGGATGCGTGCCTTCGCCCCTCCTCCCTCCTGGAGGACCTCCCGAGGAGCTCCTGAGAACCTCACACGACTGGTGTGCTCGCCCCCTTCTACCGGGGACAGGAAAGGGAGCGCCCGAGCCCTGACCGGCGAACGGCCGGCACGGGCGAGACACGACAAGCTTTGGACAAGCCGACGTGGCTAGCGTGCACCGTAGCTAAGTCGGGAGTCGCCATGTCCTCTTCGGTGTCAGCCGGTCCGCGAATTCGTTTGGGCAAGAGAGACGGCGGCTCTTTCCAAATAGCATGCGGCGTATTGATCGCGTTGAGCGGCGCCCTGGCGGCCTTCGCCTTCAACGCGATCTACGCGAGGGGCTGGATCGATCTGGAGGTGTACCGGGAAGGCGGAGCGGCGGTACTGCGGCGCACCTCCGTCTACGACTTGATCATAGGTGGAAACTGGCTGAAGTTCACCTATTCGCCGTTCGCGGCAATGCTGTTCACACCTCTCGCCCTGGTGGGAATGGAGATCGCCGTCGCCCTCTGGGTGCTGGTCTCCATACTCGCCCTTGAGGCGGTGATATGGATTCTCGTCGGCCGTTCCGCGGTGAGAAATCGCGATCGCCGGGCGACTCGCACGCTGCTGGTCGTTGTCGCGATGCTTCCCCTGTACCCGGTGGCGCTGACGCTGTGGAACGGTCAAATAGGCATCATCCTGCTGCTGGCGATAATTGTGGACCTGACGCACGGCAAGGAAAAGTGGCGCGGCATCGTAACGGGCGTCGCCGCCGGTATCAAACTCACCCCGCTGATATTCATCCCCTACCTTCTCGTCACGCGTCGTTTCCGGGCCGCCCTGATGGCCTGCCTCGGCTTTCTCGGCACGGTGGCCCTCGGGTTCCTGCTGTTGCCGGCCGACTCACGTGACTACTGGGGTGGCGCGTTTTTCGACACGCAACGGGTGGTCGCCGAACAGGGCGCGAACTTTTTCAACCAGTCGCTTCGTGGCGTGCTCATGCTCATGCCCGGCTCCTGGCCCACCGTGCCCTTCTGGCTCGCCCTGTCCGCGATAGTCGGCGCGGGCGGGCTTCTGGTCGCCGCATGGACCGCGAAGAAGGCGGGCGAGCTCGCCGGAATCACCGTCTGCGCCATCGTGGGACTGCTTGTCTCACCCGTTTCCTGGCCGCACCACTGGGTCTGGTGCGTACCGCTCCTGGTGCTGTGGGCACAGCGCGCGCAGCGCGTGGACGCCACGCTTGAGAAGGTGGGCGTGGGGTTCTTGTGGTTCGTCTTCCTGCTGCCTGGATACATCACCCTGGCGACACTTTTCATATATCCATCCCACGTGGGAATGTGGCTGGTGCCGCTGATGGGGAGTTACGTGCTCAGCGGATTGTTGACATTGCTGGCGCTCGCGGTTTGTTTCGGCCGGAGCGACCGGCGGCAAAGAAGGCGCGGGAGCCCATCGGCGGGTTGAACGGACCGGTGCTGTCAGGACGTTGTTCACCGTCCCCGCCGGTGCCCCTGTGCCCGGCGGGGACGATTCCCCGGCGACCTATACCGCGAGTTTCCCGAACTGTCCCGTCACGATGAGCACGGCGAGGACGGCGGCCATCACGATCCAGCCCGGCCAGCCGGAGAGCGACGCGTGGAAGGCGGCGTCGGCGACGCCTGTCGGCTTCCCGAGGACCGCGGGAATCGCGGAGGCGATCAGGTTCGCCGCACCGTGAGCGACGACCGCCGGCCATATGCTCCCGGCGGCGAGGCGCAACCAGCCCAGCAGGGCGCCGAGCAACACCGACGCGATCGTGAAGGCGAGGACGGCCAAGCCGCCCGGCATGCCCGGATAGTGGTAACCCTGCAGTGTGAAAGGGGCGTGGAACACTCCCCAGATCACCCCGCTGAGCAGCAGGCCGCGCCAGAGCCCGAGGGGGAGCAGCTTGGGCAGCAGGTAGCTCCACCCGAACTCCTCACCGAACACCAGGAGCATCCCGAACGGGAAGATCAGCAGCTGGGAGACCAGCATGCTCGCCAGGCTCTCGAGCGGCAGGGGATCGTGGAAGGCGAAGCCACCCGCGACGGAGCTGACGCCGAGCGCGGCGAGCGCCATGAGCGGCGCGAGGAGCAGGCCGACCACGCTGTAGCCGGCCAGCCGCGACAGCGACCGCGACGGCAGGACGCCCGTCTCCCTCAGCAGGTCGCGGGGACGACGCAGTTCTCCCGTCACCATCGCCGTGAGGAGCACTCCCAGCGTCGGCGTATACATCGCGATCATGAGGATGGGCGCGGCGGCGTCACCGTGGACGTCACCGCCGCCGAACCGGACGGCGGCCCCGGCGGCCCAGATGGCGCCGAAGGTGACGGTGAGGAACACCGTTGTCCTGAGCCAGGGCACGGTACGGCGGGGGAGTGTCTGTGTGGTCATGACCACGAACGGTAGGTATTACCGCGACCCGCAGACGATGGGGCAGGAGGCCCGGTTGGCACTACAGCCCGCTGTAGTGCCCCGCCCGCCGCGGTACACCAGACTGGATGTCATGCGTGAGAGGTGGTGGAAGACGTGGCGAAGCAGCCGATATCTCCTGCTCGGCCTGCCGAGCGCGATGGCCACATTACTGGTGCCGCCGCTGCTCGCCGCCGCGGTGTTGTCGACCGGGCTCGGCGGCGTCGGGCTTGTCCTGTTCCCACGGGCGGTGGCCGGTCTGCGGCGGTGGGCCGAGTGGCATCGCCGTCGCGCCGCCGCGCTGCTGGACAGGCAGGTGTCCCCCCGGCACACGGCACCGGCCAAGGGGGTTCGCGAGCGGTGGCGTCAGGTGCTCGACGACGCCGAGACCAGGCGTGACGTCCGCTGGGTGTTCCGGCACATCGTGACCGGCGTACCGGCGGGGCTGGCCGCGCTGGCCTGCGTCGGCACGGTGGTGTTCACCGCGGTCGGGACCCCGCTGTGGTGGCTGTTTCCCGCCGACGCGCCGCTGCGGCTGCTGGGCGTCTTCCCCGTGACCGGCTGGGGCGGCGCGCTGGCCATGGGAGCCGTCCAGATCACGGGCTTCGCGGCCCTGACGTACTGGGCGATGCCCAAGCTCGCGGTCTTCCACGCCGGTGGCTGCCTGGCCGCGCTCGAACCCTCGGCGCGAGACCGGCTCACCGAGCGGGTCGGCGAGCTGACGCAGAGCCGTGCGGGCGTGCTCGACGCCCACAGCGCGGAGCTGCGCCGTATCGAGCGGGACCTGCACGACGGTACGCAGGCCAGGCTGGTCGCCATCGCGATGCGGCTGGGAGTGGCCAGGGAGTCGCTCGCCGATGGCTCCGCCGACGTGACCGACCTGTTGCGGGAGGCCCACGAGGGCACCGAGGAGGCCATGGCGGAACTCCGTGACGTGGTACGTACGATATATCCGCCGATCCTCGCCGACCGAGGACTCCAAGGAGCGCTGACGGCGCTCGTCACGCGGTCGGGTGTGCCCGCCGAGATCGACCTCGGCGACCTCGGTGACCTCCCCGCGGCGGTGGAGGCGGCAGCCTACTTCGTCGTGGCCGAGACGCTCACCAACGCCGCCAAGCACAGCGGCGCCACCCGGCTGCGGGTGCGGATCACCCGCGACCGCGGACGGCTGCTGGTCGAGGTCACCGACAACGGCATCGGCGGCGTCGACGAGGATCGCGGTACCGGCGTCAGCGGCATCCGCCGCCGGGTCGCCGCGCTCGACGGCGCCATGATCGTCGCAAGCCCGCCGGGAGGCCCGACCTCCGTGTCCGTGGAGTTGCCGTGCGAGTCGTGATCGCCGAGGACAACGTCCTGCTCTCCGCGGGTCTGGAGGCCCTCCTGGGCACCAAGGGCATCGAGGTCTCCGCCGTCGTCACCGACCGTCCCGGGCTCGTCGACGCGGTGGACCGGCACCGGCCGGACGTGCTGATCGTCGACGTCAGGCTGCCTCCGTCCTTCCGCGACGAGGGCATCAGAGCCGCCTTGGAGATCCGGCGCGCGCATCTCGGCATGCCGGTGCTCGTCCTGTCGCAGTACGTCGAGAACGTCTACGCGCGAGAGCTCCTCTCCGACGGCCGGGGCGGCGTCGGCTACCTCCTCAAGGACCGGGTGAGCCGGGTCAGCGAGTTCGTCGACGGCCTGCGCCGGGTGGCCGACGGGGGCACCGTCATGGATCCCGAGGTCATCGCCCAGCTCCTGGCGGGCGGCGGTACGAGCGCCGTCGACCGGCTCACGAGGCGGGAGCGCGAGGTGCTCACCCTGATGGCTCAGGGGCTCGGCAACAACGACATCGGCAAGCGGCTGTTCGTCACCGACAACGCCGTTCACAAGCATGTCGGCAACATCTTCACCAAGCTCGGCCTGCCCCCTGCCGACGGGGGCCACCGCCGGGTTCTCGCCGTACTCGCCTTCCTGGAAAGCATGTGAACCACAGGCTGGTCAGTGGCCGGCGCGTTTGAGGAGGTCGTGCAGGAGGGCGACCACCTCGCCGGGGGCGAAGTCCATCGCGTTCTCACCGACGGTCACCTCGAAGCTGCACCGGGAGGGGTCCGGCCCGGATCGTACCCGGCCGTACAACTGGACGCCGTGCTCGGCGAGCATGGCCGCGCCGGCCTGCTCGACGGCCCGGCGCGGGGCCGGCAGGTGGACGTGGAAGATCGGGGTCTGCGGCGGGTCGGGGTGGACGCGGGCGGCGCCGTCGGCGTTGACGGCCGCCGCGATCGCGATGGCGTGCTCGCGGTAGGCGGGCATCCGCCCGGCGATCGTGTCCAAGTCCACCAGGGCCGACAGGGCGAGCGGCCACGCGTCCCGGATGCCGCCGCCGAGCCGCTGCCGCCAGGTCTGGGCGGTGGCCACCGTGGCGGCGTCGGCGGCGAGCACCGCGCCGCGGGTGCCGAGCAGGCTCTTGTAGAGCGAGACGTACACGGTGTCGAACAGCGCGGCGATCGCCTCCAGGGGCCGCCGGTAGTAGGTCTGGGCCTCCCAGATCCGGGCGCCGTCGAGGTGTGTGGCGGCGCCGCCGGCCCGCGCGATCGCGATCTGGTCGCGCAGGTCGTCCCATTCGGGCAGGAGCCCGCCCAGGTCGCGCTGCGGTAGTTCCCACACCACCGCGGCGAGCGGTTCACCGATGGCCGCCAGGTCGTCGGCGGTCATCGGCTCGAACGGGTCGCCGGCCCGGTGGAGCCACAGGCCGTGGACGGCGTTGTAGCCCTGCTCCTCCCACACGTCGAGGTGGGTCTGGGGATGCGCGGCGAAGGCCCGCCGCCCGCTGCGCTCGGCGTGCACCCGCAGCGCCGCCTGCTGGGCCATCGTCCCGCTCGGGAAGAACAGCACGGCCTCCTTGCCCAGGAGTGCGGCCATGCGCCGTTCGAGCACCGCGACCGGGCCGTCGGGGCCGTCCGGCGGGGTGTCGTCGTCGACCAGGGCGAGCATGCGCTCCAGCGTGGCGCGCGGTCTGCGGGCGAGGGGGGCGTGCAGGAACAGGGATCGCGAAACGGGCGGGGTGGGGCCGGTCATGGTCACGCTCCCAGATTATTGCAAACAGCTGGCAACAGCTTTCTCGCCCCAGGCTACGCCGGTCGCCACGGTCGTATCGGCCCCGACGTTCACCCCCCCGGAAGGCGGGTGGTCTGGCGGAACGTGCAGGGTGACCGGTCGTGCCCTGTGTCTTCCTCCATTTCTCCGCGTTCGGCGGTACTGCTTCGCTGAGGCCGTGACCACCACGCCAGACCCGCTGGAGGCCGTCGAACGTGCCCTCCACCTCGCGGAGGACCCCCGCGCCGCCGGAACCTTCATCACGCTGACCCGTGAACGCGCCCTCCGGGAGGCCCGGAGCGGAGGGCTTCCCTACGCCGTCAAAGACCTGTTCGACGTAGAGGGCACCGTCACCACGGCGGGCTCTCGCACCCGGATCGGCGCGCCCCCGGCGGCCGGGGACGCCGAGGTGGTGCGCAGGCTCACCGAGGCCGGTATGGTCTGCGTCGGCAAGACCAACCTCAGCGAGTTCGCGTTCTCCGGCCTGGGCGTCAACCCGCACTTCGGCACCCCCGTCAACCCGGCGAGCGGCCCGGAGCCGCTCATCCCCGGCGGCTCGTCCTCCGGCTCGGCGACGGCCGTCGCGCTCGGCATCGTGCCGGTCGCGATCGGCACCGACACGTCCGGTTCGGTACGGGTCCCGGCGGCGTTCTGCGGCGTGCTGGGCTTCAGGGCCAGCCGGGGACGGTACGGCACGGCCGGCCTGCACCCGCTGTCCGCCACCCTGGACAGCGTCGGCGTCATCGCCAGGACGATGCGGGACCTCATCGCCGTCGACCGGGCCCTGGCCACCTGGCGGCGGCCCCGCCGACCCGGCCGCGTGGTGCTCCCGGCCGGTGAGCTGCTCGACGACTGCGCCCCCGGCGTCCAGGCCCGGTTCGAGGCCGCCGTCTCGCGGTTGTCGCGGCACGGCACCCGCGTCGAGGAGCGACGCCTGCCCGTACTGGCCGAGGCGCAGGCCCTCATGGACGAGCACGGCACGCTCGTCGAGGCCGAGGCCGCCCGGCGATACGGCCACCTGGCGGGGTCGGCTCACCTGGACCCCGGGGTGTCCCGCCGCCTGGCCCGGTTCGCCGCCCGCCCCCGCGACCCGGCCCCCGTCTACGAGGCGATGCCCGGACTGCGCCGCCGCCTGCGCCGGGAGCTCGGCGGCGCGGTGCTCGCGTGCCCGGCCGTCCGCCTGGCCCCACCCCCGCTCGCCCCCCTGCTGGCCGACGACCGGCTCTACGACGAGACCAACCGCCGCGTCCTGCGTACCACCATGCTGCTCAGCTACCTGGGCATGCCCGGAATCACGCTCCCGGTCGGCGGCGCCGGTCTTCTGCTGTCGCTGCCGGAGGGAGAGGACGAGGCCCTGCTGCTCACCGCCGCACAGACATGGAGCTTTCTCCACGAGCAGGCGCCGATCCTGGATGATCACCTATAGAGATCGTGGTCGGCGGATGTTTGGCTGGGTCCCATGCATACGCGAGTCATCGTGCCCGCCGGTGAGGGCAAGGCAGTGCGGGTCGGCGCGGGGGAGTGCGTACGGGTCGTCGACCTCCAGGGAGGGCAGGTCGGCGACGTGTTCGCCTTCGCCGCGGGCGACCCGGCCGAACATCTCAGCGCCTCGCACACCCGGGCCGTCACCAGCAGCCTGTTCCCCGCGATCGGCGAGCCGTTCGTCACCAACCACCGCAGGCCCATCCTCACGCTCACCGGCGACAGTTCGCCCGGCCACCACGACATGCTCATCGCGGCCTGCGACCTGGCCCGCTACGCCGCGCTCGGCGTGCGCGGCCACCACGCCTCCTGCGCGGAGAACCTGGACACGAGCCTGGCCGGCCTGGGTCTTTCCTTCCCGGTCACGCCGCAGCCCGTCAACGTCTTCATGCGCATCCCGGTGGCCGGGGACGGCGGCCTGAGCTGGCTCAGCGCCGTCAGCGAACCCGGCGACGCGATCACGTTCACGGCGGCCATGGACTGCCTGCTGGTGGTCTCGGCCTGCCCGCAGGACCTGGTCGGCATCAACGGACATCAGCCCACCCCTCTAGCGATCGAGGTGTCGTGACCATGACCCATCCCGCTCTTCTCTCCGACCGCGTCGGCACGCTCGACCTGCCCAACCGGCTGGCCGTCGCCCCGATGACCCGGGTCTCGGCCGCCGCCGACGGCACCCCGATGCCCGAGATGACCGGCTACTACCGCGAGTACGCCCGGGGCGGCTTCGCCCTCGTCATCACCGAGGGCACCTACACCGACGCCCGCCACAGCCGGGGCTACGCCAACCAGCCCGGGATCGTCACCGACCGGCACACCGCCGCCTGGCGGGAGGTCACCGAGGCCGTCCGCGCCGAAGGCGCCGCCGTCGTCCTCCAGCTCATGCACGCCGGAGCCCTCTCCCAGTGCAACGAGGTCACCGCGGGACCCTCCGCCGTGCCGCCCCGGGGCCGCAAGATGCCCGAGTACGGCGGCCACGGCCCCTGGCCCACCCCGCTGGCGATGACCCGGGCCGACATCGACGAGGCGGTCGGCGGCTTCGCCGCCTCGGCGGCCCGTGCCAGGGCGGCCGGGTTCGACGGCGTCGAGGTGCACGCCGCCAACGGCTACCTGCTCGACCAGTTCCTCACCGACTACACCAACCACCGCGGCGACCACTACGGAGGCGGCCCGGCCAACCGCGCCCGGCTGACCGCCGAGATCGTCGCCGCCGTCCGCGCGGCGACGGGACCCGGCTTCACGATCGGCGTACGCCTCTCACAGACCAAGGTCAACGACTTCACCCACCGCTGGGCCGGCGGCGCGCGGGAGGCCGAGACCATCTTCACCACCCTGGCCGCCGCCGGGCCGGACTACCTGCACATCGCCAGCGAGGGCCGCGACTGGATCGAGACCGCCATGCTCGACGGCACCGTCACCATCACCGGCCTGGCCCGCAAGGTCACCGGCCTGCCCGTGATCGCCAACGGCGGCATGCACGACCTGGAGCAGGCCGCCGCCGTCCTGGACGGCGGCCACGCCGACCTCGTCGCCATCGGCCGGGGCGCGCTGGCCAACCCCGACCTGCCCCGCCGCCTGGCCGGGGCGCTGCCGCTCGCCGGATTCCACCACGAGATGCTGGAACCGATGGCCACACTGGACAACGCCCGCCGCTGGCGGCACGGCCAAGGAGAACGATGAGCACCAACGCGGTCGTGACGCTGACCTTCGACGTCGACGCGGAAACCCCGATCCTGGCCCGGGGCGCCCACTACGCGCGGCACGCCGGAGTCATGTCCCACCAGGCGTACGGCCCCGACGTCGGGCTGCCCAGGATCCTGGACCTGCTCGACGACCTGGCCGTGCCGGCCACGTTCTTCGTGCCCGGCTGGGTGGCCGAGCACCGGCCGGGCCTGGCCCCCTCGATCGTGGCGCGCGGGCACGAGGTGGCGCACCACTCCTACAGCCACCGGCCGCCCACCTCGATGACCGCCGAGGAGGAACGCGCCGACTTCGAACGCGCCCTGGAGGTCTTCCGGCGCCAGGGCATCGAGATCGCGGGGCACCGGGCCGCGCTCTGGGAGGCGTCCTGGCAGACCACCGCCCTCGTCGCCGAACACGGCCTGCGCTACGACTCCTCCCTGATGGGCGACGACCGCCCGTACGGGCTGGCGACCACCGGCGGGCGGATCGTCGAGCTTCCGGTGCACTGGTCCCTGGACGACTGGGAGCAGTACGCCTTCCTGCCCGCGCCGGACATCGGCTCGGTGATCGAGTCCCCGGTCAAGGTCCTGGAGCTGTGGAAGGCCGAACTCGACGGCATGCGCCACTACGGCGGCCTGTTCAACCTGTGCGCGCACCCGTTCCTGTCCGGGCGGCCGGGCCGGGCCATGGCCCTGCGCCACTTCATCGAGTACGCGCTGAGCTGCCCCGACGTGTCCTTCGCCCGCTGCCGCGACCTGGCCGAAACCGCCGCCGCCGACCCCGGCCTGACCGTACGGGACCCGCAGCCGCCGCCCGCCTACCCCTGAGCTCAGTTCATCGTGTCGGCGGCCAGGGCCAGGAACAGGTCCACCCGGTCCTCGGTGCGCCCGACGTCGCGCCCGGTCAACTCGGTGATCTTCACCAGCCGGTTGCGCAGGGTGTTGACGTGGACGTGCAGGGCCGCCGCCGTGGCGGCCCACTGCCCGTCGTGGTCGAGGAAGGCGCGCAGGGTGAGCTCCAGCTCGCCCCCGCGCCGGTGGTCGTGTTCGCGGACGGGCCCGATGAGCTGCCGGGAGAACTGGCTCAGCGTCTCCTCGTCGAGCAACCCGAGAAGCAGCCGGTGGGTGCCCAGCTCGGCGAAGCCCCGCACCGACGGCCCGCCGCGGGTGCGGCGCAACGCCCGGCAGGCCTCCCGCGCCTGCGACAGCCGGGGCCGCAGCTCGCCCGCGTCGGTCGCCGGGTCGCTCAGCCCCGCGACCGGCCGCGACCGGGGAAACCGCCGCCGGACGCCCGCCATCAGCCGTTCCACCAGCGCGGGAAGCTCTTTGGGCGGATGCCGCCAGGGCAGCACCGCCACGACGTCCTGGGTGCCGCCGGCCACGACCGCCGGGATGCCGGTGGCCGCGAAGAACTCCCCGATGACCTCGGCGAGGCCGTGCACGGTCGCGGCCTCGCCGTCGGCGAAGGCGACCGCGCACACGACCAGCGGGCCGTGCGGGTCCACCCCGAACGCGCGCAGCCGCCCCGGCACCTCGGCGGCCCGGCTCCCGCCGGACAGCACCATCTCCAGCAGCTCGCTGGCGAAGCGCATCTCGATCGCGTGCACCGCCTGCTGCTTGGCCACCTCCAGGCTGAGGAACCTCGCCGTCTGCTCCAGCGCCTCCCGCTCGGCCCCGGTCAGCTCCCTGAGCGGGCGCAGGCAGATGAGGGCCGCGTCGACGTCCCCGACCGCGCCGACCGGGAACAGGGCCGCGCGGCCCGCCGTACCGCCCAGGTCGGCTTCGAGGGCGGGCGGGCGCATGGCCAGCGCCCGCGCCACCGCGTGCAGCTGGCCGGAGTCGAGCGCGGCTCCCGCCGCCGCCAGCGATCGCTCCATCCGGTCGACCACCGCCAGCGGCAGATCATGGTCACGCCGCAGCACGTCGAGCACCCCGGAGGCGCCCGCGCCCCGGGAGATCGCGGTGGCCAGCGCGTCGCCCCGGTGCACCATGCTGACCAGGGCCTGCCTGCGCTCGTCGGTGGACATCGCGGCGACCGCCTGGGAGACCGCGGTGAACGGCACCGCCACGGAGATCTCCAGCAGCGGCAGCCCCGCCTCGGCGCACGCCTCGACCAGTTCCCGGGGCGTGCGCGGCGTCTCCGCCCGCAGGCCGAACACGACCCCCGCCGCGTTGGCCCGCCCGACGTTGGCCACGAACTCGGCCGCGCTCACCCGCTCGGCCCACAACCCGTTGGTCAGCACGAGCTCTTTTTCCCGTACGTATCGTGAGGGGTCGGGCAGTTCGGTGTTGTGTACCCAGGCCACCGGCTCGTCGAGCGCGCCGGGCCGGCCGGGCACGAGCAGCCGGAGTTCGAGCGAAGCCTGACGCAGCAGTACGGCGAGCGTGAACATGCTATGACTCTATACAGCGGAATTCCCGCTTCCTAGAGATATCTCCACTCCCGTGACGTGTTTACGGCGTGCTTTTGTGGGCTGCACCACAAAGGAGGAAGTAATGAGCCCCAGCCACACCGAGGGCGTGCGTTTCGACGACCACGGCATCGAGCCCATCCCCGCCGCCTCTCGCGACTCCACCCCCTGGCAGCAGTTCTGGATCTGGACCGGCGCCAACATCGCGCCGATCAACTGGGTCCTGGGCTCCCTGGGCGTCACCCTCGGCCTCAGCCTCGTGGAGACCATCGTCGTCATCGCCCTGGGCAACCTCGTCGGCTGCGCCGTGTTCGGCCTGTTCAACCTGATGGGCCACCGCACCGGCGTCAACCAGATGGTGCTCGGCCGGGGCGCCTTCGGCCGCCGGGGCGCGATCGTGCCCGGCGTGGTCCAGGGCCTGCTGACCATGGGCTGGGTCGGCGTCAACACCTGGGTCGTGCTCGACCTCGTCATGGCGATCCTGGCCCGCATGGGCGTCGAGGGCGGCACCGGCCTGAAATACCTGGTCGCCGCCCTCATCATGGCCGTCCAACTTCTCCTCGCCCTGTACGGGTTCTACGCCATCCGCACGTTCGAGAAGTGGACGGTGCCGATCACCGTCCTGATCATGGGTGTCATGACGGTCCTGGCGACGCTCCAGGTCGACCCCCAGTGGACCCAGGCCACCGCCACCACCCCCGCCGCCAAGCTGACCGCGATCACCCAGCTCCTCACCGCCATCGGCATCGGCTGGGGCATCACCTGGTTGCCCTACTCGGCCGACTACAGCCGCTTCGTCAGGCCAGGCGCGTCGGCGAGGTCGGTCTTCTGGTCCACCGCGCTCGGCATGTACGTGCCCACGGTCTGGCTGGCCGCGCTCGGCGCCTACCTGGCCAGCGGTGGCGGCGGCACCGACCCGTCCACCCTGGTGACCGGCACCTTCGGCGCGCTCTCGGTGCCCGTCCTCCTGCTGATCATGCACGGGCCCGTCGCGACCAACATCCTCAACCTGTACTCGTGCTCCCTGGCCGCGCTGTCGGTCGGCATCAGGCTGGCCCGCTGGAAGGTGACGCTGATCGCGGGCGTCGTGGCCTCGGCCGTGCTGGTCGTGTTCGTCCAGGCGGGCGACTTCGCCCAGGCCTTCGACCACTGGATGGTCTCGATCCTCGTGTGGATCGCCCCGTGGGCCAGCATCGTGTGCGTGGACTTCTTCGTGATCCGGCGCGGCCGGGTCAGCGTGGAGTCGCTGTACGGGGACGGGGCCTCGCCGTACGGGCCGGTGAACGCCCGCGCGCTGTGGAGCCTGGCGGCCGGTCTGGTCGCCGCGTGGAGCTGGCAGTACGGCATGGTGCCGCTGACCCGGGGCCCGATCGCCCGCGCGCTGAACGACACCGACTTCTCCTGGCTGTCGGGCAGCCTGGTGGCGGGCGGCCTCTACTACCTTCTGGTCCGGCACCGGGCGGCCGTCCACCGGGACCCGGAGCCGTCCCCGGCGACGGTCTGACCCGCGTTCCGGGCACAGGTCCCCCGGGAGACCTGTGCCCGGACGTGACCGCCCGCGACCCTCAGCGGAAGGAGCGGCGGTAGGCGGCCGGGGTGGTGCGCAGGGCGGTGTGGAAGCGGCGGCGGAGGTTGACCGCCGAGGAGAGGCCGACGCGGGTGGCGATGGTCTCGACGGGCAGGTCGGTCTCCTCCAGCAGGGCGCGGGTGGCGGCCAGGCGGCGTTCCAGCAGCCAGCGGGCGGGCGGGACGCCGAGCTGGCCGGCGAACTGGCGGCTGAGGGTGCGGGGGGAGACGCCCAGGTAGGCGGCCATGTCCTCGACGGTGACCTGGTCGGGCAGGCGCGACAGGAGCCATTCGAGCAGGGGGGCCAGGGAGTCCGGCATGGGGCCGGTGGTGGGCAGGGGAGGGTACTGGCGCTGGCAGCCCTCGCGGTGCGGACCGGCGGCGAGCTGGCGGCCGATGCGCATCGCGTGGGCCGCGCCGTGCTCCTGGAGGACCTGGTGAAGGCAGAGGTCGAGGGTGGCGGCCGAGGCCCCGGCGGTGGCGACGTCGCCGTGGTCGACGTAGATGACGGTGTCGTCGGGGATGACGCGGGGGTGGCGGGCGGCGAGTTCGCCGGAGAGTTCCCAGTGGACGGAGGCGCGGCGGCCGTCCAGGAGGCCCAGGGCGGCGGGGATGAAGATTCCGGCGCAGACGGCGACGATGCGCGCGCCCCGGGCGTGGGCTTGGGCCACCGCGTGGAGTACGGCGGGGGAGGGGGTGAGGGTCCAGCTCGCGAGGAGCACGGTGTCGGCGTCGTCGAGGGCTTCGAGGCCGCGGTCCACCTGGATGGGGACGCCGAGGGTGGTGGGCAGGGAGCCGGGGTGCTCGGCGCACTGGCCGAAACTGTAGTGCCGGGGGATGTCGGGGCCGTGGTGGCCGAAGACGGCCGAGGCGGAGGTGACCGGGTAGAGCTCCTGGTCCGGGGCGACCAGGGCGACCACGCGGTGCGGGCCGGGAGGCGCCGTGGGCGTTTTCTGGGAGTCCAGGGGCATGGCGTAAATGTACCTAATGATGTCATTTAGGACACCGGCGCCCTGATCTGGAAAAATCCAGAATTGGGGCTCATGTGGACGAGGAGCTTCACCCTTTACTTCGGGGCCCGCACGATCTCGCTGCTCGGTGACGCGATGATGCCCGTCGCCTCGGCGCTGGCGATCGGGAAAGTGTACGGGATCGCGGGCGTCGGCTACGTGCTCGCGCTCTGGACCGCGTCGGCCGTGCTGGTCATGCTGTTCGGCGGGGTTGTCGCCGACCGGATCGGCGCCCGGCGCCTGATGATCGGCGCGGACGTGGTCAGGGTCGTCACCCAGGGGGTCGTGGCCGTCGCCTTCCTGGACGGTGATCCGCCGTACGCCCTGTTGCTGGTGACGGCGTTCTTCTCCGGCATGGCCGCCGGGATGTTCGAACCGGGCGTCAACGGCATGGTCGCCCTGGTCGCCAGGGATCCGCAGCGGGCCAACGCGACACTGAAGATCGCCGAAGCGGTCACCCATCTGATGGGCCCCGCGCTGGCCGGAGTCCTCGTCGTCACCGCCGGGCCGGTCGTCGTCTACACGGTGGACGCCGCGACGTTCCTGGTCAGCGGGGTGTGCCTGCTGCTGGTCCGGGTCACCGTGCCCAGGCCGGAGCCCTCCGACGTGCTGAGCGACCTGCGCAGGGGCTGGGAGGAGTTCAGGGCCAGGAGCTGGATGTGGTCGGTCATCCTGGTCTGGGTGTTCTGGGGCGTCCTGGTGGTCGGGCCGTACGTGCCGCTGTCGTCGCAGGTCATCGGGGCCGACTACGGCTGGGTGATGGCGGCGCTCGGCCTCGGCACCGTACTGGGCGGGCTGGTGGCGATCAGGCTCAGGCCGCACAGGCCGCTGGTGGCCGGGGCGGTGGCGCTGAGCGGGTACGTGCCGGTGCCGCTGACGGTCGCGCTCGGGCTGCCGCTGCCGCTGCTGATGGCCGGGCACCTGCTCGGGGGGTGCGCGCTGGCGTTCTGGTCGGTGATGTGGTCCACCAGCGTGCAGACGCAGGTCGCGCCCGACGTGGTGAACCGGGTCAACGCCTACCAGGTGGCCGGGTCGGTCGCGGGCATGGCGGTCGGGCAGGCGCTGGCCGGTCCGGTCACCACGCTGGTCGAACCGCGCGTCCTCATGCTGGGATCGGCCCTGGTCACGGTCGGCGTGGTGGCGGCACTGCTGTCGATCAAGCCGGTCAGGCGGCTGGGCCGGGCCCCCCAGCTTCAGCCGGACACCCCATCCGGCGTACGGGCTCCGGCGGAGGTGTGTCTTCCCTGAGGCGGACGTCCAGCCGCCTCGCGGCCCGGCGCGGCCGAGGCGGCTGAGCTGTACGCGGTGCCGCCGGGCCGGGCTACGGCGTCTGGAGCAACTCGAAGCCCATCGTGGCGGGGAAGGCGGCGAGGTCGCCTCCGGCGAGCTTGCCCGCGGCCGTACGCAGGGCGCTCAGGCTGTGCAGGTAGGGGTCGGCACCCAGGCTGATGCGGCGGGCACCGGCCCGCCGGATGTCGTCGATGGTGAAGTCGCCGGACGACCACCCCATGAGCACGTTGACGGGCTTGGGCGCGACCGCCTTGACGACGGTGGCGATGGCGTCCAGGTCGGGCAGGTAGGGGGCGAAGAGCACATCGGCACCGGCCTCGGCGAAGGCGGTCAGGCGGCGAACGGTGTCGTCGAGGTCGGGCCTGCCCTGGATGAAGTTGTCGGTGCGGCCGGTCAGCACGATCCGCCCCCGGGCCGCCGTGGCGGCGTGGCGGACGCGCTCCACGGCCTCGTCGAAGTCGCGGATGGGGTGGCCGGGGTCGGCGGAGGTGTCCTCGACGCCGATGCCGGACAGGCCCGCGGCGATGGCGGCCTCGACGGTGGCGGCGACGTCGGCGGGGGTGTCGCCGTAGCCGTCCTCGAAGTCGCCGTTGACGGGGAGCCCGCTTGTCCGGCCGAGCAACCGCGCGTGTGCGAGGTGCTCGTCGCGGCTGACCGCGTGACGGCCGTCGAGGCGGCCGAGGGTGGCGGCGAAGGCGGCCGAGGAGGTGGCGACGGCCTTGAAGCCCGCGTCGGCGAACACCGCGGCCGACAACCCGTCGAAGGCGTTGGGCATGACGAAGGCGTCGTTCTGCTCGTGCAGGGCGGCGAAGGCCTCATAGCGCTCGCGCGAGGTGTTCCCAGACATGGCTCTGTCCTTTCGGGACGGATGGTGTCGCACTGATCGTCCGACGATCCGCCTGTCGGTCTCGCTCAGTGTTCACGCAGGGTTTACGCGGGGTTTACGCAGGTCAGGAGGGTGGGCTTCTCATTTTCTGGGCTGATCAGCCCACTGAGGAACAGTAAACCGGACACGGATTGGGCTGTCAAACCCAATCCTGGAGTACGCTCTGTGCCATGGGCGTTAAAAGGGCCGATGCGAAGTTCACGGCCAAGGGGCTCGCGGCCAGGGCGCGCATCATCGAGCACGCGGCGGAGCTGATCTACGCCCACGGCGTGCACGGCACGAGCAACGAGCTGCTGCGCAAGGCGTCGGGCGTCAGCGGGTCACAGCTCACCCACTACTTCCCCGACAAGGAAAGTCTCGTGCTCGCGGTGATCGAGTGGCAGGCGGAGAGAATCCTCACCCTGCACACCGGGTCGAGCTTCGCGGGGTTCGACACCATCGACGCCCTGCGCGCGTGGGCCGCCTTCTACGTCTCCCATGAGCGCACCTGCCAGGAGGGCTGCACGCTGGGGTCCCTCGCGGCCGAGACCGTCAAGGCCGACCTCGACGTCCGCGACCGGCTCGCCACCGACTTCGACCGCTGGAAGGACGTGCTGCGCGCCGGACTCGGCCGCATGCGCGACCACGGCAGGCTCCGCCCCGACGCCGACCCCGCGCGGCTGGCGAACCTGCTGCTGGCCGCCATGCAGGGGGGCATGCTGCTCGCCCAGATCGCCCGCGACGTCACCCCGCTGCGCGACGCCCTGACCGCCGCCATCGATCATGTGCAGTCCTTCGAGGTGGCGCGGGCGCCGGTCTGATGAGCGGCTACGGGTGACTCTGCCGTGGGTCGGCCTGGTCCTCGTCTTCCTCTGCGCACCCGCGAGCTGGCCGCACATCGGGCATCCACGCCTTTGGCTCATCCGGCGCGGCGCACCGCGAAGGGCGAACACTCCGGCGGAGGCACAGAACCGGACGGCGACATGATCCTCCATCTCGATCCCGCCTCACCGGTCCCCGCGTACGAGCAGCTACGCACGCAGATCGCCACCATGGCCGCGACCGGCGTGCTCTGGCCGCGCACCCGGCTGCCCAGCATCCGCCAGCTCGCTCGCGACCTCGGCCTGGCCACCGCGACGGTCGCACGTGCCTTTCGCGAGCTCGAACGGGACGGGGTCATCGAGACCCGCGGCAGGCACGGCACCTTCGTCCGCGAGGCGCCGGATCCGGCCGCGGCCGTGGACGCCGAGCAGCGCCTGACCGAGGCCGCCCAGACCTTCGCGATCCAGGCGCGGCAACTTGGCGTCGACGCCACGCACGCGCTGCGGCAGGCCGAACTGGCCCTGGAGGCGGTGGGCATGGCCACCACCCCGGCCGAAGGTCAATAGCTCACCCCTCGACGCGGACGGCGTAAGGGCGGCGCGCCAGAGCTGCTTTTGGACTGGGGTCACGTCGGGAGAAGACCCCTGCCGCGATCGGCACCTGTCACCGCGGCGGCCGGGCGAACTTGGCGGCCACGGCGTCGAGGACCCACTCCAGGCCGGTCGCGAAGGACTCCTCGGCGTCCACCTCCGTGCCGTCGTACACGACCCTGGCCAGCGCCGGGAAGCGGCCGGTGTCCAGCATTCTCCTCATGTACGGGCCGTGGGCGCGCTGCCAGTCGTACTTGGACAGGCCCGTGGCGCGCTCGGCCCGCAGGTTCGCGACCTCGCGCCTGATCGCACCGGTGAAGTAGGCGCTGACGGTCTCCACGGCGCGCAGGACGGTGTCGAGGTCGGCGAGGCCGTCGAGGGCGGACAGCGTGGCCTCGGTCACGGCGAGGGCGTTCGGGCCCAGGGCCGGACGGCCGCCGAGCAGGTCGGCCAGCCATTCGTGGCGGAGGGTGGCCCGCCTGGTGCGGTGGGCGTGGACGCGCAACGCCTCCCGCCAGTCGCCGGGCCGCTCCTCGGGGAGGATCTCGGCGTGGACCTCGTCCACCATGAGGTCGAACAGCTCCTCCTTGGTGGAGATGTATCCGTACAGCCGCATCGGGCCGACGTCCAGCCGGGCGGCGACCTTGCGTAACGACACCGCCTCCAGCCCGCCCTCGTCGGCCAGCGCGACGGCGGCGGCGACGATTCGCTCCCGGTCGAGCGGCTCGGGGCGGGTCGGCGGCTCGGGGCGGTCCCACACAGTCATGGATACATCGTACTGTTGCGATACGCCGTCTTGTCCAAATACAGTGTATCGGCATGAGACATCGTATCGCCGTGGTGGGGGGCGGTCCCGCCGGGCTCACCTTCGCCCGCGTCCTGCACCGGCACGGCCACCCTGTCACCGTCCTCGAACGCGATCCCGCCCCCGACGCCCGCCCCCCGGGCGGCACGCTGGACCTGCACGAGGGGCTGGGCCAGCTCGCGCTGGACAAGGCGGGGCTGCTGGCGGAGTTCCGGGCGCTGTCCCGTCCCGAGGGGCAGGCCATGCGCATCCTGGACACCGACGGGGCCGTGCTCCGCGACTGGCCTCCCCGTCCGGGCGACCGGGCCAATCCCGAGATCGACCGAGGGCAGCTCCGCGACCTGCTGCTCGGCTCCCTCGACGTCCAGTGGGGGAGGGGCGTGACGGAGGTGGTGCCCGGGACCGGGGACGGCACGCTGGTCCGTTTCGCGGACGGGCGGCAGGAGACGTTCGACCTCGTGGTCGGCGCGGACGGCGCCTGGTCCCGGGTCCGCCCGGCGCTCTCGTCCGCGACGCCGTACTACACCGGCGTCACCCTGGTCGAGACCTCCCTGGACGACGTCGACATCCGCCACCCCGGCCTCGCCCGGCTGGTCGGCGACGGTTCCGTGGCCGCGTACGGCGTGAACCGCGGCCTCGTCGCCCAGCGCAACAGCGGCGGCCACGTCAAGGTGTACGCCCAGTTCCGCGCGCCGCTGGACTGGCACACGGACCCGTACCGGCACCTGGGCCTGGACATCGGCACGGAGACGGGCCTGGACCTGGCCGACGCCGAGGCGGTGCGATCAAGCCTGCTGGCCCTGTTCGACGGCTGGGCCGCTCCCGTCCTCGACCTCCTCCGCCACGGCACCGCTTTCGTCAACCGCCCCCTCCACGTCCTGCCGGTGTCCCACACCTGGGCCCACGTCCCCGGGGTGACGCTCCTGGGCGACGCCGCCCACCTGATGCCCCCGCTGGGGGTGGGCGCGAACCTCGCGATGCTGGAGGGCGCCGAACTCGCCGAGTCCGTCGTCACCGCCGACCTGGACGGGGCCGTCCGCGCCTTCGAGGAACGGATGTGGGCACGGGCCGCCGGGTGGGCGAAGATCACGACGGCCGGTCTGGAACGCCTCGTGAGCCCGGACCCCGCCGAGGCCCTCGCCCTCTTCGACGAGCTTCAGCCATCATGACCGCCAGACGCGAGAGCACCGGCGGCTCGCCACGGCCCCACGGGAGAGCACGGCCCCACGGGAGAGCACGGCACCGCCCCCTACCCGGTAAGGAACCACACCATGACCACCCCGCACGCCCTCCCCCTGGAACCCACCCCCCTCCACGTGCCCGACGAGGTCCTCGACGACCTGCGCGCCCGTCTCGCGCTGACCCGCCCGCCGCTGGACGAGGGGAACGAGGACTGGTCCTACGGCGTCCCGGACGGCTACCTGCGTGAGCTGGTCGCCTACTGGCGGGACGGCTACGACTGGCGCGCGGCCGAGGCCGCCATCAACGTCCACGAGCACTACCGGGTGAGCGTCGCCGGGGTCCCGGTGCACTTCATGCGCGAACCCGGCCGAGGCCCCCGCCCGATCCCGTTGATCCTCACCCACGGCTGGCCGTGGACGTTCTGGCACTGGTCGAAGGTGGTCGGCCCGCTCGCCGACCCGGCCGCGTACGGCGGCGACCCCGCCGACGCGTTCGACGTCATCGTGCCGTCCCTGCCCGGCTTCGGTTTCCCCGGCCCGCTCACCGGCTTCCCTGACGTCAACTTCTGGAAGGTCTCCGACCTCTGGCACACCCTGATGACCGAGACCCTGGGATACGAGAAGTACGCCGCCGGGGGCTGCGACATCGGCGGGATCGTCTCCAGCCAGCTCGGCCACAAGTACGCCGACGAGCTGTACGGCATCCACATCGGCTCCGGGCTGCCGCTCGACTTCTTCACCGGCCCCCGCGCCTGGGACCTCGCCAGGAACCGGCCCCTCACCGACGACCAGCCCGCCGACGTCCGCGCCCGCGTCATCGAGCTGGACCACCGCTCGGCGTCCCACCTCGCCGTGCACATGCTCGACGGCGCCACCCTGGCCCACGGGCTGAGCGACTCACCCGCCGGGCTGCTCGCCTGGCTGCTGGAGCGATGGAACGCCTGGAGCGACAACGGCGGCGACGTCGAGTCCGTCTTCACCAGGGACGACCTGCTCACCCACGCCACGATCTACTGGGCGAACAACTCCATCGCCACGTCGATGCGTTACTACGCCAACGCCAACCGCTACCCCTGGACCCCCGCCCACGACCGCACCCCGGTGGTGCAGGCCCCGGTCGGCCTCACCTTCGTCACGTACGAGAACCCGCCCGGCGTCCACACCGCCGACGAGCGCGTCCGGGCGTTCAAGAACGGCCCGCAGGCCGGTTGGTTCAACCACGTCAACGTCAACGCCCACGACCACGGCGGCCACTTCATCCCCTGGGAGAACCCGGACGCCTGGGTGAGCGACCTGCGCCGAACCTTCCACGGCCGCAGGCCCTGAACGACCCGCGGGCCCGTCCGGCGGCGGGCCGGGCGACCCCTCACCGTCGCGGCTGGTCGCCGGGGCGAGACTCCCTCCACTGCTCCGCCGGGGACACCCCCGGCAGCGGCTTGCCGACGAGGGCCAGCGGAAGGAAGAAGCAGACCTGGCCGATCGCCACGATCGACATCCTGTCCGACCCCGACCGGCTGGCCCGGCGGCCCGCCGGGGCTAGGCGGTCGTTCGCGACCGGGCCTCGGCGGCCCAGTGGGGCGCGTTCCACCGGTCGGCGATGACGGCGGCCCGGGCGAAGTGGGCGGCGGCCTCGTGGTCGCGGCCGAGGAGGACGGCCAGCTCCCCGAGGGTGTGGGCGACCGGGCGCAGCGCCACCGTCAGGCTCGTGGCACCCGCGGGAGGGCCGTCACGGTGGGGAAGCAGCGCCGCGTAGATCTCCTCGGCCTCGGCGCGGTCGTCCAGGGCGACGGCGGCCATCGCGCGGCAGGTCGTGAGGAAGGTGAAGAAGTAGTCGGGCCGGATCGGATCCGACGTGCGTACCCGCCGGGCCTCGGCGACCAGGCCGTTGGCGTGCAGGGCGAGGGCGAGCAGGTCGGAGGCGATCGGGCCGAACGCCTGGTGGAGGGCGCGCACCTCGTCGAGGTGTTCGCCGAGCGTGCCGTCGTTCACCCGGATCGCGGCCAGCGCGAGGCCGAGGGAGCCGGAGGCGTGCGGGGATCCGGCGCGCCGCATGCCGTCGGCGGCCTCGGTGTAGAGCCGTTCGGCGTCGGCGAACCTGCCTTCGACGAGGGCCAGGGTCGCCAGCGTCACCTCGGCGACGCCGATCGCCTCGGGCATCCGGTAGGCGCGTGCGAGGTCGAGGGCCTCGGCGGTCACCCGGCGCATGGTGGCCGGGTCGTTGGACCCGGCGGCGACGGCGGCGTGGTTGAGCAGCCCGGTGACGCGGTAGACGGGCAGGTCGTGCTCGGCGCCGATCGCCACCAGCTCGCGGCAGAGCTCCTCGCGTCCGGGCAGCCCGCCGTGGCCGCGGGTCAGGAGCTGGAGCGCCGCCGCGCGCAGGCGGGGACCGGTGGCGAGGCCGAGCGCCTCGCGGGCCGCCGCCGGGACGGTGGGGTCGTCCTCGCCGACCAGCTCGTCGGCGTAGGCGATGAGGAGGCGTCCTCGTACCTCCGGAGCCAGGTCGGCGCGCTTGAGCAGGCGGCTCAGCCGGTCGACGACGGGCCGGTCCACCGTGCCGTACGAGCGCGACTGCCACGGTGTCGGCTCGGTCCACGCGGTGAACGCGGCGATCATCAGGTCGTCGCGTCCCAGGGACTCGGCGTACTCGACGGCCTGCCGCCGGGTCTCCCGGGCGGCGGCCACGGCACCGGCCCGGATCTGCGCCCTGAGCAGCCTGCCGTGCAGGTCGACGCGCTCCTCCGGGCCGGTCGAGTTCGCGACCGCGTCGGCGAGGAGGTCGGCCGCGACGTCGTGGGCGTAGCGCGCCTCGGCCAGTTCCGCGGCCCGGACGCAGTAGCCGACGGCCCTGGGGGACCCGGCCCGCGCGTAGTGGTAGGCGAGCGCCGTGACGTCACCGGTGCCTTCCAGCGCGGCGGCGACGCGGGCGTGCATGCGGGTCGCCCGCAGGCGGCTGACGTCGGCGACGAGCGTGTCGCGGACGAGGGCGTGGACGAACCGCACCCGTCCGGGTCCCGGCTCGCTCAGCAGCCCGGCGATCACGCCCGCGTCCAGCGCGTCCAATACGCCGTCCTCGTCGGTTTCGGCGGCGTTCACCAGCACGTCCACCGAGCTCTCCCGGCCCGCGACCGCGGCCAGCCGCAGCACGGCCACGCCTCCCTCTGGCAGCCGCGCGAGGCGGCGCCGCAGCACGTCCCGTACGCCCTCCGGGACCTCGGAGAGGGCGACCAGCGCGCCCTCCCCGTTCAGCAGCCGCGCGCTCTCCCGCACATAGAACGGGTTGCCGCCGGTGCGCTCGGCGATTCCGGCGACGGTCTCGTCGTCGGCCTCGCACTCGTCGCGTACGAGCCGCGCGACGGCCGCGTCGTCCAGGCCGCGCAGGGCGAGCCGGAGAGGCGTGGCACGCGCGAGAAAGGCCAGCGTTTCCGTGAGGTGACCGCCCTCGTCCGCACGGTAGGCCGCGACGACCAGGATGGGGGCCCGCGTGCCGAGGCCGCCGCCGAGCAGCTCCAGCGTGGCGGCGTCCGCCCAGTGCAGGTCGTCCAGTACGACGGCGACCGGGCGCTCCGCGGCGACCGTCGCGAGCCATTTCCACACGGCCTGGCGCAGGCGGAACCGTCCCGCGGTGGCGTCGGCGTGCACCGGCCCGGTGTCGGTGAGCAACGGCGCGAGGTCGTCCGCGAACCCGCCCGGGGACGCGGTCGCGGCGACGGCCCTCAGCGCCTCGGTCCAGGCCCACGCGGGCGGCGCGCTGTCGACCTCGGGGCAGTGACCGGCGGCGACCAGCCATCCGTCACGTTCGAGCCGCCTGCCGAGGTGTTCCAGGAGCGTCGACTTGCCGAGCCCGGCCTCGCCGGTGACAAGGGCGACGCGGGTCCCGTCGGCGGTGGCCTCGGCGGCGGCCGTGACCAGTGCCGACAGCTCCGCCTCGCGTCCGACGAACGAAGCCGTCTCCCGGAGAGGGGCCGTCCGCGGCGGTGGGTCGGTCTGTGGTGGCGGGGCGGTCTGCGGAGGCGGGGGTACGGCCGCGCGCAGGACGTCCGTACGCCGGGTGAGGATCGCCTCCTCCAACGCCGTCAGCTCCGGGCCGGGGTCGAGCCCGAGCTCCTCGGCGAAGACGCCGCGGGCGCGGCGGAGCGTCGCCAGCGCGTCGGCCTGGCGGCCACTGCTCCACAGCGCCAGGGCGTGCAGCCGCCAGCCCTCCTCGCGGAGGGGCTCGTCGCGGGTGAGCCGCCCGGCCTCGGGAACCACCGAGGCGGGGTCGCCGGATCGCAGGCCCGCCGCGACGTGCAGCTCGGTGGCGACCAGGCGCAGCTCGTTCAGCCGGGCCGTCTCGGTGGCGGCCCACGGTTCGTCGGCGACCTCGGCGAACGCCGGTCCCCGCCACAGCCCCAGCGCCTCGGCGAGCCGTGCCCGTGCGGCGCGCGGGTCGGTGGCCGTACGGGCCTGGCCGAGCAGGTCCTCGAACCGCCACGCGTCCACCGACTCCGGCGGCAGCCGCAGCGCGTAGCCGGGCGACGCGCTCACCAGCAGCCGGGCCGGCGTGCGCGGCGGGCGCCCCGGCTCCAGCAGCCGCCGCAGGTTGGACACGTACACCTGCAGGGACATCAGCGCCCGCGCGGGCGGCTCCCCGCGCCACAGGTCCTCGATCATCCGGTCGACCGGCACGACCTGCCCGCGCGCCGCCACCAGCAACGCCAGCACGCCTCGCTGTCGCGGCCCGCCGAGGTGGACGGCCTCACCGTTCACCTCGATCGCGAACGAGCCCAGCACCCGAATGAAACCCATGATCCGCACATCGTACGTGGCCCGCTCCAAACCACTTCCAAACCCCCTCCAAATACCCGGGAGCAGCCTGAACACGTCACAACCGATGAAGGGCGGGAACAGATGAGCGTCAACACCCAGGAGATGGAGATCGTCCACCGCGTCTTCCGGCGTGAGTCACGGCTGCTGGTGGAGCTCGTCGCGGCCGTCACCCCGGGCGACACCGCCCGCGCCAAAGTGATCTCCGGTCACTTCCGCGACTACCGGCTGGGCCTGCACAACCACCACGAGGGCGAGGACGAGCTGCTGTGGCCGCCGCTTCTCTCCCGGGTGGACCTGAAGGCCGACATCGTCCTGCGCATGGAGGCCCAGCACGAACGCGTCGCGGCCACCCTGGCCAGGCTGGACGCCGTGGTCCCCGCCTGGGAGGCCACCGCGGGCGCCGACGAACGCGACATCCTCGTGGCCGCCCTCGTCGAGCACCGCGCGGTCCTGCTGGAACACCTCGACGACGAGGAGGCCACCCTGCTCCCGCTCGCGGCCGAGCACCTCACCGAGCGGGAGTGGGCCTCCCTGGGCGACCACCTGGTGCACAACACCCCCAAGCTCACCCTGCTCACGCTCTTCGGCGCCGTCCTGGAAGACGCGAACCCGGCCGAGCGCGCCGTCGTCCTCAGGGGCCTCCCCGCCCCGGTCCGCGTCATCTGGCACGTCATCGGCCGCCCCCGCTACGCCCGCCGCATCCGCCGCGTCCGCGGCTGAACCCCGCCCCGCCCCGCTCTGAACGTCACAAGGAGAATCATGTCGCTGAAGAACGTCAACACCGCCCTGGCCACCGCCGGTGCCCTGTTCATCCTCTACATCGGGGTGTCCTACGTCCTGACCCCCGAGACGTCCGCCCCGGACTTCGGCCTGCCGAGCTGGCCCTCCGGCGACGGCGACGGCTTCCTGGTACTGAAGGGCATCCGCGACATCGTGTCGGGCCTGGTCATAGGCGTCCTGCTGCTGACGGGCCACCGCCGGGCCCTGGGCTGGGTCCTGCTGGTGGAGGCCGTCACCCCGCTCGGCGACATGGTCAACGTACTGGCCCACCAGGGCTCCACGGCCGCCGCGTTCGGTATCCACGGCCTGACCTCGGCGCTGGTCGCGGTCACCGGCCTGCTGACCCTCCGCGAGACCGGCAAGGCCCGTAGCGCCCACGAGGCCGCCGCCCCGGCGCCCGCCGTACGGGCCGCCTGACGTCCGTACGCCCCGAAGGGGTGGCCCGGCCACACGGCCGGGTCACCCCTTCGAACGCGGGAAGCGCACCGGGTGGTGCGCGCTTTGTCGTTGATGGGTGGTGTGCGAGCATGGTCGGCGTAGGCGAGCGCGGAACGAGGAAGCCGGTGT
Organism: Streptosporangium sp. H13245; assembly: GCF_055690525.1. NCBI lineage: Bacteria > Bacillati > Actinomycetota > Actinomycetes > Streptosporangiales > Streptosporangiaceae > Streptosporangium > Streptosporangium sp. H13245. The sequence continues at coordinate 34,047 of NZ_JBSZKT010000045.1, read as the reverse complement.
GAATCCGGCGCGGTCCCGCCACTGTGATCGGCGAGCGAACCCCGACGAAGCCACTGCCCGGGACAACGGGTGGGAAGGCCGGGAGGAGCGTTGACCCGAGAGCCAGGAGACTCACGCGGTCGCCACCTCGCGGAAGTTGGGGCGGATCTCCCCAAGAGAGGAACGGTGCTCGCCATGCCTGGACCCCGGCCCGGACTGCCGCCCGCCGCACCGTCGGCGGTGTCGGCGGCGGTCGCCGACGTCTCCACGATCAGCGGCTACTTCGACCTCGGGATCGGCCCCGCCGAGGAGGGCTGGCGGCCGCTCACCGACCTGCTGACCGGCCCCGGACCCCTGCGGGAGCGGATCACCGACGTCGCCGGACGCCTGGGAACCGACGAGCTTCGGATCGCGGCCTCCATCCTGTTCCAGGGCCTGGCGGCCCGGCTGTGGTCACCGGTCATCGGCGCGGCGGTGACGCACGACCTGCTCCTGGACCTGGACCCCGCCCGCGTCCACTGGCGGGCGGCGCCCAGCGGGCCGCTGCCACTGCGGGCCGAACGCCCGACCGGCTGGCAGGTCCTCGACCCCGCCCGGATCGCCGAACCGCTGCACCGCACCGTCCTGACCGAGCTGCTGGAGCCGCTCGCGCGGACCGTACAGGAGATCGTGAAGATCGCCCCCGGCCTGCTGTGGGGCAACGCCGCCTCCGCCCTGGCCGGAACCATCCGGACCGTCGCCCGCCAACGCCCCGAACTCACCGCGCGAGCCGTCGCGCTCGGCCGCGAACTGCTCACCACGGGAGTCCTCCGGGGCAGCGGCGACCTGGTCGAACCCGCCCCCGGACAACCGTTCTTCGTCCGGCGCAGCTGCTGCCTGTACTACCGCCTGCCCGAAGGCGGCAAATGCGGCGACTGCGCCCTCATCGACCCCGACACCCGCCGCGAGCAGTGGGCGCTGACCCTGCGGCAGGCCGGAGAACCCGCGTGAGCCACGACGAAGAGCGGCACGCAGGGGCTGTCCGGTCGCCGCAGCCGTCACACCGGTTCGGACGGGTCGGACGAAAACCGGGAGAAGGCTCGCCAGCGCCACAGGTAGCGGGGGAGCCGCCGGAGGGCGACGGGCCGGGGCCAGTCACCGGCCCGGAACCACGCCTCGGCACCGCCGTCGACGACGATGACGCTGCCGCTCATGAACGCCGCCGCGGGCGAGAGCATCATGATCACCCAGTCGGCGAGGTGCCCGGGGTCGCCCACCTCGCCGACCGGGTTGGGAAACGAGTGGAACGCCCTGGCCGCGAGCGGGTCCGCCAGTTCCTCGTCGAGGATAGGAGTCTTCACCGGTCCCGGGGCGATCACGTTGAGCCTGATCCCGGCCCCGGCCCACGCCGGGGTCACCGCCGCCCGCCGCGCCCAGTCGGTCACCGCGAGCTTCGACGCCGCGTAGGCGAAGTTGGGGGCGGCCCGCCCGTACATCCGCGCCCTTCGCACCGCCCGGTCGATGTTGCCCGCGCGGATGGCGCGGAACACGTGCCGGGGCACCGCGGGCATGACGGTCGGCGAGTTGCTGCCGAACACCACGGCACGGGCGTCGCCGCTCGCCGCGAGCGCGGGCCGCAGGGCGGTCAGCGGCTCGACCGAGCCCAGGTAGTTGGTCTGCGCGATCCTCCGTACGCGGCCGGGGCCGGGCAGGGGCCCGATCCCGGCGGCGGCGACCGCGCCGTCGAGTACGCCACCGGACCGGTCGAGTATCCCGGCGGCCGCCGCCGAGCGGCCTTCGGGGGTCGCGAGGTCGGCGACGACGTCGACGTCACGCAGATCCACGCCGATCACGGAATGCCCGGCGGCGCGCAGCCGCTCGGCCACCGCGGCGCCCATCCCCGACGCCGAACCCGTCACCGCGTAGGTGCCCATCAGTCACCACTCGGGAGGACGGCCGCCGCGACGATGACGTTGCCGACGATGGTCGCGGTGACGGTGCGCGCGACCGCCTCTGCGGCGGCCCCGGCTCCCCAGTTGCCCTGCTCAAGCTGCTTGGCGCGGGTGATCACCGGAGAGGTCCAGGGGATCTCGCGATGGAACTGGGGCAGGGTCCCGCTTCCCGAGAGCAGCGCCCCGAGGGCGGCGACCCGGCGCCGGGGTTCCGCGCCGTCGACGAGGACGTCCCGTACGTCGGAGAGGAGGCGTGCCCGGCGACCGGTTCCGCCGTCCTCAAGGACCTTCGTGTCGAACAGGCCGAGCGTCCTGCGGCTCGCGCGCCGGATGTCGCCGCGTTCGACGAGCCGGTCGAGCAGCGGGCCCCGCAGGGTCGGCCCGATCGCGGCGAGCGCCGTCTGGACACCCCGGGGTTTTTCCGCGAGGTAGTCCCACGCGGATCGCAGGATGCCGTCCGACGGCGGGTGGTCCGCGACGGCCTCCACCCGCGTCGATCCGCCCCGGCCGGGAACGGTACGCACATGCCCGCCGAGCCCGAGATCGGCGAGCACCGCTCCCGCGAGGATGTAGAAGAGCGTGTTCTCGCCCGCGATGATCCCGGTGCCCCGCGACCCGGCGTCCGGCTGGAACAAAAGCAGCAGGAGATCCTCCGCCAGGGTCGGTGCCCCGAGCGGTTCGGCCTCGGTCCTGTCGCCGGTCACGGGTTCTCCGGGGTGCTCGGCCATCGGTCCTGCCTTTCGAGGGAGGGGCGGGGTACGGGTGGCTCAGGCCATCGCGGCCGTGAGCATGGACCACGAAGGCCGAGGACTGTCTCGACGTGCCCCCAAGGAGAAACCGTGTTCCGGGAACAGGGTCAAACGCGGTCGTCGTCCGCCTCGCGCGCGACGCGCAGTTGTTCGTGGGCGAGAACGCTCGCGCGGTGCAGCACGTCGATCTGGGCGGTGTTGTAGAGCTCGGCCACCGCGTCGAGGAAGGTCTGCCGCGTGACGTGCTCGCTCTTCGACAGATGCGTCGCCGGGTCGCTCAGCCAGGGGTAGTCGACGAGGTGCTGGGCGAGGGTCGGCGCGAGCTTCTCGGCGAGGCGCCGCCTGGTCGCCTCGTCCGCGTCGGGGGGCAGGGAGTCGATGTCGTCGCCGATGGGGTCGGTGTCGGCCTCCACCATGTGCCGCAGATCCGCCATCGCGTCCTCGTCGTACAGCTGCCGGTAGATGTGGATGATCGACCTGTCGGAGCCGGACAGGCGCGCGGCGACGGACTCGAACCCCGCGGGGGTGTCGGCCGGCGCGCTGTCGCGCAGGATGGTCGCGATGTCGGACCGGGCGCGCTGCAGACGCTCGATGTCGGCCGCGAGTTCGGCGTCGACCTGGCGCAGGGCTTCGGTGGTGACGTCCCCGCCCGCGTCCGCGCCGATCTCGCCGATCCGGGAGAGCGGCACTCCCAGCTCGGTGAGGCGCCGGATGCGCAGCAGGCGTACGAGCTCCCGCACGCCGTACTGTTTGTAGCCGTTGTATCGGCGTTCCGGCTCCTCTAGCAGGCCGAGCCGGTGGTAGTGCCGGATGGTGTTCACCGTCGTACCGGCGAGTTGCGCGAGTTCGCGGGTGCTCCAGGTCACCGTCGTCTCCTTCCCGCGCGTACGGGATGTCGAGTGTCGAGCGGGGCTACCGTACGGGCAGCGGCGTCTCCTTCCCGCGCGTACGGGATGCCAGGGGTCAGCGGGGGCGGCTGAGGGCGGCCTCGGCCAGATCCGTCCATTTCTCGACCGCGGAGTGGGGCACGACCACCCAGTCCTTCATCACCCTGCCCCGCCCCGAGGGGTCGAACAGGGACGCCCCGGCCAGCTGGAGCGCGACCGCGTGTTCGGGGGTGTCCCTGACCAGCCGGAACACCATCGCGCCGTCACGTCGCAGGCTCGCGAACACCTTCCCCGCCCGGTCTTTCAGCGCGGGATTCCCCATCATCGAGGAGACCCCCACCCCCAGGTCGGCCAGCTCGGCGCCGACCTGCCTGAAATCCTCTTCAGCACTCATCGTCAGTCGGCCCCAAACTCCGTGGCGGCATGGTCGAGCGGCTCATCGTGGCCGGGGCCCCTCCCGCGTGACGCGATCGCCCCGCCTCCCCGCTTCCCCGCAAACACGGCGATCACGCTAGCCGTCCTGACCGTATCGATCAAGGCGGGGTGCGGGGTACCGGCCATGCCGAGTCCGCGGTCGAACAACGCCCGGCTCCGCGCGTGACCGCGTCACCGGCCGCCGACGGTGGCCGAGCCGCTGTCCGGTCAGGGCCGGGTCCGGTTACCAGGGCAGTTCCCCGGTCTCGTCCTGGAAGGTGCCCGTCGGGCCGTCCACGTCGAGAGTCGCCAGGCGTACGACGGCCCTGGCGCTCTCCTCCGGCGATCTTCCGATCCCGAAGGCCGCGGTCATGTCGGTGGCCGTGGTGCCGGGCTCCAGCGCGTTGAACTTGATACCGGGCTGGGACTTGGCGTACTGCACCGTCAGCATGGTCGCCGCCGCCTTGGACGCGGAGTAGAGCGCCAGCGGCAGGTTGAACTCGGGCCTGTCGGGGTTGTTCACCGCCCAGAACGATCCGGCGCTGCTCGATACCGTGACCACGGTGGGGTTCGAGGACTTGCGCAGCAGGGGGAGCGCCGCCTCCGTGACGCGTACGATTCCCACCGCGTTGGTGTCGAAGACCCGCAGGGCCGTGGGACCGTCGAGGGGTTCGTTCCCGAGGATGCCCGCGTTGTGCACCAGGACGTCGAGCTGTCCCTCGGCCGCCCCGATCGTCGCCAGCGCGTCGCCCACCGAGGCGTCGTCGGTCACGTCGAGCCGCACGAACCGTGCGCCGAGGGCGGCCGCGGCCTTCTCGCCCCGCTCGATGTCGCGCGCACCGAGGTAGACGATGTGCCCCAGTTCCAGAAGTTGTCTGGCGGTCTCGAAACCGATGCCCTTGTTGGCCCCGGTGATCAGTGTGACGGTCATGCGTCGTTTCCTCTCGAAGTGTTGGGTGTCTCCACGTCGCCAGCGCCGAAGAGTCAGCCGGCAAGCTGCCGGAGTAGCTCACCGGCGTCGTGCAGGGCCGTCATGTGCACGAACCGCCCGTCGCGCACCTGGTAGATGGCGTACTCGGTGATCTCGAACGAGGCGCCGGTGGGTTTCACGCCGAGCCACTCCTTCACCGGCGTACCCGTGTTGACCAGCCGCGCGGCCAGGCGGTCACCGTCGAGGAGCAGTTCCTGAAGCTCCCAGCGCAGGTCCGGGACCGCGTCCACGTCGGCCTTCTGCACGGTGATGAGGTCGTCCCGGGTGGCGGGCTCGCCGTTCAACGTGGTCCGGTCGTCGATGAACTCGTCCATCCGGTCGAACCTGTGGGCGTTGAGCTCACCGATGTAGCGCAGGTAGAACCCGCGCAGATCACTGTCGGACACCAGATGCCCCTTTCTGTATGGCAGTCGTACGGCACCGGGTGAGGCGATCCCGGCGCCCGCGGGAGCCGACCCGCGCCGACTTCCGCATCGATCGATGCGGAAGTCCACCGTAGCACGTTCCGCATCGATCACTTCAGAAAGGTGTGGAGACGGGCGACCGCGACCGGCCGTCATGCGAACGCCACGGCCCGCGGCGCGCGGATCGCGCACCGATGAGGTTTCCGCGCCGCGACCGTCTGTACGTGTGAGATCGACTCACGAGAGGCTGGCACGATGCGGAAACTGATCTTCGGCATGAATGTGACCCTGGACGGCTACATCGCCGCGCCCGGCGACGACCTCGGCTGGAGCGGGGGAGAGGGGCCGGACTCGTCGTCGAGCGACGAGCTGTTCCAGTGGTGGTCCGACCGGGTGGGGGCGACCGGCCTGGCGCTGTACGGGCGCAAACTGTGGGAGGCGATGAGCTCCTCCTGGCCGACCGCCGACCAGCGGCCCGGCGCCACCCCGGCGGAGATCGAGTTCTCCCGCCGCTGGCGGGACATGCCGAAGGTGGTGTTCTCCTCGACGATCGACAAGGTCGACTGGAACACCCGCCTGGTCACCGGCGACGCGGTCACCGAGATCACCAGGCTCAAGGCCGAGGACGGCGGCTTCATGGACATCTGCGGTGCCACCCTCGCCTCGGCGGCCATGCGGGCCGGGCTGATCGACGAGTACGTGCTGGTCACCTACCCGGTCCTGGTGGGCGGCGGCACGCCGTTCTTCACGGCGCTGGACAGCTGGGTGAACCTGACCCTGGTGGAGACGCGGACGTTTCCCGGCGGCGTGCTGCTGACTCGATACGAGAGGAGGCGATGAGCACGGGCCGAGATCCTTCCCGGTGTGCTCACCATGACCCTCGGCTGTGAGGGAACCTTCCTCGCGTTCCGGGTGAGCTGTTGACCGGCTCGCCGGAGACGAGGACGACGGCGTCGTTGATCATGACGATGTTCTTCGGGGCATGAGGACGCCCCGCCGGTGACGCCGGCGGGGCGGTGGTGCTCAGCTGGCCGGGGTGCTCATTCCGCGGTGACCTCGGTGACGGCGGCCCGTACGCTGGATTCGTCGACGACGGGGACCTGTCTGATCACAGCGTCGCGGGCAGGCCCAGCCATGGCTTGTCGGCGGCGTCGAATCCGGTGAGCTCGGCGATCTTCCCGTCGACGATGCGCAGGACCGCGATGGCGAACAAACGGTATTCCGGGTCGCCGGGGGTGCGGAGGTACAGCGCGGCGGCGGGCATGCGGTTGACCGTCGTGGTGGTACAGCGCCAGTCGTCGTGACCGTGCTGGAAGAGCCCGCCGGAGACCCAGCCGTCCACCGCGTCCTTGGCCGTCACGACCAAGGTGCCCGACTCGGGCAGCATCGCGAAGCGCAGGTCGTCGCGCAGCAAGGCCGTCAGCCCGTCGAGGTCGTTGCGCTCGTGGGCGTCGATGTACGACTTCACCACGTCGCGCTCGTCATTCGACAGCTCGTGGGTGGCGGGGCTCCGCCAGTCGAGGCGGCGGTCGGGCAGCTGCTCGCGCATCGTCACGCGCGCCCGCTGCAGTGCGCTGGTCACCGATGCGACGGTCAGCTCAAGGGTGTCGGCGGCCTTCGACGCGGGCCAGCCGAGGACGTCGCGCACGATGAACACCGCCCGCTGCCGCGGCGGCAGGTGCTGGACGGCGACGATGAACGCCAGCTCGATCGTCTCCCGCGCCACCACCGATTCCTGCGGGTCCTCCGGGAGCATCCGGTCCGGGTACGGCTGCAGGTACAGCATCTCGGAGCCGGGGTCCGGCAGCTCGGATGACACGGGTGTGCGGTCGTTGCGCTTGTCCAGGAAGTCGAGGCAGGCGTTCGTCGCGATCCGGTACAGCCAGGTCCGCAGCGCGGCGTGGCCCTTGAACGACTCCCGCTTGTTCCACGCTCGCAGGAACGTCTCCTGCGTCATGTCCTGGGCGTCCTCGTAGTTCGCGAGCATCCGGTAGCAGTGCACCTGCAGCTCACGGCGGTGACGCTCCGTGAGGAGCGCGAATCTCGCCTTGTCGTCCGAGCGGACCGCCGCGATGAACGTGGCCTCGTCGTCGCCCAGTGATCTAGCGTCGGTCATGGTCGTCAATCCTTCCACCGGTGCGAGGGGCTACCAGAACTGACGACGTGGCGGAGGATTTCTGATCGGTGGAGCCGCTGACGCCAGGCCGTTCGTCAGGCCGGGTCGATCCAGGGGACGTGCTCCGGGCCGGGCACCCCTCGATTTATTTTTTGAGGATCACTCGCGGGACGACGTCCCCGGCGGCGACACCCCTTCATGCGTGCAACTGAGGAGATCAGAATAACCGCAGGTCAGGCATATCAGTCCGACGTTTCCTGAGAACCACGGGACCCCGGGTCGGCGAGGCCGCGGTTCTCAGCAGGGCGGCCAGCCGCGCAGGGCGGCGTCGGCCACGTCCTGGAGTTCGTCGCGGCCGACGCCACCGGCGGCCTGTACGGCGATGCCGTAGGCCAGGGCGGTGACGTAGCGGGCGAGCAGTGCCGGGTCGGCCTCCGGCGGCAGGTCGCCGTCGTCGACGGCTCGTTCGAACCGTTCCCGGATGCGGCAGTAGCCGCTGTCGCGCCACGTGACGAGGAGGTCGCGGGCCCCGCGGCTGGAGTCGCCGGTGGCCAGGGCGCCCTGGACGCCCAGGCACCCGTTGGGACCGGTCGGGCGGGTGGTGGTCCGGACGGTGCCCGCGAAGATCGCGGTGACGACGCCGAGGGCGGTCGGCTCGTCCAGGGCTCGGTCCAGGTAGGCGCTCGGGCCTTCGGTGTAGCGCTCCAGGGCCTTGCGGAAGAGCTCCTCCTTGTTGCCGAAGGCGGTGTACATGCTGGTGGTGGAGATGCCCATCGCGCCGGTCAGGCTGGCCAGGCTGGCCCCCTCGTACCCCTGCTCCCAGAACACCAGCAGGGCGCGTTCAAGCGCCTCGTCGGCGTCGAATCCCCGCGGTCGGCCGGTCGGGCGGCGCTGTCTGGTCTCCACCCCCGCAGTTTAGCTCTTCCGCAACGATCGATGCAGAACAGGCCGCCCTCCACTTCCGTATCGATCGATGCGGAATCGGAACGAGCCTTTACTGAACCGGATCCAAGGCACCTCTCAGGCGTCGAAGCGCCTGCGGGCGGTCTCGATGTGGCCGAAGTACCGGTGGGTCCAGCCGCAGATGAGATCAACCGTCGCGCGCAGGGCCTGGCCCGGCTCGGTGAGGGTGTACTCGACTCGCGGCGGCACGGTGGGATACACCTTCCGCACGGCCAGGCCGTTGCGCTCCAGCATGCGCAGGTTCTGGGTGAGCATCTTGTGGCTGATGCCCTCGACCTCGTCGCGCAGTTCGCTGAAGCGGAGGGTGCGCTCACCGAGAGCCTCGATGATGAGCAGCGCCCACTTGTTGGCGACATCCGAGAAGATCTCCCGCGCCAGGGAGTCCTCGCGCCTCAGGTCCGCCTCGTCGGCCGTGCCTGCGAACTGCTTGGTCACCATAAGGTTCCCCAGTCTCTAAAAAGTGCGTTCTTCCACGTCAGTGAACACTCTCCTATGGTTTCCGAGTAACCACAAGAGAGTATTGGGGCCCTGCGGCGCCCCGATCACATAGCCGACCAGGAGATCTCATGGCTGTTTCGCTCATCAACCCCGACGGGCATGTCCAGGTCCCGCTCTACCACCACGTCGCGGTGGCGCGGGGGAGCAGGCAGGTCCACGTCGCGGGACAGGTCGCCTGGGACGAGAACGGCGAGCTCGTGGCACCGGGCGACCTCGCCGGGCAGGTCGCCCAGGTCTACCGCAACGTCGCCAAGGCGCTGGACGCGGCCGGAGCGACGTTCCACGACGTCGTCCGCGTCACGTGGTACGCCGCGGGCTGGAAGAGGGAGATGTACGACGCCTTCAACGCGGGCGTCGAACAGGCGGCCCGCGAGTTCGACATCGCCACGCCACCGGCCGCGCTGATCGGGGTGGACGTGCTTTTCGAGCCCGGCATCCTCATCGAGGCCGAAGTCACCGCGATCATCGAATAAAGCGGTCGCACCGGGTACGGCCTCGGGTTCGGCGACCGCGAGCGGGAGCCGTTCCCGGCCTCCGGGCGCCGGTGCCGCCGCGCCTGACCACGTCGTCGAGCGTGGTGACGTGCCGCGTTCCCTGATCTCGTCCGCGGCGGCCCCGGCGAGGCTTCGACGATGCGTGAGCGGGTCGCGGCGCCTCTCCCCGCCCCGGTTCCGGGAAGAGAGTGACTCGCCACGCGTCACCGCGCACTCGCCGCCGAGGTGGTCCAAATCGTCGTACCCTCCTGGTAGTTCGAGGTCAAATACAAGCATCGCCGTATAGTTTGACGCCTTACTATCAGACGTGTAATCATCTCTGGCATGAGCGAAACACAGAGGAGCGGCCCGGGTCCGGTCCCCTGGTGACCCACCCGCAAGACGCCGAGCCGAGAAGGCGTCGTCCCGCTCGCGCGAGCTGGCCGCCGACGCCCCGGCCTCGACGGCGATCTCCCGGCGGCCCGCCACCCCCTGTCCGAGCAGCATGACTCCTCCGTCGCGCTGCTGGAGGACGCGGCGTGCCGGACGGCACCGTCGTCCTCACCCGCCCCCGAGACGTACCTCTCCGAGCCCTCCGCCCAGTTCATCGCGGGACCGGCGAACCCCCAGAAGGAAGCGGTCATCATGATCCTGACCGGATCGAGGAACACCTCCACCCTCGTACGCCGTCTGCGCGCGGGCTTCGCCGGTGCCGTGCACCTGCCCGGCGAAGCCGGATACGAAGAGCACCGGCGCCCGCTGTTCACGCCGATCGACCAGCGGCCCGCGCTGGTCGCCGAGGCGACCGGCGCCGAGGACGTACGAGCGGCGGTCGCGGCGGCTCGGGACGCCGGGCTGGCACTGGCCGTGCAGGCGACCGGGCACGGCACCCACGCGCCCTGCGACGGCGGCCTGTTGCTGAGGACGTCCTCCATGGGCGGCGTACTCCTCGATCCGCGCCGGCGCGTCGCCCGCGTCGGCCCCGGCGCCCGATGGGGCCAGGTCACGACGGCCGCCGAGCCGTTCGGGCTGGCCCCCGTGTCGGGCTCGCACGCCGGTGTCGGCGTGACCGGGTACACCCTCGGCGGAGGGCTGGGCTGGCTCTCCCGCGCGTACGGCTTCGCCGCCGACAGCGTGCTGCGCGCCCAGGTCGTCACGGCCGACGGGCGGCTCGTGACCGCCGCTCCCGACAGCCACCCCGACCTGTACTGGGCGCTGCGCGGCGGAGGCGGCAACTTCGGCGTGGTCACCTCGCTGGAGTTCCGGCTGCACCCGGTGGCCCAGGTCTTCACCGGCACCGCCTGTTTCCCGGTCGAACGCGCCGGAGAGATCGTGGCCTTCTACCGGGACTGGATCACCGGGCTGCCCGACGAGCTCAGCACCGCACTGTCACTGACCTCGATGCCCGACGCCCCGGAGGTGCCCCCGGCCGTGCGCGGCCGACGCGTCCTGCGGCTCAAGGCGCTGTACGCGGGGAGCGCCGACGAGGGTCGGCGGCTGCTGAGGCCACTGCGGCGAGCCGCGGGCCCGGCGCTCGTCGAGGACTTCCGCACCACGCCGTACGCCGGGGCCTCCATGGGGGGCATCGCCCCCGGCCAGGTCGAACTCCTGAAGGAGCTGCCGGACCCGGCGATCGCGGCGATCATACGCTTCGCCGAGCCGTACGACGGACCGGCCGTGGAGATCCGGCACTGGGGCGGCGCCATGGGCCGCCCCGGCCCCGGCGCCGGGCCGGTCGGCCACCGCGCCACCCGCCTGTCGGTGATCGCCGACGCCGGTTCTCCGGCCCTGGCTGACGCCCTGCGCGCGCACACCGGCGGTGGGGCGTTCCTGAACTTCCTGCACGACCCGGCCCGGACCGCGGACGCCTACACCGCCGCCGACCACCGGCGGCTGAGCGCCCTCAAGCGCCTGTACGACCCTGACAACACCTTCGGCGTCACGCACAACATCCCGCCGTCGCCGCCCGTCGCCGCCCGTCCGGCGTCATCGAGGCAGGCTCCCTCTCCGAGGGTTCCCGCCTGAGGGCCGGTCTGCTTGATGGTGGCGAGCGCGTAGCCGCTCGGTGAGCCCGAGCGGGCGGGCGACGGTCCGCCCGCCGGTTGCGATACTCCGTTCAACAGAGTATGTTTCCGGCTGTGCCAAGAAGATCATCAGAAGTGAGCGAGCCGATGTACTTCGTGCTCGCCGCGCTGCTCGACGGTCCGCTGCACGGCCACGCGATCCTCAAGCGGATCGGCGAGTTGTCGGCGGGCCGGGTCCGGCCGACGGTCGGCACCCTCTACGCCATCCTCGAACGCCTCGCCGCGCGCGGGGTGCTCACCGTCGACCGTGAGGAGACGGTCAACGGCCGGGTCCGCCGCTACTTCCGGATCTCCGACGAAGGGACGGCGATCGTCAGGAGCGAGGCCAGGCGCATGAACGAGGCGGCGGCCCTGGTCCTCAACCGCGAGGCCCTCGCGTGACGCGGCTTGAGCGGCGTTACCGCAGGTTCCTCCTGGCCTATCCCGCGGGCTACCGCAAGGCGCACGGCGACGAGCTCATCGACATCCTGCTCGACACGGCCGAGCCGGGGCGGCACACGCCCGAGGTCAGGGAGGCCCTGGGGCTGCTGACGGGCGGGCTGCGCACCCGCGTCGAGCACGCGGCGGCAGGGCCCGCCTGGCGCGACGGCCTGCACCTGGGGGTCGCCGCGCTGGCCGTCGCCAACCTGGCCGCGTTGCTCCCCTTCGTCACCGCGATCCCGCTGTGGATCGCCCTGTCCACCCTCACCGTGCTGGCCGTCCTGCGGGGGCGGGTACGGCTGGCGCTCCCTCTCCTGCTTCTCACCGGGGCGAAGGCCACGGCGATCGCGGCGGGGGTGCCCCTGTTCGACCACGTGCTGATGCCGATCACCTCGGGTCCCCGGTCGGCCTACGGGCTGTTCGCCGGAACCGGCCCCCAGGTCGTCGCCCTCTCCTACGGGCTCACCTTCGCCGGATCGCTCGTGCTGGCCGCGAGCGCCCACCCGCTGAGGGCGCGCTCCTGGTGGTGGCTCGCGGTCGCGCCCGCCCTCTGCGCGGGTCCCGTCCTGATGGGCGAGTCGGCTTTCCCCGTCGGCATGGTCCGGACGGTTGTCGAGCTGGGGCTGCTGGCGGCGGCGGTCTGCGCGGCCCGCACGGCGAGAGACCCTCGCTGGGGCGTGGCCGCGCTGGTTCACCTGCTGTCGGTCACCGTCGCGCTCGCCGAGCACGGGCCGTATCTCACCGTGCGGCATCTCGCCTACTGGGCCCTGCTCGCCCTTCCCGCCGTCACCGCGGTCCTGGTGGCGCGCGAACACCGCAGAACCGCCCTGCGCTGATCCCGGCGCATCATCTCTTTGGAGACCTCATGAAAGTGTTCATGGCCGCCCTGGCGTTCGCCGCACTGACCGGGTACGCCCCCGACCCGCCAAAACCTGCCGCTCCGACCGCCGCCGACGCGGGGCAGGAGGCGAAGTGGAAGATGGAGCGGCTCAAGGCCGCCTGCATGAAACAGAAGGGCTTCAAGTACACCCCGTTCGTCATGCCCGAGCCCAAGGAGACGGAGGCGCAGAAGAAGATGGCGGCCGGTGACTACGCCGCGGCCAAGGAGTTCAGGGCGAAGTACGGCTACCGGATCTTCTCCCAGTTCGTCTACCCCAACGACCCCGCCTCGGGCGCGCTGATCATCGAGGAGGGCAGGCAGGATCCCAACCCGGGGAGCCGCATGAACGAGACGCAGTTCAACGCCTACAAGGCGGCGGAGAACGCCTGCATGGTCAAGGCGTTCAAGGCGGTCCTGAACAAGGACGTGAAGGACCGGATGGACCTGTTCGAGATGCACATCGGCCTCAGGAAGCAGCTCATCACCCGGCGGCTCGACGGCGACGCCGAACTGGTGCGCCTGGCCACGACGTTCGGCGGCTGCCTCAAGGGCAAGGGCTACGCGATCACCTCGCTCACGCCGAGCGACCTGGCCGGCAGAGGGGAGAAGGCCATGCTGGCGCAGGTCACCAAGATCGGGAAGCAACAGGGAAAGTCCTGGCCGGACATCACGGTCGCGCAGGCCAGACCGTACCTCGCCAAGGAGATCAAGGACGCCCTCGAAGACCTTGAGTGCGGCAGGAAGTTCTACGCGCGCTACTCACCCATGAGGGCGGCCGTCGACCAGGAGGTGAACGCGCGGCTCCCGTTGTGAGCCTGATCCTCCGCCCACCCGCCGCCTGAATCCTCGGCCAGGACCCCAGGGCGGGCGCGGCAGCCTCGCTGGAGCCGTACCGCACGCGGTACGGCTCCAGCGAGGCGCGCGGGAAACGGCGCGCCGAGCGGCCAAGATGGCGGCATGGGGGAACACGGCAGGCGATGGCTGTTCGCCGACCAGCTCGGAGACCACTTCCTGGACTCCGATGACCAGCCGGTGCTGCTGGTCGAGGCCAGGTCGGTGCTGCGGCGGCGGCGCTACCACCGGCAGAAGGCGCACCTGGTGCTCTCGGCGCTGCGGCACCGGGCGGCCGAGCTGGGCGACCGCGCGCTGTTCCTGCGGACCGGTACCTTCGCCGAGGCGCTCGGCCGCGCCGGTGGCCCGGTCACCGTCTGCGGGCCCACCAGCCACGCGGCCGACGCGTTCGTCCGGGGCCGCGCCGAGGTGACCGTCCTGCCCTCGCGCGGGTTCACCAGCACCGCGCGGGAGTTCACCGCCTGGGCCGAGGGCAGGGACGGCCACCGGCTGCTCATGGAGGACTTCTACCGCGACGCCCGGCGCCGCCTGGACGTGCTCATGGACGGCGACGAGCCCGCCGGAGGCCGGTGGAACCTCGACGCGGACAACCGCGAGCCGCCGCCCGCCGGAGGGCTGGACGTGCCCGGCCCGTGGACGGCCGAGGAGGACGAGATCGACGAGCGGGTGCGCCACGACCTCGACCGGTGGGAACGCGACGGCGAGATGTCCTTCGTCGGGCGTGACGGCCCGCGCGTGTTCCCCGCCACCGTCGCGGAGGCCCGTAGCGCGCTGCGGCGCTTCGTCCGTCACCGGCTGCCCGCCTTCGGCCCGCACCAGGACGCGATGCTCGCCGACGACCCGTTCATGGCCCACAGCATGCTCTCGCCCGCCATCAACCTCGGGCTGCTCGACCCCATGACGTGCGTACGGGCCGCCGAGGCCGCCTATCGGGCGGGCCGCGCCCCGCTCGCGAGCGTCGAGGGGTACGTGCGGCAGCTCATCGGCTGGCGCGACTACATCTGGCACCTGTACTGGCACTTCGGCGAGGACTACCGCCACCTCAACCGGCTGTCGGCCCGCACACCGCCGCCGACCTGGTTCGAGGAGCTGGACGCCGGTGCCGTCGAGGCGCGCTGCCTGTCGTGGGCGCTCGCCCAGGTGCGCGACACCGGGTTCACCCACCACATCGTCCGGCTGATGGTGCTCGGGAACTTCGCGCTCCAGCGGGGGTACGACCCCGCGCGGCTGACCGACTGGTTCCACCGCTGCTTCGTCGACGGGTACGACTGGGTGATGGTGCCCAACGTGATCGGCATGTCGCAGCACGCCGACGGCGGCATGCTGGCGACCAAACCGTACGCGGCCGGGGGCGCGTACATCAACCGCATGAGCGACTTCTGCGCGCCCTGCCGCTACCGGCCCTCCCGGCGGACCGGCGAGGACGCCTGCCCGTTCACCGCGGGCTACTGGTGGTTCTTCGCCCGCAACCAGGAGTGGCTGGCCGCCAACCCGCGCACGGCCCGCGGCGTGCACGGCATGCGGCGGCTCGACGACCTGGACGAGGTGTGCGCCCAGGAGGTCGCACGCGGCGACGCACCCCCCTGACCCCGGTCGGGCATGACGACCCGGGGCGCCGACACACGGACAGATCCCGGCCAGCACCGGGGTCTGTCATGCCGTGCCGCCGTCGTACGACCTGCCGGGGCGGTGGTCTCCCGCTACCGTCCGGCCGCCGTCCCCTGCCGGGGAGCTGTGCGTCCTGGACATCTCAGACGTCACGCCCTCCACGGGCTGACGATGATTCCGCGCGGATCACTGACGGAATCTCCGCGCTCAACACGCACACAGGCGCCAGGTGGACGCGAAGAGGTCCAGCCTTCCCGGCCTCGGCGCCTTTGGCGTGAGCTTCGACGTAAGCCCTGAATCGCTGCGCGACGGGATCGGAGCGGCTGGGCGCCGTGTCCGGCCCCTGCGAGTCCTCGGCAGCCCCACGCTATCCATCCGAAGGGGGCGTATGGGGCGCGGCGGGGGACGAGCCGATGGCCGGTACGGGTGGTGACGGGCCGTCGGCGGGAGGGCCGCCGAGGGGCGGTGGCAGGACGGCGGCGGGTGGCCGAGTCGGTGTGGGCGTGGGCGGATTCACCATGCGGACTCACCATACGGAGCGCGGGGAGGGGCGCCTGGAGGGACGGCGACAGGGGTTGTGGGGCGGGGGGAGGCCGGGAAGTTCGATCTTGGGATCACGGTAACAGCCCACATCCACCTTTGGCCAGATGTGAACAGAAGTTCTGACTCTTCCAGTGATACTTCTTGACATTTCGCCGAAAATGGAGCGTACTTCGATCGAATGTCGATCTCACTACCCCCTGCAGCACCACCGATCACGACGCGACCGGTCCAGGCCTAGACCCATGTCGCGCGCGAAAGCAGTTCCCGAGCACCCGCAAGTCACCCTCACGCAAGCGTCACCGATTGGGGAACCATGACCGAGGTAGGCAGAGGCATGGCGAGAAGCCTGCTCTCCCGGCGTGCCTTCACCACGTCCGCGGCGGCTGCCGCGTTGGCACCATTGGTCACAGCGAATCAGACCGAGGCGTCGGCCCAGGCCGGTACGACCGGCACGACCACGGGCGCGGTCCGCCGCATCACCCTGTACGCCGAGCGACTGGAGGACGGCCAGCTGGGCTACGGCCTGGAGCCCGGCAAGGCCACGATTCCCGGGCCGCTCATCGAGATGGTCGAGGGCGACACCCTTGAGATCGAGATGGTCAACAACCTGGACGTGACGGCGAGCCTGCACGTCCACGGGGTGGACTACGACGTGGCCAGCGACGGTACGAGACTGAACGAGAGCGTGGTCGAGCCCGGAGGCCGGCGCACCTACATCTGGCGCACCCACGCGCAGGGCCGGCGCGGGGGCGGCGCCGGCATCGAGCCGGGCAGCGCGGGCTACTGGCACTACCACGACCACGTGGTGGGGACCGACCACGGCACGGGCGGCATCCGGCGGGGGCTGTACGGCCCGCTGGTGGTCCGGCGGAAGAAGGACGTCAGGCCGGACAGGACGTTCACCGTCGTCTTCAACGACATGACGATCAACAACCACCCCGCGCACCACGCGCCGGAGTTCGTCGCCAAGGTCGGCGAGCGGGTGGAGTGGATCGTGATCACCCACGGCGAGTTCTACCACACGTTCCACATCCACGGGCACCGCTGGGCCGACAATCGCACCGGCATGCTGGAGAGCCTCGAGGATCCGAGCCGGATCATCGACACCAAGATCACCGGGCCCGCCGAGTCGTTCGGCTTCCAGCTGATCGCGGGCGAGCGCGTCGGCCCGGGGGCGTGGATGTACCACTGCCACGTCCAGAGCCACTCCGACATGGGGATGGCCGGCATCTTCACGGTGACGGACGCGGACGGGAACGTACCGGGCCAACCGGGTGGCGGTCACCCGGGCGGTGACCACACGGGCCACTGACGGCCGCGCACGGCCCCGGTCGCCCCCAGAGACCGGGTCCGGGCGCACCGTGCCGTACGAGCACGGCCCCACGCAGACATCGACACCCCGGACCGCGGCCGACCCCCGAACTCGTCCGCGAACGGCCCCGAACCCCCCTCGATCCCAAGGAGCAATGATGGGTCGAACAGGCTATTCGTCACCCCGACCACCCGCCTGGCGACGCGTACTGATCACGATGTCGAGTGCCGTCCTGCTGCTCGGACTGGCGGCCCCGACCGCCGTGCCGGCCCAGGCACAGGCCCCCGCCCCGGCCGCCAAGAAGCCCGCCGTGAACGTGCTGGTCTTCAGCGGCCAGGCCGCCCAGCAGGACGACCCGGTACGGGCGGCCGCGACGGCGATCAGGGAACTGAGCAAGAAGAACGGGTTCTCCGTCGAGGAGGCCCAGGATCCGGCGGTCTTCACCGCCGACAACCTGGCGCGGTTCCGCGGCGTGGTGTTCCTGTCCGCCAACGGCGTGAGCCTGGACGAATCGCAGCTCGCCGCCTTCCAGGCGTACATCAGGGGCGGCGGCGGGTTCGTCGGCGTCCGCGACGCCGCCCGCGCGCAGGTGGACTCGGCCTGGTTCACCGAACTGATCGGCACCCGTCCCGTCGGCGCCCTCCCCATCGCGGAGAAGGTGACGGAGACCGCGGCGAGCGCGGAGAACCCGCCGAACGAGACCAAGGACAAGGCGTTCGACGGGGACAACGACACCAAGTGGCTGGCCAGGACGTCGACCGGTTGGGTGCAGGGCAAGCTGGAGAAGTCCGTCGCGGTGGCGCACTACGCGCTGACGTCGGCCAACGACTCCGCGGGCCGGGACCCGAAGGACTGGACCCTCCAGGGCTCGCAGAACGGGACGACCTGGACGGATCTCGACAGGCGCAGCGGGGAGGTCTTCTCCCAGCGGTTCCAGAGCAAGGAATACAAGTTCGAGAACACCACGGCGTACCAGTACTACCGGCTCAACGTCACCGCGAACGGCGGTGAGCCGCTGACCCAGCTCGCCGAGCTGCGGCTGTTCGGGCCCGACTCCGCGCCTCCCCCCGTGGCGAAGGAGCAGAAGGCCGTCGTGGACATCCTCGACCGAGGGCATCCGGCGAACGAGGGACTTCCGCTCACCCTGTCGCGGACCGACAAGTGGCTGAGCTGGAACCCCAATCCGGTGGGCAAGGTCCACACGATCGCGCAGGTCGAGGAGTGGACCTACAACCCGAGCATGAACGGCAACGGCCCGTTCCATCCGGTCTCCTGGTGCCGTGACTACGACGGCGGCCGGTCCTTCTACACCGGCATGGGCGGCACCGCGGCGAGCTACACCGGCGACACGCAGTTCCGTACGCACCTCGCCGGTGCCATCCGGTGGGCGACCGGCATCGTCCGGGGCGACTGCCAGGCGACCATCGCGGCCAACTACGCCACGGAACGGCTGACCACGCCGAACACGCAGGGCCAGCTCGACCAGATCGGCGAGCCGCACGGCCTGACCATCGCGCCGAACGGCAAGGTGTTCTACATCGGCAAGGCGGCGTGCGCCACCGGCCCGATCGCCAGCTGGACCGACCCGAAGGTGGGCCTCGGCTGCGGCACCATCCACCAGTGGGACCCGAGGAACAAGCAGGTCAAGCTGCTCACCACGCTGCCCGTCATGGGCAACCGCGGCAGCGGCGACGAGCTGGTCAAGAACGAGGAGGGCCTGGTCGGCATCACCCTCGACCCGGACTTCGCGGAGAACGGCTGGATCTACGCGTACTGGATGCCGCACGCGTCGATCGACCGGGACAGGCGCATCGGCAAGCGGACGGTCTCCCGGTTCGACTACGACTCGCGGACCCAGACGATCGACCAGAGCAGCCGCAAGGACCTCCTGCAGTGGGACACCCAGATCCACAGCTGCTGCCACGCGGGCGGAGGCATGACCTTCGACGAGGACGGCAACCTCTACATCGGCACCGGTGACAGCAACTCCTCCGGCGGATCCAGCGGTTACTCAGGGAACAACTGGACCCAGGACTACAAGGGCACCTCCTTCCAGGACGCCCGCCGTACCTCCGGCAACACCAACGACCTCAACGGCAAGATCCTCCGCATCCACCCGGAGCCCGACGGCACCTACACGATCCCCGAGGGCAACCTGTTCACCGGCGAGGAGGAGGGCGGCGGCAAGAGCCGCGCGGAGATCTGGGTGATGGGCGTCCGCAACATCGCGCGGCTGCAGTGGGACAAGAAGAACGACTGGATCACGGCCGGCTGGGTCGGCCCGGACGCCAGCGGCCCGAGCGAGACGTGGGGACCGGCGAAGTACGAGACCGTGACGGTCCTCACCTCCGCCGGCAACCAGGGCTGGCCGTACTGCATGGGCGACAGGCAGCCCTACCGCGACCGCAGCAACGGCAACGCCACCCAGCCCGCCGAGTGGTACGACTGCGGCAACCTGAAGAACACCTCGCCGCGCAACACCGGCCTCGTCGACATCCCGCCGGCGCGCGACAACATGATCTGGTACTCGCCGCAGGGCGGCGGCCCGGTCTACCCGAAGCGGCAGGACGGCAGCGGTCTCCCGACGTACAAGCAGGGCGAGGAGACCCTCACCATGCCCTACCTCAAGGGCGGCGGCCAGGCGGTCATGTCGGGCCCGACCTACCACCGCTCCCAGACCGACACCGCCAGCGGGGTCGCGTGGCCGGAGTACTGGGACAACAAGTGGTTCATCGGTGACCAGTCCAACGGCAACAACCGCGTCGCCGTGACCGTGAACCCGGAGACCGCCAGGAACGCGGGCCGCCCGGCGTTCGCCGAGGACCTGCGGAACATCATCCCGGGCGGCGGCGGCGCCAACCAGCTCCAGTCGTGGATGGACGCGAAGTTCGGTCCCGACGGCGCGCTCTACATGCTCGACTACGGCAGCGGCTTCTTCAGCCTGCACGCGAACCAGAAGCTGGTCCGCGTCACCTACAAGGGCGGCCCGGCGACGCCGAACCCGGACGCCGCCGTGGCGCGTCCCGCCCGGCAGAACGCCGAGCCCAGGACGATGACGTTCTCCAGCGCCAAGGCCGGTGGCGTGGCGTGGGAGTGGAACTTCGGCGACGGCGGCGCGCCGTCGAACGAGGCCGACCCGACGCACACCTACGCCGCCTTCGGCACCTACGAGGCGACGCTGAAGGTCACCTACGCCGACGGCGAGCAGGCCACCGGGAAGATCCCTGTCACGGTCGGCTGCGCCGCGCCCGACGCCCGCCCGACGGTGCAGCTGCTCGACGCCCTCACCGGCGTGCGCAACAAGGCTGCCGGTGGCGGCTGCACGATCAACGACCTGATCGACGACGAGCGCGACTGGAAGAACCGCAACCAGTTCGTCCAGCACCTCGACACCGTCGTGAAGCAGCTCCTCAAGGACGGCGTCATCACCGCCCAGGAGGCGGAGGCGCTGCGTACCGCCGGTGCCAGGTCGGAGGTCGGGAGGGTGAGCGGGTACCAGCCCATCTTCGACGGCACGGCGTCGTCGCTGCTGGGCTGGAGCCAGGCCCCGTCCGGGCGTTTCGCCCTCCAGGCGGACGGCACGATCCGCAGCTCCGGCGGCCTGGGCATGCTGTGGTACTCCGACAAGGCGTACGCGGACTTCTCGGTCCGGCTGCAGTTCCGGGACAGCTCGCCCGACCCGCACCGCGCCAACAGCGGCGTCTTCGTCCGGTTCCCGGACCCGAGGACCCCGCTGGAGCAGCGTCCCGCCGGAAGCTGCGGCACGGTCGGCTCGGCGCGCACGTCACCCGCGTGGGTCGCGATCTTCTGCGGCCACGAGATCCAGATCTACGACGGCGACACGGGCGAGCCGCAGAAGACGGGTTCCGTCTACAACTTCTCGCCCAACAGCCTGAACCGGGCCGGGGCGACCCCGAAGGGCCAGTGGAACGACTACGAGGTCCGGGCCGTCGGCCAGCACTACACGATCATCCGCAACGGCACGGTGATCAGCGAGTTCGACAACACGCCGGGCAAGGCGTCGTCCCGCGCCGGTGACCCGCCCACGGACCTGCGCCAGTTCATCAGCGGGTTCCTCGGGCTGCAGAACCACGGCAACAACGACGTGATCGACTTCCGCAACATCCGCGTGCGCGAACTCTAGGACGGTTCACCGGCCGGGTGCCGGGCCGGGGGAGCGTTCCCCGTGCCCGGCACTCCACCCCAGCTCGGAAAGGTTCATCGACACATGCATGTCGAATCTCTCCCCTCCCTCGTGATCAGAGCGTTACGGCGGGCGTCCGGAGCGGTGACGGCGCCGCGCCTCGCCGTGGCACTGCTCGCCGTGGCGCTTCCCGCGCTCTTCCTGTCGTCGGTCCAGGCCGCCGCGCAGCCCCGTACGCAGCTCACCGCCACGCAGGCGGCCGACCAGGTGCTCACCTGGAACGCCGACGACAGCATGACCGCGTACAAGTCGACGCCGGAGTCGGCGACGGCGGGTCCCGCCACCATCGTCTTCGAGAACAGCGCGGCCACCGGCAACACCACCGGCATGACGCACACGCTGACGTTCGACACCTCCACCCCCGGCTACAACCACGACGTCAGCCTCAACATCATCGCCAGCCCCTTCGACGCCGACGGCGGCCGGCACACCGCCCAGGTGAACCTCACCCCCGGCAAGTACCGCTACTACTGCGTGATCCCCGGTCACGGCCAGATGACCGGCGAACTCGTCGTCACCGAAGGCGGCGGCGAGGACACGACCGCACCGCAGGTCTCCGCGCAGGTGGCGGGCGACCAGAACGCGAACGGCGACTACGTGGGCGCGGCGACGGTCACCGTCTCGGCGAGCGACACCGAGTCCGGGGTCGACACCGTGGAGTACGCGCTCGACGGCGGAGCGTTCGCGGCCTACTCGGCCCCGGTGTCGGTCAACCAGGTGGGCGCGCACACGGTGACCTTCCGGGCCACCGACAAGACGGGCAACACCTCGCCCGTGGGCTCGGTGGCGTTCAAGGTGGTGGCCCCGCAGGGGGAGGACACCACTCCGCCCCAGGTCACCGGGAAGGTGACCGGTGAGCAGGAGGCGGACGGCGACTACGTGGGCGCGGCGACGGTCACGGTCACGGCGACCGACACCGGCTCCGGGGTGGACACCGTGGAGTACTCGCTCGACGGCCAGCCGTTCGCGGCGTACACCCAGCCGCTGCCGGTCAACCAGCCCGGCGCGCACACGGTGACCTTCCGGGCCACCGACAAGGCGGGCAACACCTCGCCGGTGGGCTCGGTGGAGTTCAAGGTGGCCGCGTCGCAGGAGGAGGACACCACCCCCCCGCAGGTCTCGGCGCAGCTGTCGGGCGATCAGGACTCGGCGGGCAACTACGTCGGCTCGGCGACCGTGATGATCTCGGTGAGCGACACCGAGTCGGGGGTCGCCACGGTGGAGTACTCGCTCGACGGCGAGGCCTACACCGAGTACCCGTCCCCGGTGTCGGTCAACAAGGCGGGCGCGCACACCCTGTCGTACCGGGCCACCGACAAGGCCGGGAACACCTCGCCGGTGGCGACGCTGAGGTTCAGCGTGGTGGCTCCGGAGAACGACACCACGCTGCCGCAGGTGTCGGCCGCGCTCACCGGCACCCAGGACTGGGCCTGGAACTACGTGGGTGCGGCGACGGTGAAGCTGACGGCGAGCGACGTCGGCTCCGGGCTGAAGAGCGTGGAGTACTCGCTCGACGGCCAGCCGTTCGCGGCGTACACCCAGCCGCTGTCGGTCAACCAGCCCGGCGCGCACACCCTGTCCTACCGGGCCACCGACAAGGCCGGGAACATGGCGGTGGGCACGGCCAAGTTCATGATCGTGGAAGCCGGCGGCGAGTAGCACCCGCCGCCGGGCAGGGGTGACGGCCACCCCGGGAGGCGAGTCCGTCAGCCGGTGAGCGGCCCCCGTCCAGGGACGGGGGCCGCTCACACGTCAGGCCGCCCAGAAATCGGCGACGGCGCCTCGGCGGGTGGCCGGGGAGCGCGGGTACGGATGGCGCGGTGCCGGTCTTGTGGCCCCATGAGGCTCTTTCTGGTCCGGGCCCGGTCGTGCGCACCGGGCCCGGACACTCCTGCTCCGACCTTGTCGCCCGCGTCCTAGGGAGCGCGGTCGAAGCCCGCGGGGGCGTCGGCGCCGACCGGAGTGGTGGCGGTGGGGCGGTTGGACTGGCAGCGCTGCTTCTCGGAGCCGGTCATCGGGCCGGTGCGCTGGTAGAGGCGGTCGGACAGCTCGGTGGCCGGGTGGTCCAGCACGGTGTACAGGCGCCACTCGGTGTTGGGGTCGGCGGGAGCCGGACTGGTGGCGAACCAGCCCTCGGTACGGCGGCGCCCGGCCTGGGTTTCCACCCATGAGGCCTCGGCGGGCTGGACGACCTCGGTGACGCTGTGGGTGATGGAGGTGGCCCAGCTGGGAGCCGTTCCGGACCCGGCGGTGAACTGCTGGACCATGGAGCTGGCCGCGCCCGCGCCGCCCGGCAGCCCGGCCCTGGCGGGCAGGTCCCCGTAGGAGCGCCCCGCGACGGTGAGGGGACGGTTACGGGTCAGGGCGTTGCGGGTGCAGTTGATGTAGGTGTCGCCGTTGGCCTTCGCGGGCTCGTAGTAGGTGTAGGAGTAGTCCTCCAGCGGGGTGAAGGAGCAGGTGCCGGGCGAGCTCGCGCAGTGGTTGACGGCGTCGGCGACCGGCCTGCGGTCGTTGCCGTAGAAGGCCTGGGAGGCCGGTAGCGCGGTCTTCGGGATGGTCTTGTCCACCGGCGGCGGGATCTGGACCGCCCGCACATTGGCGATCAGCGGACCGCACTCGCCTCTGGCGTTGTCGGCGGCGGGTACCTGGGAGGTGAAGGTGAGCAGTGGCTCGTGCTCTCCGGCGGTGAAGGTGTAGGTCTGGCCGGTGCGCCAGACACCGGTGCCGAGGGTTCTGGGTTTCTTGTTCGGGTCCGGGGCGGTGGTCTGGGTGCCGGCCTGGCCGCCGTCGCCCTCGACGGTGTAGGTCTGACCCTGGGCGAGGGCTTCCGGGGTGCAGACGGCGGCCACGCTGGGGCTGTCGTCGAAGGTGACGGTGACCTGGGCGCCCGCGCGCACACCGCGCAGCCGCTGCTTGAAGGAGTGGGTGGCGGCGTTCGGCAGGCGAAGCATGACGGCCGTCTTGCCGCCGGGATGGCCCGAGACGGTGTCGGCGTAGCGGGCGACGCCGGAGGATGTGCCGGATCCGTTGGTCGAGCCGACGGACCAGCCCTGGACAGCCGCCCAGTTCGGGACGGTGCCGGTGAAGGCGGGCAGGGTGAAGTCGCCGTTGATGACGGCGACCGGCTTGCTGTCGGGCCCCGCGGTCCGCGCGGACGCTGTGGCAGGGGCGGGCCGGGTGGCGTGTGCGGGCTGTGCCGCCAGGCCCAGGCCCAGCAGTAGTGCGCCGGCGACGGCGGCCCTGACGGGAGTGTGCGGTGACGTCATGATGATCTCCACGAGAAAAGGGGTGCTCGGGCGGGGCGGTCAGGAACGCTCGGCGGCGAGCACGGTGCGTTGCCTCAGCCGCGCGCCCTCGGGCAGCGCGGGAAGGATCGTTGAGCGGTCAGCCCTGCGGAATCCGCGATTGACGGTGTCTTCCACGGCGGTCTTGCTCGCGGGCCGCAACCGGTCGCAGGTGTCGCCCGGCACGGTGAAGGTGTCGGCGACGAAGGTGCTGGTGTTCACGGTCGAGGGGCCGTCGACCGTGACGTCGCGCACCTGCAGGGTACCGATGGTGATCTTTCCCGCGACCCGCTGCATGGCGGAGCTGGCCCCGAAGACCAGGGCGTCGCCCGAGCGGACGATGGTGGTGTAGGAGGTCGTCTCGACGTTCTCGGTGGTCCAGCCGCGCTGGTAATGGAGCTTGAAGGCGCCCTGGAAGGCGCCCTTGGCGCCGAGCGAGCCCGCCAGTTTGCCGCTGCCGTTCGCCCCTCCTTTGGCGCTGAACGCGGCGTACGGCCCTTGCTGGGTGTTGGGGGTGGTGAAGGTTCCGCTGCCTTCTCCCGACACACCCGCGGAGACCTCGCCGGAGGCGTTGAGCTGCCCCTCGATCGAGATGTTGCCGGTTATCTCACCGCCGAGGTTGTCGGTGCTGCCGGTACGCAAGGTGACCTGGCGTTCCATGCTGATCGGGTCCTTGGTGCAGTTGATGACCGCGTTGCCCAGGGACTTGACGGCGCTGTAGTACTCGCGGGAGGCCTGCGGGTCGATGCGGAAGCGGCAGTCGCCGGGGTTTTCCGCGCACCGCCTGACCGCCTCGTCCGCCGATGGCAGCGGCTTGTCACCGTCGAAGGCCCGGGCGACAGGAACGCCGGGCACGTCGGGCACGCCGGGTACGGGGGTGGCCAGGGCGGTCGCCGGAACGAGCGCGACCAGGACGGCGGCGAGAACCGGCGGTGTCCGACGAAGAGGAGAGTTCACGGCGGTCATGGGTTCATCAGCTCGCAGACACCGGTCAGCTGGGAGAAGTCAGGGGAGTTACGCAGTACGGCGGGCAGGCCCGCGGCGAACTCGTCACACGTCTCGGCGATGGCGGACGCGGCGTTGTCCGAGGGGGCGGGCCGGAAGTCGGCCAGCGCCTGCCGGGTGTCGTCGAGGTCCTTGCGCTGCTGACCACCGTCGCCGATGAGGTTTTCCATGCACTGCTTGGAGGTCGGAGGGCATTCCTCCACCTTCTTTTTCGCCTCGGCGATGTCTTCCTTGGCCTTGGCCGTGTCCTTCTTGGTCTCTTCTCTGTCGGTGTCGACGCCGCCGCGTTCCTCCTGGGCGCCGCACGGTTTCGGCTGCCCGTTGGGGCAGGTTTCCTCCTCGGGAGGGTCAGCGTGGAGTGTGGTGTGGGAGGTGGCGGCCATGGCCGCGGGGACAGGGGCGCAGGCGATCGCCAATGCCGAGGTGAGCATGACGAAGAAGCCGGATACGCGGATGGGATGCATGGTCCTCTTCCGACGGGACGAGTGAGTCAGGTCTCGCTCATCAACGAGATCATGCATAAAGTAGCGACTCGAATACGTAGAGCAAGATTGCTGCGCCTGGCGTGTCTCTGATTCAGGGGCGCGCTCGCCGGTGAGCGAGGTGTCCGGCGCCGTCGGACACCCGGCGTTTCAGGGCGGTACGCCTGACCTGGCGGGCAGGGAACTCCTGGCAGCAGAGCGTCCGGCGCCCCTGGCCGGACGGCCGGCGGGGATCGCACCGTGGCGGTACATCGAATCTCCTTCTCCTTGGAGTCCCCATGCGTGCTCGTCCGTTCGTCTCGCCCCTCATCGCCGCCGCGCTGCTCACGACGATCCTGGTTTCCGCACCGGCGAACGCGTCCACCTCGGCCGGGCGCGCCGCATGCGCTGGCCTGAGCTGTACGTTCCATTTCTCCACGGCGACCACCGCCGCCATGGCGAGAGCCGCCGATCGAGCCGACTGGCTGGCCGGCCCGACGGCCGACATCGTCTGCCTGCGTATTCCCAACCGCCTCGTCGCCCTGGCGTGCACGACCGCGGTCCTCCTTCCTTACAACAAGGCGAAGAAGCGGCTGTCTGAGGCGTACGCGCTGGGCGGCTGTTTCGTCGTCAAGGCGCGCCTGGGATTCGTCTTTCCGATCAAGTTCGCCGCCGTGCCGAGGGACGACTCGCGTTGCCGATGACCCGGCGTACGCCAGGAAAGGCGAGAACACCGTCGTTCTCGCCTTTTCCCCCGAACACCGGACCGGCGCGGTTCACTGGTCCTTCCAGGCGTGGAATCGTCGGAACCGCTGTGCTTGAAGGGAAAGCCTCGTGAGCGAACCGATTGATCCGCGGGTCGAGTTCGCGGCCCGGTTGCGGCAGTTGAGGCTCGCCGCCGGATTGTCGGTACGCGGACTGGAGGTGGCCAGCGCCCGCACCCCCTCGCGGCGTCCGGGCGGGGAGCCGACCCGGCTGAAGCGCAGCACGATCGACGGGATGACCAGTCAGCGCAGGCCCAGCCGTCCAGAACGGCACAATTTCGAGGCGTTCGTCGACACGTGCCTTCGCGTCGCCGCGGAATCGGGGCGCACTCTGCCGGAAGGGCTGGGCACGCGCCAGGCGTGGGACGAGGCGTACCAGCGGCTCCGGCGCCAGACCGAGGAACTCGAATACGTTCGAGCGGCATCGCGGCCCAGCGGCCGGCCGCAGTCATCCGGCCCTTGCCCCTATCGCGGACTGGAGGCGTTCGGTACGGCCGATTCCGGCCTTTTCTTCGGGCGAGAGTCCCTGACCGCGGAACTCCTTGAGCGGGTCGGCGAGATGGGCGCCGGTGGCCTTTTGGTGGTGACGGGACCATCGGGAGCGGGTAAGTCCTCGCTGGTGCGGGCCGGTCTGATCGCCGCTCTCACCCAGCGCCACGGAATCGACCCCGTACTCATGCGGCCCGGCCCGGAACCGGTCACCACGCTCCTACGGCACCTGGCCCGCACCGGCCGGGAGGGCGCGACGGCGCCGATCGTCGTCGACCAGTTCGAGGAGGTATTCACCACCTGCCCCGACGAGACCGAGCGCGGCCGGTTCGTCGACCTGCTGAACGCGCTGAGCGGGAGCGAACCCGATCCACGGACCCCGGCCGGCGAACTGCTGAGCGCGCTGGACGCCGATGCCCGGCAGGTGATCGTGGTGGGGCGCGCGGACTTCTTCGGTCACTGCACTCGCTACCCCTGTCTCGTACCGGCCCTGCGCAGGCCGATGGTCGTCACGCCGATGAACCAGGACGGGTTGCGCGCGGTCATCGAAGGTCCCGCGCGGTCGACCGGCCTGACGTTCCAGGAAGGACTGGTCGACCTGCTGATGGAGGAGCTGAGCGGGGGTGACGACAAGGCGGAACCGGCCGGTGTGCTCCCGCTGCTGTCGCACGCGCTGCGTGAGACGTGGAATCACCGCCAGGGCTCGACCCTGACCCTCGCCGGCTATCGGCGGACGGGCGGAATCACGCGTTCGCTCGCCCAGACCGCCGACGCCACCTTCGACGCGCTCGACGCCGACGAACGGCGGGCCGCCAGGGACCTGCTGACCCGGCTGGTCCGCCTGGGCGGCGACGGCCCCGACACCGCGCGCAAACTGCCGCTGGAGGAGGCGACCGGCACCGGGCGGGTGCTCGACCATTTCGTCCGGGCCCGGCTGGTGACCGTCGACGCCGACTCCGTCCAGTTCACTCACGAGGCGCTCATCCGGAGCTGGCCGCGGCTGCACGGGTGGATCGAGGAGGACAGGACCGGGCTGCTGGCGGTGCAGCAGCTGGAGGTCGACGCCCGGCTGTGGGATCAACGGCAGCGCGGCGCGGCCTACCTGTACCGGGGTGAGCGGCTGTCCCGGCTCTCGCGTCTGCGGGATGGCGGGCATCCGATCTCCGCCACGTCGTCGGACTTCCTGGCCGCCGGCGTCCGATCGGGGAGACGTGCCACGCGGACGCGGCGGGGCCTCATCGCGGTGCTGGTCACATTACTGGTCGCCACCTCGGCCGCCGCCGTCCTGGCCGTCGACGCGCGCAACGCGATCAACGCGCAGCGCGACACCGCGCTGTCCCGCCAGCTCTCGGTGCAGAGCGTACTGATCACCAACAATCCGCCCCTGTCCGCGCTGCTGGCCGCCATGTCGTGGCGGATCAGCCCGACGGACGAGGCGCGGGCGAGCCTGTTGAACGTACTGGCCAATCCGGGACGCGCGGTCCTGAGCGGCCACTTCGGCGTGGTGTTCGCGATGGCCTTCAGCCCGGACGGCGCCCAGCTGGCCACCGGGGGCGACGACGGGATCATGCGGTGGGACGTCCGGACGGGAAACCGGATCGGGAAACCGCTCACCGGGCACACCGGGTCGGTGTCGTCGCTGGCCTACAGCCCCGACGGCGAGCTCCTGGTGAGCGGCGGCCGTGACGGGGTGGTGCGCCTGTGGAACGCTCGCTCGGGTGAGCGGCTCGACATCCCGATCACCGAAGTCGAGGATCCGATTCTGTCCGTGGCCTTCAGCCCTGACGGCCGCCGCCTGGCCGGCGGTGGCGAGGACGGGGCTGTACGGCTGTGGGACGTCCGCACCGGCGAGCAGATCGGTGCCCCGTTCGCCAGGGACCTGGACCCGATCTGGTCGGTGGCCTTCAGCCCGGACGGCACCCGCCTGGCCGCGGGCGGAGAGGACGGATCCATACGCGTGTGGGACGCGCGGACCGCACGGCCCGCTCGGGCTCCGCTCACCGCGAACTCGCACACCGTGATGTCGGTCGCGTTCAGCCCGGACGGCACCGTGCTGGCCGCCGGGGGCGCTGACGGAATGGTGCGGCTGTGGGATGTCCGTACGGGCCGGGAGATCCGTGAGCTGTCAGGGCACACGGGGGCGGTGTGGTCGGTGAAGTTCAGGCACGACGGCGCGTGGCTGGCCAGCAGTGGCGACGACGGGACCGTGCGGCTGTGGGACGTGCGGAACGGAAACCCGCTGGGCGCCCCGCTCATCGGGCACACGGGCGGAGTGCCGTCGGTCGCGTTCAGCCCTGATGACACCCGCCTGGCGAGCGTCGGCCGAGACGGCACCGTGCGGCTGTGGGACGCCCACGTCGGCCGGCAGGACGGCGAACCGTTCGCCGGGCATACGGACACGGTGTTCTCGGTGGCCTTCAGCCCGGACGGCACGCGCCTGGCCAGTGGCGGGCACGACGGCACGATCCGGCTGTGGGATGCCCGCAAGAGGCGTCAAATCGGTGAGCCGCTGCTCGGACACACCGACGCGGTGACCGCTGTGGCGTTCGACCGCACGGGCACCCGCCTGGCCAGTGGCGGGCGCGACGGCACGATCCGGCTGTGGGACCCGCGGACCGGCGAACGGATCGATGACCCGATCACCGCTCATCCGGAAGGCGTCCACTCCTTGACGTTCAGCCCGGACGGCACCCGGCTGGCGAGCGGCGGGGAGGAGGGAGAGATCCGATTCTGGGACGTTCGGACCCACCGGCAGGCCGGTGCCATACTCGCCGCGCACAAATTCTACGTGGGGCCGGTCGCCTACAGCCGAGACGGAACCCGCCTGGTCAGCGGCGGTGGCGACAATCTGGTGAAGGTGTGGGACGCCCACACCGGCCGCCCTGTCGGCAAGCCGTTGGCCGGGCACACCGACTGGGTACTGTCGGCGGCTTTCGCCACAGACGGCACCCGTATTGCCAGCGGCGGAGGTGACGGGACCGTGCGGCTGTGGGACGCGCGCACCGGCCGTCAGATCGGCACCCCGCTGACCGGGCACACCGACGCGGTGGAGACGGTGGCCTTCAGCCCCGACGGCACGACCCTCGTCAGCGGCGGGATCGACGGGACCATACGGATGTGGGACGCCAGAATCGGCCGATCGATCGGCCCGCCCCTCAGCGGCGGCGGTTCGATATGGTCAGTGACTTTCAGCCCGGACGGACACCGGCTGGCCAGCGCCGGCGACGACAAGATGATTCGTCTGTGGAACACCGCGATCCCTTCGGACGCCTTCACCTCCGTGTGCGAGATGCTCGGGCGAAAGGTGACCCCGGGCGAATGGGCGCAGTATGTGCCAGGACTGCCGTACGAACCCGTCTGCTAGGGGCCTGCCGTGGATGAGCTGGGTGGCGAAGGTGCGGAGCGGGACGTGCGGTGGTCGTGGTGGGTGCTCACGTCGGTCGGCTCTCCTCGGGGGTGCGGCCCGCGGCCAGGCCGGCGAACGGCAGGGGGCAGTCGGGGCAGGTGCAGTGGGTCAGGCTGTCGCATCCGGCGGAGACCACCGCGCTCAGCGCCGCGCGGATGGTGGTCAGGTCGGCGATCTTCGCGTCCACTTCGGTGATCTTCGCCTGGGCGTGGGCGCGCAGGTCGGGGGTGGGGTGGCCGCGCCGTCCGGTGTCGAGGAGCTCGGCGACCTCCTCCAGGGTGAAGCCGAGCCGCTGGGCGGCTTTGATCACCGTGAGCAGGGTGACGGTCTCGGGCGGGTAGGCGCGGTGCCCGCCGGGGCTGCGCGCCGGTTCGGCGATCAGCCCGCGGCGTTCGTAGTAGCGCAGCGTCTGCGGGTTGACCCCGGCTTGTTCGGCCACCTGCCCGCTACGCAGGTACGGCCCGCCGAAGCCCCGCAGCACGACGTCCTGCTTCATACCGGCCGCCTCGTCGACATCGTGCCCGCCTCGGCGCGGGCCTGCAGCGCGTCCAGAACTTCGGCCTGCTCGGCCGGCACCGCGACCTCCAGCGCCAGGTGGCCGCCCGTGATGGTCAGGGTGAAGGTGAAGAAGGAGCAGCAGCCGGTCTCCCGCGCGGCCAGCCCGGCGGCCCGGGCGGCGTGCTCGGGGCCGGCGACGAACTCCAGCCGCAACCGGGTCCGCCGCGGGCGGGTGATGGCCCGCACCGCGTCGGTGAACAAGGCGTCGAACTCGGCCACCCGCAGTGGCTGATCGGCGGTGGGCAGCGTGCACGCCGAGGGCGCCCACCCCTGCTCACGGGTGATGTCGTGTGTCATGCCTCGACGGTAAGCCTGTACCCAGGTACCGGATGCAAGCCCCGCGGGGAGGCGGTCCCTCCGGCGGACCGTACGCAGAAGGGGGGCCTGCGACCGGTCTCTCAGCAGCAGCCACTCGCCGTGGCGCCGACCGCCTGGGGCTGCTCGCCGGTCTTCTCCGCGCTCGGGCCGCAGGCACACGGGGCCGCGGGGTCCTGGGTGGTGCTCGCGGACTTGCCCAGGACGTCGGCGTCGGCCTTGACGACGTAGACCTCCCACGGCTCGGCGCCGGGGCCGGTCACCCACACCTTGTCCTGCAGGGCGTAGCAGCAGGAGGTGTCGTTCTCGGCGAAGGTGGCCAGCCCGGCGTCCTTCAGCCGCCGGGTGGCCGCCTCCACCTGGGCGGTGTCGGCGACCTCGACACCAAGGTGGTCCAGACGGGTGTCGTGGCCTTCCTCGCCCTCCAGCAGGACGAGCTTGAGCGGGGGCTCGGCGACGGCGAAGTTGGCGTACCCGGGGCGGCGCTTGGCGGGCTCGACGCCGAACAGCTTGGAGTAGAAGGCGATCGAGCCTTCCAGGTCGGCGACGCGCAGGGCGAGCTGAACACGGGACATGGTGATCCTCCACGGAATTCTGGCCGAGTGGTGGCGATCACCACCCGTCGCTGTTTCGATGAATATCTAGACAGCGAATCGGCCTCAGCTTGCAATGCTGCTTAGAGGTCTGTCAACTTAGAGATATGTCGAAACAAGCGTTGCCGATCGTGGACCTGGCCGGGACCGACCAGGTCGATCAGGCCGGGCAGGCGTGCTGCGCGCCGCTGGTGTGCGAGCCGCTGAACGCCTCCGAGGCCGAGGAGCTCGCGCCGTTGTTCAAGGCGATCGCCGACCCGGTGCGGTTGCGCCTGCTGTCACTGATCGCCTGCCACGAGGACGGCGAGGCGTGCGTGTGCGACCTGACCGGTGCCTTCGACCTGACCGGCCCGACCATCAGCCACCACCTGAAGGTGCTGCGCACCGCGGGGCTGATCGACTGCGAACGCCGTGGCACCTGGGTCTACTACTGGGTCAACCCTGGCGTGCTGGCGCGGCTGTCGGCGATCCTGGGGCCGCGCCTCCCGGCGATGGCGTGATCGGTACCGCGCGGGCGCCAGCGGGGCGGGTGCCGATGCCGGACCGGTTGCTACCGGTCTGGATGGCCGCCGGATTGGTGGCGGGCCGGATGATCCCTGGCCTGGATGCCGCCGTGGATGCGATCCAAGTGGACGGGATCTCGCTGCCGATCGCGCTCGGCCCGCTGATCGAGGTGCCCGTCCTGCTCGCGCTGGTCCACCTCTCCCTGGCCCTGCGCCGCCGTCTCACCCGCCCCGGCGGTTCAGGGGGTGACTAGCGGGGGACCCGGGCGGGCCCGGCGTGACGCCGGGCCCGCCCGCTCCAACGTCGGGAACGTTCGAGCCGTACCCGCGTCGCTCCGTCAGCGCTGGTGGGTGAGCAGGCCGGGACGGTAGGGCAGGAGGCCGTAGTCGCCGCCGGAGTTGGGGCTGCGGCCTTGGTAGAGCAGTCGCAGGTTGCAGGGGTCGACGGTCATGGTCTGGTCGGCGCTGGTGCGCAGCAGTTCGCCGTGACTGATGTCGTTGGTCCAGGTGGCGCCGCTGTTGGCCTTGCCGGCGAAGGGGTTGCTCTCGGTGGCGGCCTGGGGGGTCCACGAACCGCTCAGGCTGGTGGCGGTGAAGGAGCGGAAGTAGCGGCCCTGGGAGCCGATGGCTTCGACGATCATGAGGTAGCGGTTCTGGTTGTGGAGTTTGTAGACCTGGACGGCTTCGAAGAGGTTGTTGGTGGTGTCGCTCATGACGACGGTGGAGGTCGAGCCGAAGCTGCCGGGGAAGTTGCCGATGGGCATGCTCGCGCGGTAGATCTTGCCGTTGTCACCGGCGAAGAACAGGTACATGTTCGAGCTGTCGCCGATGACGGCCTGGTCGATGGGGCCGGTGCCGGAGCCGGAGATGCTGCCGGAGAAGAGGGTTTGGGGCGAAGACCAGCCGTTGGGGTTGGTGGGGTCGCTGGAGGTGCGGTAGGAGAAGGCGGGCCCGCCCCATTGGTAGGCGAGGACCCAGATGTTCCTGGGGGCGAAGTAGAAGAGGCTGGGTGCCACGGTGGCGGAGGACATGGCGTTCTGGCTGGCCGAGGCCATCTCCGACCAGTTGGTGAACAGGCCGAAGTTCATCGAGCCCCAGCTGGTGCCGTTGTCGTGGGTGGTGGCGTAGACGAGTTGCCTGCCGTTGTAGGGGGCGACGGTGAAGTCCTTGAGCGAGACCCACCCCGACCTCGGGGTCGCCAGCACGCCCGTCGAACTCCAGCGATACGACGAGGGAAGGTCGCACGTAGCGGTCGGCGTCGGGGTCGGGGTCGGGTTCGTTCCGCCGCCGATCTGGACGAACTGCCATTGCTGGTTGGCGCCGCCCCAGTCGTCGTACTGGACGATGTTGGCGCCGTCGGC
>NZ_JBSZKT010000044.1:0-63085 GCF_055690525.1 Streptosporangium sp. H13245 | reverse complement strand
TCAGGAAGCCCATCATGAAGTCGATCTTCCCGTAGTAGGCCCCGGCCATCACCCCCGCCGCCCCCGCCAGCGCCGACCCGACGAAGAAGGTGCGAGAGATCACCGCGTTGACGTCGATACCCATCAGCGCGCTGGTACGCGGGTCCAGCGCGATGGCCCGCATCGCCCGGCCCTCACGGGTGCGGGTGACCAGCAGGTTGAGCCCGGCCATGAGGAGCACCGCCACGCCGATCAGGACGACCTGCTGCACGGTGAGCCGGGCCCCGAGGATCTCCAGCGAGGTGCCGCCCAGCCGCACCGGGTAGACCCTCGGGTCGGCCCCGGCCACCGCGCGCATCCCGTACTCCAGGGCGAACGACGCCCCGACCGCGGTGATCAGCAGGGACAGTCGCGGGGCGCGGCGCAGCGGCCGGTAGGCGATCCGCTCCAGCGCCACCCCGGCCAGGCCGGTGACGAGCATGGTCGCCAGGAGCACCGCGAGCAGCAGCGGCAGGGCCATCGAGGAGGACACGCCGCCGACCGCGCCGAGGATGGCGAAACCGGCGAACGCGCCGAGCATGTACAGGTCGCCGTGGGCGAAGTTGAGCAGCTTGATGATCCCGTAGACCATGCTGTACCCCAGCGCCACCAGCGCGTAGAACGAGCCGACGAACAACCCGTTCCAGACCAGCTGCGTCACTTGAGGGCGTCCTGGAGGGCGAACCTGTCGTCCTTGACGACGAGGATCTGGAAGCCTCCGTTGGCCAGGGTGTGCTCGGGGGTGAACTTCAGCGGCCCGGAGAACATCGGGAAGCCGTCGATCGCCTCAAGCGCCGCGATGACCTTGTCGCCGTCGGTGCCGCCCGCCTTGGTGACCGCCTCGGCGGCCAGCCGCACCGCGTCGTAGGCCTGGTTGGAGTACGGGCCCGGCTCGGCGGCGTACTTCTTCTTGTACGCCTCGATCCAGCCTTCGGCGCCTTCGAGGGTGTCGGGCGTCTGGGTCATCGTGGCGTAGAGGCCCTCGGCGGCCTCGTCTCCGGCGATCTCGACCAGTTTGGGGGAGACCGAGCCGTCGCCGACCATGATGGAGTCCTTGTATCCGGCCTGCCGGAACTGGCGCGCGATCAGGCCGCCCTCCTGGAAGTAGCCGGTCCAGTAGACGAAGTCCGGCTTCTTGGCCAGCACGTTGGTGATGTTGGCGCTGTAGTCGCTCTCCTTCGGGGTGACCGCCTCGGTGATCACGGCCTCGGCGCCGCCGGGAGCCTCCAGGAGGGCCTGGGTACGCAGCGCGATGTCCTTGGAGTAACTGGTGTTGTCGTGCATGAGCGCGACGCTCTTGGACCCCTGCTTGGTGATCCACTTCTCGGCGGCGGCGGCCTGCTGGGAGCCCGTGCCGTTGATCAGGAAGACGTGCTTGAGCTTCTGGTCCACCAGCTCCTGCGAGTTGGCGGCCGGGATGATCATCGGGATTCCGGCCTTACCGAAGATCGGCAGGGTGGGGAGCGTCGCACCGGAGCAGTAGCCGCCCACGGAGACGTCGACCCCCTCGGTGACCAGCTTGTTGGCGCCCGCCGCCGCGGACTGGGCGTCGCAGGCGTCGTCGGCGGTCCTCAGCTCCAGCTTCCGGCTCAGCACCCCGCCCTTGGCGTTGATCTCGTCGATCGCCAGCTGCGCGGCGTTGCTCATGTAGGGGCCGATGGCGGCCTCGCTGCCCGACTGCGGGATCAGCATGCCGAGGACGATCGGCTCGTCCTTCGCGGCGGCCGTCTGGCCTCCGCCTCCGTCACCGAGCAGCCCCTGGCCGCATCCGGTGACCAGGAGACCGAGAACGGCCAGCGACGTGAAGCACTTCAGGGGGATGGCACGCATGTGCGGCTCCTCACATCTGGTGATGTGTGATATCGCACGCGCGATGCGAGGACACGTCAAGGGCCGAAACAAGACCGTTAGCGTTAAGACGCCGTTTCCCCCATGACGCGGGGTCCGCCGGGGACGACGACATATCCGCAGGTCAGAGCAGGTCAGAGTAGGTCAGAGCAGGAAACCCGCGGGGAACGGGTCGCGGGGGTCGAGGAAGTACTGGGCGGTGCCGGTGACCCACGCGCGCCCGGTGATGGCCGGAACCACCGCGGGCAGGCCCGCCACCTCCGTCTCCGCCACGAGCCGCCCGACGAACCGGGTGCCGATGAACGACTCGTTCACGAAGCCGGTGTCCAGGGGAAGCTCGCCCCTGGCGTGCAGCTGGGCCATCCTGGCGCTGGTGCCGGTGCCGCACGGCGAGCGGTCGAACCAGCCGGGGTGGATCGCCATCGCGTGCCGCGAGTGCCGGGCGCCGGAGCCGGGCGCGGTGAACTGCACGTGGTGACAGCCCCGGATCCCGGGGTCCAGCGGGTGTACGGGCTCGTCCCGCTCGTTGATCGCCTCCATGATCGCCAGGCCCACGTCGAGGATCCGCTGCTTGTGCGAGCGGTCGAACGGCAGGTCCACCGACTCGATGGGCAGGATCGCGTAGTAGTTGCCGCCGTAGGCGAGGTCGTAGACGACCTCCCCGATGCCCGGCACCTTGACGACGCGGTCCAGCCCCGCGCTGAAGGAGGGCACGTTGGTGATGGTCACCTCCGTGGCGGCGCCGTCCTCGACCCGGACCTCGGCGACGACCAGCCCGGCGGGGGTGTCCAGCCGGATGGTGGTGACCGGCTCGGCGACCTCGACCATCCCGGTCTCGACGAGGACGGTGGCGACGCCGATGGTGCCGTGCCCGCACATGGGCAGGCAGCCGGAGACCTCGACGTAGAGCACGCCGTAGTCGGCGTCGGGCCGGGTGGGCGGCTGCAGGATGGCCCCGCTCATCGCCGAGTGGCCGCGCGGCTCGTACATGAGCAGGGTGCGGACGTGGTCCATCTCGGCCAGGAAGTGCTCGCGCCGCTCGGCCATGGTCGAACCGGGGATGACCCCCACTCCCCCGGTGATCACCCGGGTGGGCATGCCCTCGGTGTGGGAGTCCACCGCGTGGAAGATCCTCTTCGTTCTCATCGACTCTCCTCGCGGGAAAGGGTACGGGGTGGTTCGGCTGCGTCGGCCCGAGAGGCTGGGCCTTCTCCTCGCGGGAAAGGGTCGGGGTGGTTCAGCAGTGCTCACCTGAGAAATTGGGCCCAGCTAGCGCAGGCCCTCGGCCAGGGCCTTCTCCGTGGCGGCGCGTACGGCGGCCTCCTGCTCGGGGGCGAGACCGAGCCTGGGCGGGCGGCACGGGCCGCCGGGGCGCCCGGCCAGGTCCATGGAGAGCTTGACGGCCTGGACGAACACCGGCTTGGAGTCCCAGCGAAGCAGCGGGTGCAGCGCGCGGTAGAGCGGCAGCGCGGTGGCCGTGTCCCCCTCGGCGGCGGCCCGGTACAGGGCCACGGTCGACTCGGGCAGCGCGTTGGGGAACCCGGCCACCCAGCCGACCGCCCCGGCGGTGACCAGTTCCAGCAGTACGTCGTCGGCCCCGGCCAGCACGTCCAGCCCGGGGGCGAGCTCGGCGATCTCGTAGATCCGGCGGACGTCTCCGCTGAACTCCTTGACCCCGGCGATCAGGCCCTCGGCGTGGAGGGTGGCCAGCAGCCGGGGGGTGAGGTCCACCCGGGTGTCGAAGGGGTTGTTGTAGGCCACCACCGGCAGACCGGCCGCGGCCACCTCGCGGTAGTGCTCCACCACGGTCCTGTCGTCGGCGCGGTAGGCGTTCGGCGGGAGCAGCATCACCGCCCGGCACCCGGCCTCACCGGCCTGCTCGGCCCAGCGCCGGGCCTCCAGGGCGCCGTAGGCGGCGACGCCCGGCATGACGCGGTCGCCGCCGACGGCCGCGACCGCGGTCTCCACGACCGAGGCCCGCTCCTCGGGGGTCAGCGTCTGGTACTCGCCCAGCGATCCGTTCGGCACGACGCCGTCGCACCCGGAGGCGACCAGCCACCGGCAGTGCTCGGCGTAGCCGTCCAGGTCGACGGAGAGGTCCGCGCCCAGGGGCAGCGCGGTGGCCACCGTCACACCGTGCCAGGGCTTCGCAGGGGTCGTCATGCTTCATCCTTCCGAGGGGGTTTCCAGCCGTTACGGCGGGGTTCCGGGCGGTCCGAGCGCACGGGGATCTCCGGCCCGCCCGGCGCCGCAGGGGTCCCCGGCTGGTCCGGGTCGGCGCGACTCTCTGGCCGGTCCGGGTCGACGCGGCTCCCCGGCCGATCCGAGTCCGCGCCGCTTTCCGGCCGACTCTGATCCGTGCGGCTCTCCGGCCGACCTTGGTCCGCGCGGCTCTCTGGCCGGTCCGTCGCCGAGAGGGGTTCCCGTCGATCCGAGGAGGTCGGTGGCCGCGCGGCGAGGTCGCCGAGCCTGATGGGCTGGGCGATCGGGCGCCGGGGTGGCGCGGGGTCCTCACCGGCGAGGCACGCGACCGCGTAGCCGCACATCCTGCCCTGGCACCACCCCATCCCCGGCCGCGCCAGCAGCCTGACGGAACGCGCGTCGGCGGCCCCCATGGCCTGGGCCTCCCGTACGGCCGACAGGGGTACCTCCTCGCAGCGGCACACAAGGGTGTCGTCGCGGAGCCACTCCCGCCAGCCTGGCCGTACCGGGTAGGCCTCCAGCAGGGCGCGGGCGAAGGCGGCGAGCCGGTTCCGGCGCCGGGACAGGGCCGGGTCGGGCGGCACCGGGCGGCCCAGGTCGGCGGCGGCGGACCGGCCCGCGACACGCCCCTCCACCTCGGCGAGCGCGGCCCCGCCGACACCGGTGGACTCCCCCGCCGCGTAGACGTCGGGCACGCTGGTGCGCATACCCTCGTCCACCGCGACGACCGGGCTGCCGTCAAGGTCCCGGCGGGTGGCGCAGTCCAGCTGGACCGGCAGGTCGAGCTGGGGGACGAATCCGTAGCCGCAGGCGAGGGTGTCGCACTCGACGGTCCTCGTCGAGACCGGCCGCCAGTCGCCGTCCAGGCTCGCCACGGTGACGTGGGTCAGCGCGGTGTCGCCGTGCGCGGCGATCACCGCCTCGCGGCGGCGGTACGGAATCCGGTGGCGGGCCAGGCGCGCTCCGTACCCGAGGGCCTCCCCGGCCCGTCCCATGGCGAGCAGCGGGTGCCTGGCGAGCCCGAACCCGCCGTTGGCCTCGTGGACGCCGAGCACCCGGGCCCCGGCGTCCGCCAGGCCCGTGGCGACGGGGAGCAGGAACGGGCCGGTACCGGCGACCACGATCTCGCTTCCCGCGAGGACCAGGTCGCCCTTGAGCAGTGCCTGCGCGGCGCCCGCGGTGAGCACCCCCGGCAGGTCCCAGCCGGGGAACGGCAGCGGCCGGTCGTGCGCGCCGGTGGCGATCAGCAACCCGCGCGCGGTGACCGACCGGGGCCGCTCCTCGCGGTCCCCCTCCAGGCACCGTACGGTGATCGCCCCGTCCGCGCGTTCGACCGCCCAGACCCGGTGGCGCAGGAGCACCTCGGCGCGCTCGCGGAGCGTTTCCCACTGGCGGGCGAACCTGCCAAAGCTGCGGTGGAGCGCGCCGGGCCTCGCGGCGTGGAAACCCTCCGCTGGGTGCCGGAAGTACTGGCCGCCCGGCCTGGCGGCCCCGTCGATCAGCACGACGTCCAGCCCGGCCAGGGCGGCGGTGAGCGCGCCCGCGACCCCCGCGGGGCCCGCGCCGACCACGGCGAGGTCGTGGATCCGCGTCATCGGCCGCTCACCCCTCCCCCTCGTCGCCGGAAGTGTCGCCGGTGGTCACCAGGTCTCCCGGGAGGGCCTCGGTCAGGCAGGCGCGCAGGGACGGGACCCCGTTCACCGTGACCAGGCAGTCGAAGCAGACCCCGATGCCGCAGAACAGCCCGCGCGGGCGCCCGCCGAACCTGGTGGTGCGCCAGGAGCGGATGCCCGCGCCGTGCATGGCGGCGCCGACGGTCTGGCCGGGGACCACCGGGACGGGAGCACCGTCCACACTGATCTCGAACCCCGGCTCGGGCCGCGCCCCCACCAGGCGGTACGGATCCCTCATCGGACACCTCCCCCGGAAAGAAAGCGGCCCCGGCTTGGATCCCCCAGGACATCTCCGCCGGAAGGAAACCGGTCCCGGCACGGATCCCCCAGGACACCTCCACCGGAGGAAACCCGATCCCAGCACGGATTCTTCAGGACGCCTCCACCGGAGGGAAACCGGTCCCGGCGCGGATCCCTCAGGGCACCTTCGCCGGGGGAAAACCCGTCCAGGCACGGGTTTTGGGAGCAGGTCACGGTGCCTCCCGGGGGAAGCGGTCCGGGCGGAAAGGGGTGAGGTCCAGTTCGGGGCGGAGACCGGCCAGGAGCTGGGCGATCAAATGACCGGTGGCCGGGGCCAGGCCGACGCCCGCCCCCTCGTGGCCGCAGGCGTGGTAGAGCCCGGGAGCCCGGGGGTCCTCCCCGATCACCGGGAGATGGTCGGGACAGTAGGGGCGGAAGCCGCAGTAGGCGCGGATCACCCGGTACGCCGCCAGGGCGGGGAACAGCTCCACGGCCTGGCGGGCGAGGCGTTCGAGCACCGGGACGGAGACCGTACGGTCGAAACCGACCCGCTCGCGGCTGGCGCCGATGAGCACCGGCCCCGACGGGGTGCTCTCCACGACGGCGGACGTCTCCAGCCCCTCCGAGTCGCTGGCCACCGCGGTGACGTAGGCGGCGGTGTAGACCTTGTGCCTGACCAGCGGCCCGGCGAGGGGCTCGGTGACCAGGACGAAGCCGCGCCTGGGCAGGATCGGGACGTACGCTCCGGCCAGGGCGGCGATCTCGCCGCCCCAGGTGCCCGCGGCGTTGACGACGGCTCCGGCGAGGATGTCGCCGTGGTCGGTGGTGACACCGGCGACCCGGCCGCCATCGCGGACGAAGCCGGTCACCGTGACGCCCGTACGCAGCATCAGGGCGCCGTGGCCGAACCGCTCGGCACCCCTCCGGATGAGCCTGGCCGCCGCCAGCATGGGCTGTACCTGGGCGTCCTGCGAGTAGAACACGCCTCCGGCGAGCCCTTTCGCCAGGTGGGGCTCGTAGTCGCCGAGCTCTCCCGGGGCGACGGCGACGTGCTCGACGCCCTGCTTTCCGGCCAGGTCGGTGAGCGCCTCCAGGGCCTCGTCCGTCTCGGCGACCACCAGGCCGCCCTTGGCCTCGAACTCGAACCCCCCGCCCGGCTCGAACCCTCCGGCCCCCGCCCCGGCATCGGACCCGTCAGCGCCGCTCGCCTCGGACCCGCCCTCCGGCCCCGTTCCGGCCAGGTCCCGCCAGAGCCGGTTGGAGAGCAGCGCCAGGTCGAGTTCGGGGCCCGGTTCCTTGTCGGAGACCAGGATGTTGCCCTCGCCCGCGCCCGTCGTGCCGCCCGCCACCGCCCCCCGGTCGACGACCACCACGTCCAGCCCCGCGCGGGCGGCGTAATAGGCGCAGGCGGCACCGACGACCCCGGCGCCGATGACCACGACGTCCGGCATGTCCCACCTCGCTCCCGCACCTCGGGCTCGTCAGTACTATGTCACATACCTTTTAACGGATCAATGCACCAAAACGGACATCGCAGGCGTGTCCACGCCCACCCCTACCCCCGGGCCCGCACGGCACGCCGTCGCACGGCGGAAGTCCCGCACCTGCGGCCGTACCGGGGTCCGCGGCGGGACCGCGCACCCCGCCGCCTAGCATGTGAGCCGTGAACCACCTCCTTGACCAGGCCCGCCGACTCGCCGTGAGATCGGCGCGGATCGTGGGGCCGCCGACCTCCCTCACCCTGCGCCGCTGGGCGCTGGCGGCGGTCGTCGTCAACGTCGGGATCACGGTCACCGGCGCCGCGGTACGGGTCAGCGGGTCCGGCCTGGGCTGCCCCACCTGGCCCCGGTGCACGCCGGAGAGCTTCGTCCCGGTGGCCCACCCCGAGATCTCACCGCTGAACATGGCGATCGAGTTCGGCAACCGGATGCTGACCTTCCTGGTGCTGGCCGTCGGCGTGGCCTGCCTGGTCGCCGCCCTGCGGATACCGGCCCGCCGCCCCGACCTGGTCAGGCTGGCCTGGCTGCAGCCGGTCGGCGTGGCCTTCCAGGGCCTCTGGGGCGGCCTGGTCGTGCGCAGCGCGCTCAACCCGGTCACCGTGAGCGTGCACTTCCTGGTGTCCATCGGCATGATCGCCGCGGCGTACGCGATGTACGCCCGCGCCAGGCAAGGCGAGAACAGGGGCGAGAGCGGGCAACCGGTCCATCGCCACGTCCGCACGCTCGCCCTCGCGCTCGTCGCCGCCGTGTTCGTCCTGCTCGTCGTGGGCGTGGTGGTGACCGGGACCGGGCCGCACTCCGGGGACGAGATGGCCTCCCGGTTCGGCTTCGACATCGAGACCGTGGCGAGGATCCACGCCGACGTCGCCTACGTGGTGGTCGGCCTCACCTTCGCGCTGGCGTTCGCGCTGTACGTCACCGACGCGCCCGGGTACGCCCGGCGGGCGGCGTGGACGCTGCTGTGCGTGGAGGCGGCGCAGGGGGTCGTCGGATACGTCCAGTACTTCCTGGGCGTGCCCGCGGCCCTGGTCAACCTGCACGTGCTCGGCGCGACCCTGGTCTGGGTCTGCGCGCTGCGGGTGGTCTTCGCGACCGGCCCGCGCGAACCGGGGGAGACCCCGAAGGCGGTCACCGGCGACCTCGACACCGTCCGCGTCTGAGCCGCCCTCACCCCGTCCACACCGTCCGCGCTCGACACGGCCCCGGTACGGCCGGACAATGCTCGGATGTCGTTGTCACGCACGATCATGCGACGTTGCTACCTGGGCGTCGTGCTGCTGAGCGTCCTGGCCATCGCCCCGATCACCTGGGCCTGGCTGACCAGCTCCGGGCACCGGGCGGTCGCCGACTCCTCCCCCGGCTGGGTGGCCGGGGTTCCCGGGGCTCCGGTGGCGCTGGTGCTGGGGGCGGGTGTCGTCGGAGGCATCCCCACTCCCATGCTGGCCAGGCGGCTTGACATCTCCGCGCAGCTCTACCGGGCGGGCAAGGTCAAGGCGATCCTGCTCTCCGGAGACAACAGCCGCAAGGATTACGACGAGCCGACCGTGATGCGCGACTACCTGCTGGCGAGCGGCATACCGGCCGGGACTCTGGTCCTGGACTACGCGGGCTTCGACACCTGGGACTCGTGCGTGCGGGCCCGCACCGTGTTCGGCGCCACCAAGGTCACCGTGGTCACCCAGGTGTTCCATCTGCCCAGGGCGGTCACCCTGTGCCGTACGGCGGGCATCGACACCTTCGGCGTGGGCGACGACTCGTCCAAGCGGTGGGTGTCCACCTACGGCCTCGCCGCCCGCGAGTTCCTCGCCTCGGCGAAAGGGCTCGTCGACTCCGTGCTCCTCGACTCCTCGCCCGTCTTCCCCGGTCCGCGCGAGATCACCCTGGAGACCGCGCTCCGGCGGGGGTGAGTCCCGGGCAGGCCGCCCTACAGGCGGAACGACCCGTCCGGCGGCGGATGACCGGCGGGACCGCCCTGCGGATAGGGGGAGCCGCCGGAGGCGTGGCTCGCGGGAGCGTTCCCGGCGGGGAACTGGGCGCGGGCGCCGGCCATGCACTCCAGCAGCGCCCGCTGCTCCTCGTTGAACGTGCGCTCGTCGATCACGTGGCCCCTGGCCCGCTCGTGGAGCAGGCCGAGCTCGGTGGCCGCGAGCTGGTAGTCGCTCATCGCCCGCAGGGCCTTCCTGCCGCCGTGCTTCATCGCCCACTGCCGGGCCTGGCGGCGGCTGGGCAGGGACGAGAGCATCGCGACGTCGCCAGAGGACACCAGCCCCGTCGCCCAGTAGGCGGGCAGGTAGGTCTGGATGAGCGCGATGATGCGCTTGCGGTCGCGGAAGATGATCCAGATCAGCACGAACAGCACGGCCATCAGCAGCAGGTAGGCGACGGCCAGCCCGCCGATGCCGACGTAGGTGGCGAAGCCGTTCCAGATGCCGTGCAGCAGCATCGCGCCGATCCATCCGGCGGCGATGACGAAGATCCGCCCCGGTCCCCGGCGCTGCGCCGCGTAGGCCACCGCGACACCGATCATGGAGGTGAACAGCGGGTGCGCGAACGGCGAGAGGATCCCCCGCAGCACCACGGTCACCGCCAGGCCCTGCGCGCCCAGCTCGTCGAGCGCGGCCACGTAGTAGCTGACGTTCTCGCTCATGGCGAAGCCGAGGCCGACCATGCTGGCGTAGATGATGCCGTCGGTGGGCCCGTCCAGCTCGGCGCGCTTGAACCTGAGCAGGCCCAGCAGGACCAGCCCCTTCATCGTCTCCTCGACCACCGGGGCGCCGAACGTGGCGGTGACGTTACGCGCGTAGTCGTAGCCCAGCTGGGCGGCGTTCTCGATGTAGAGCAGGTTGAAGGAGTTGATGACCCCGGCGACCAGGACCGCCACGC
The DNA here is from genome assembly GCF_055690525.1 of Streptosporangium sp. H13245. Taxonomy (NCBI): domain Bacteria; kingdom Bacillati; phylum Actinomycetota; class Actinomycetes; order Streptosporangiales; family Streptosporangiaceae; genus Streptosporangium; species Streptosporangium sp. H13245. The sequence goes on along the minus strand of NZ_JBSZKT010000044.1, from coordinate 52,722 downwards.
CCGCGCCCCAGGCGAACGCGAAGAGCAGGTTGCCGCGCGGCTCGGGCTCGATGCGGTCGAGCGCCAGCACCGCGGCCAGCAGCACCGGGACGGGGGCCAGCGCGAGGCCCAGGGCGATGAAGAAGTAGACCGGGTCGCCGTTCAGCACGTCGAAGGAGAACGACACCAGGGCGCACAGTCCCGCCAGGACGAGCCCGGCGATCAGCGTGACCGACGGGCGGTCCCTGAGCACCCAGCGGGGGTCACGGCCGGCCATGTGGCCACCGTAACCGCTGGTGCCCACCCCACGGTTCGAACCGGGAGATTACCGCCCGGGGGTTGACGTACCAGACCTCACCGGAGAACCCCGGAAGCCCCGGAACCCGCCCGGACGCCGCGGATTCCGAAAACATACCGAGTGATGGGCCGCACACGCGGCCGGAACCGGAATCCGGCTCCCAGGGTCTCCCGAAGACCACGAACCACCCTCCCCACGGCCAGGCCCACCCCGGGCCGGTCAAGAAAACACGTTCCCCGGAGACGTCTCCCCCGGGGCCGGGGCGCGGAAACGGGCGCACCGCGGGAGACCGTACGCACGAAAGGGCTCAGACGAACATCAGATAAGCATCAGACGAACATCGAGTCGATGGCGACGGCCAGGAAGAGCAGCGCCAGGTAGGCGTTGGACCAGTGGAAGAAGCGCATCGGGCGCAGGTCGACACCGGTCTTGCCCGCGTTGACCCGGCCGAGGAGGCGGTGGACCTCCCACAGGCAGGCGGCGCCGAGGACGGCGGCCACGGCGGGGTAGAGCAGGGTGGTCCCGGCGATCGGCCACAGCAGCAACGAGCAGAGCACGGTGGCCCAGGTGTAGACGATGCTCTCCAGCACCACGCGGCGCTCGGTGGCGACCACCGGGAGCATGGGGACCTTCGCCGCCGCGTAGTCCTCCTTGTAGCGCATGGCGAGGGTCCAGGTGTGCGGCGGCGTCCAGAAGAACACCACGCCGAAGAGCACCACGGGGGCCCAGTCGAGGCCGCCGGTGACGCCCGCCCAGCCGATCAGCACCGGCATGCAGCCGGCGATGCCGCCCCACACCACGTTCTGCGAGGTCCGCCGCTTGAGGATCATCGAGTAGACGAGCACGTAGAACAGGTTCGCGGCCAGCGACAGGCCCGCGGCGAGCCAGTTCACCGTCAGGCCGAGCCCGAGGGTGGACAGCACGCCGAGGATGATCCCGAAGATCAGCGCGTTCGTCGGCGGCACCAGGTCGCGGGCGAGCGGGCGGCGGCGGGTGCGGCGCATGGCCGCGTCGATGTCGCGGTCGATGTAGCAGTTCAGCGCGTTCGCGCTGCCGGCCGACAGGGTGCCGAACACCAGGGTGTTGACGGCGATCCACAGCGGCGGCAGGCCCTTGGCCGCCAGGAACATCACCGGTAGCGTCGTGATCAGCAGCAGCTCGATGATCCGCGGCTTCGTGAGGGCGACGTAGGCCTTCACGACGTCGCCGAAGGAGCGCGGCGCGGCCTCAAGGGCCTCGCCCGCCTCGGGCGGGGCCGTCGATTGCTTGTCGGTGAGCACCATCTAAGGCGCTTCCAGCACGTGCGGGGTCAACGCGTAACCTCTGATTAGAGCGGATCCGTGATTGCGGGCACCAGCCAGCCTTGAGGACTCACTGTAGTTGCAGGGGGGGCCGGTCCCGGCACGGGGTGCGGAAGCGGCGCGAGGGGGCTCCCCCGGGGAGGGACGCGACGCCTGCGGATCCCGCGGACCCGCCCCGGGCCGACCTACGCCACGGTAGCCAGGTCGAAACCGTTAGGGTCCGGTGTGGGCGGGAAATACCAGACCGGCGCCACCATCACACGATTAGATCCGGAGATCGAGCACTTGAGCAGTGAACTCGTGCCAGCCCTCGAATGGAGCGACCTGGACCGCCGCGCGGTCGACGTCGTACGGGCCCTGGCCATGGACGCGGTAGAGAAGGCGGGATCGGGTCACCCCGGCACCGCGATGAGCCTGGCGCCGGCCGCGTACCTGCTGTTCCAGCAGGTGATGCGCCACGACCCGTCAGACCCCTCGTGGGTGGGCCGTGACCGGTTCGTCCTTTCGGCGGGTCACAGCAGCCTGACCCTCTACATCCAGCTCTTCCTGTCGGGCTACGGCCTGAGCCTGGACGACCTCAAGGGGTTGCGCCAGTGGGAGAGCCTGACCCCGGCCCACCCCGAGCACGGGCACACCGTCGGCGTCGAGACCACCACGGGCCCGCTCGGCCAGGGGATCGGCAACGCGGTCGGCATGGCGATGGCCGCCCGCCGCGAGCGCGGCCTGTTCGACCCGGACGCCGCTCCGGGCGCGAGCCCGTTCGACCACAACATCTGGTGCATCGCCTCCGAGGGTGACATCGAGGAGGGCATCAGCCACGAGGTGAGCGCCCTCGCGGCCCACCAGAGGCTGGGCAACCTGACCGTCCTCTTCGACAGCAACCACATCTCGATCGAGGACGACACCCAGATCGCGCTGAGCGAGGACGTCGTCGCGCGCTACGCGGCGTACGGCTGGCACACCCAGACCGTCGACTGGACGAAGACGGGCGACTACGTCGAGGACGTCGAGGCGCTGTACCAGGCCCTGGAGGCCGCCCGCGCCGAGACCGGCAGGCCGTCGTTCATCCGGCTGCGCACGATCATCGGCTGGCCCGCCCCCAACAAGCAGAACACCGGCAAGATCCACGGTTCGGCGCTGGGCGCCGACGAGGTCGCCGCGACCAAGAAGGTCCTGGGCTTCGACGTCGAGAAGAGCTTCGACGTCCCCGCCGAGGTCCTGGAGCACGCCCGCGAGGTCGTCGGGCGCGGCCGGGCCGTGCGCGGCGAGTGGGACGAGCTCTACCGGAGCTGGCGCGAGGCCAACCCCGAGCGCGCCGCCGAGTTCGACCGCATCTCCGTGCGCAGGCTCCCCGCGGGCTGGACCGAGGCGCTGCCGTCCTTCGAGGTCGGCTCCTCCGTCGCCACCCGCAAGGCCTCAGGCGAGGTGCTCAGCGCGCTCGCGCCGGTGCTGCCCGAGCTGTGGGGCGGCTCGGCCGACCTGGCCGAGTCCAACAACACCACGATGAAGGGCGAGCCGTCCTTCATCCCCGAGGAGTTCCAGACCAAGGAGTTCCCCGGCGGCCCCTACGGCCGCACGCTGCACTTCGGCATCCGCGAGCACGGCATGGGGGCGATCCTCAACGGCATCGCGCTGCACAACGGCACCCGCCCGTACGGCGGCACGTTCCTGGTGTTCAGCGACTACATGCGCCCGGCCGTGCGGCTGGCGGCGCTGATGAAACTGCCGGTCACCTACGTGTGGACGCACGACTCCATCGGCCTGGGCGAGGACGGCCCGACGCACCAGCCCGTCGAGCACCTGTGGTCGCTGCGCGCCATCCCCGGTCTCGACGTGGTCCGCCCGGCCGACGCCAACGAGACGGCCGCCGCCTGGCAGGTCGTGCTGGAGCACAACGACCGCCCGGCCGCGCTGGCGCTGACCCGCCAGAACCTGCCGGTCTTCGAGGGCACCGGCGACGCGGAGAAGGTCGCCCGGGGCGGTTACGTCCTGCGGGAGGCCTCCGGCGGGCAGCCGTCGGTGGTCCTGATCGGTACCGGCTCCGAGGTCGAGATCGCCGTCGGGGCCCGCGACATCCTGGAGGCGGAGGGCATCGCCACCCGGGTCGTGTCGATGCCGTGCGTGGAGTGGTTCCAGGCCCAGGACGCGGCCTACCGGCAGACGGTGCTGCCCTCCTCGGTGCGCGCTCGCGTCGCGGTGGAGGCGGGAATCGCGCTGGGCTGGCGGGAGTTCGTGGGAGACGAGGGTGTGGTGGTCAGCCTGGAGCACTTCGGTGCCTCGGCCCCCTACAAGACCCTCTACGAGCAGTTCGGCTTCACCGCCGAGCGCGTGGCCGCCGCCGCCAAGGCGAGCCTCGCGAAGACCGGAGCCGACAAGGGCGAGACGACGGGAAACTGATCATGAGTGAGATCCTGAAGAAGCTCTCCGAGCAGGGTGTCTCCATCTGGCTGGACGACATCAGCCGCGAGCGCCTGCGTACGGGCAACCTGCAGTCCCTGATCCGCGACAAGCACGTGGCCGGTGTCACCTCCAACCCGACGATCTTCGCGTCGGCGCTGAGCAAGGGCGACGCCTACGCCGGCCAGCTGCACGACCTGCAGATCCGCGGCGTCGACGTCGAGGAGGCCGTGCGGGCCATCACCACGTACGACATCCGCTGGGCCGCCGACGTGCTGCGGCCGGTCTACGACGCCACCGGCCAGGTGGACGGCCGGGTGTCGATCGAGGTCGACCCCCGCCTGTCCAGGGAGACCGACAAGACCGTCGCCGAGGCGCGCGCGCTGTGGTGGCTGGTCGACCGGCCCAACCTGTTCATCAAGATCCCCGCGACCGTCGAGGGCCTGCCCGCGATCGCGCAGGCGATCTCCGAGGGCATCAGCGTCAACGTCACGCTGATCTTCTCCCTTGAGCGCTACCGCGCCGTGATGGACGCCTGGCTGACCGGCCTGGAGAAGGCCAAGGCCAACGGCCTGGACCTGTCGGCCATCGAGTCGGTCGCCTCGTTCTTCGTCAGCCGCGTGGACGGCGAGATCGACAAGCGCCTGGACAAGATCGGCACTCCCGAGGCCCTCGCGCTGAGGGGCAAGGCCGCGGTCGCGAACGCCCGCCTGGCCTTCGCCGCCTTCGAGGAGGTCGTCGCGTCCCCGCGCTGGCAGGCGCTGGCCGAGGCCGGTGCCCGGCCGCAGCGCCCGCTGTGGGCCTCCACCGGGACCAAGAACCCCGACTACCCCGACACCCTCTACGTCGACGAGCTGGTCACCTCCGGCACGGTCAACACGATGCCGGAGAAGACCCTCGACGCGACGGCCGACCACGGCAGGATCACCGGCGACACGGTCCGCTCCTCCTACGAGGAGGCCTGGAACACCATGGCCGCGCTCAAGGAGGCCGGAATCGACTACGACGACGTCGTGCGGTTCCTCGAGGAGGACGGCCTGAGCAAGTTCGAGACCTCCTGGACCGAGCTGCTGGAGACCGTCGCCGCCGAGCTGAAGAAGGCGTGAGGACCACATGTCAGTGTCCGTAACGTTCGGCGAGGACGACCTCACCGAGCAGGCCGCGGAGACGGCCGGGCAGCTCGCCTCCGAGGGGGTCCCCCAGGCCCTGGCCTCCGGTGACTCCACCCTGTGGGGCCCGGAGGCGCAGGCCGAGGCGGCGATCCGCCTGGGCTGGCTCACCCTGCCCCTGACGAGCAGGCAGCTGCTCCCCGAGATCGGCGCGCTGGTGGAGCGGGCCCGTGCCGAGGGCCTGGACCACGTGGTCCTGGCGGGCATGGGCGGCTCCTCCCTCGCCCCCGAGGTCATCACCGCCTCCGCCGACGTGCCCCTGACCGTGCTCGACACCACCGACCCCGGCCAGGTGCGCCGGGCGCTGGAGGACCGGCTGGAGAGCACGATCCTGGTCGTCGCCAGCAAGAGCGGCGGCACGGTCGAGACCGACAGCCACCGGCGGATCTACGAGAAGGCCTTCCGCGACGCCGGGATCGACCCGGTCACCCGGATCGTCGTCGTCACCGACCCCGGTTCGCCCCTGGAGCTGAGCGCCCGCGAGGCGGGATACCAGGTGATCCTGGCCGACCCGAACGTGGGTGGCCGCTACAGCGCCCTGACGGCGTTCGGCCTGGTGCCCAGCGCGCTGGCGGGCGCCGACGTCGAGCGGCTGCTCGACGACGCGGCCGAGGTGCTGCCGCTGCTGTCGGCGGCCGAGGGCAACCCCGGCCTCGACCTCGGCGCCGCCCTGGGCGCCGCCGCGGCGGCCGGGCGCGACAAGCTCGTGATCGAGGACAGCCTGTCGGAGATCAACGGCCTGCCCGACTGGATCGAGCAGCTGGTCGCCGAGTCCACCGGCAAGTCCGGCAGGGGCGTCCTGCCCGTCGTGGGCGCCGACCCGGGTGACGCCGACGACGAGCTGCTCGCCGGGATCGACACCGACGGCGCCGTGACCGTCGTCGGCCCGCTGGGCGCGCAGTTCCTCGTCTGGGAGTACGCCACGGCCGTCGCGGGCCGCGTGCTGGGCATCGACCCGTTCAACCAGCCGAACGTGTCGGAGTCCAAGGAGAACACCGCCAAGCTGCTCGACCGGGCGGAGCTGCCGGTCGGCACGCCGATCCTGGTCGACGGCCCGGTGGAGGTGTACGGCGAGTTCCCCGGCTCCGAGGACGTCAAGGACCTGTCGGACGTGCTCACCCGGCTGCTGGAGGCGATCCCCGACCGCGGTTACCTCGCGGTGATGGCCTACCTCGACCGCGAGGCGGCCTTCGACGCCCCGTACGCCGAGGGTGCCTCGTTCGAGGAGATGACGGACGTGTGGAGCGGGGCCGACCCGGCCACGCTGCGCGGGATGCTCGCGATCCGCACCGAGCGCCCGGTCACCTTCGGCTGGGGCCCCCGCTTCCTGCACTCCACCGGCCAGTACCACAAGGGCGGCCCGCAGAACGGGGTGTTCCTGCAGATCACCGGCGCCGTCGGGGACGACATCGAGGTCCCCGGCAAGCCCTACACCCTGGGCCGCCTCCAGCTCGCCCAGGCGCTGGGCGACCTGGGCGCGCTGGCCAGCCGCGGGCGTCCGGCCGTGCGGCTGCACCTGACCGACCGCGCCGCCGGGGTCGCGCGTCTGCTCGCCGCCGCACGGGAGGTCTGATGGGCCGCTGGAGGTTCGCATGAGCAAGGAGAGCTCCAAGGTGTCCGCCGGGGAGGGTGTCCCGGCGGACGCCGCCGCGGGGGCGTCCGCCACCGCGACGGCGGGCACGGGGGGAAAGGTGACCCCCACGGTCACCACCGCCACCGCCGCCGCGACCGCCGGCATCACCGAGGCCCTGATCGACGCCAACCCGCTGCGCGACCCGCGCGACAAGCGCCTGCCGCGCGTGGCGGGTCCTTGCGTGCTGGTGCTGTTCGGCGTGACCGGCGACCTGGCCCGCAAGAAGCTGCTGCCGGCGATCTACGACCTGGCCAACCGGGGGCTGCTGCCCCCGGGCTTCTCGCTGGTCGGTTTCGCCCGCCGCGACTGGAAGGACCAGGACTTCGCGCAGCTGACCCACGACGCCGTCAAGGAGCACGCGCGAACGCCGTTCCGTGAGGAGGTCTGGAAGCAGCTGTCGGAGGGCATCTTCTTCTGCCGGGGCGAGTTCACCGACGACGGCGCGTTCGACGCGCTGGCGATGATGCTCAAGGAGATCGACCAGACCCGGGGCACCGGCGGCAACTACGGCTTCTACCTGTCGGTGCCGCCGAAGTTCTTCCCGGTCGTGGTCCAGCAGCTGAAGCGGACCGGCCTGGCCGACGGTCCCGCCGGGTCCTGGCGCCGGGTGGTGATCGAGAAGCCCTTCGGGCACGACCTGCGGAGCGCCCAGGAGCTCAACGCGATCACCAGCGCGGTCTTCCCGGAGAGCTCGGTGTTCCGCATCGACCACTACCTGGGCAAGGAGACCGTCCAGAACATCCTGGCGCTGCGGTTCGCCAACAACCTGTTCGAGCCGATCTGGAACCGCGGTTACGTCGACCACGTGCAGATCACGATGGCCGAGGACATCGGCATCGGCGGCCGGGCGGGTTACTACGACGGCATCGGCGCGGCCCGCGACGTGATCCAGAACCACCTGCTGCAGCTGCTGGCCCTGGTCGGCATGGAGGACCCGACGTCGTTCGGGGCCGACTCGCTGCGCAGGGAGAAGGAGAAGGTCCTCAAGGCGGTACGGCTGCCCTCGGACCTGTCGCAGGCCACCGCGCGCGGCCGCTACGGGCCCGGCTGGCAGGGTGGCGAGCCGGTGATCGGCTACACCCAGGAGGAGGGCATCCCGCCCGACTCGATCACCGAGACCTACGCGGCGATCAAGCTGGAGATCGCCAACCGGCGCTGGGCCGGGGTGCCGTTCTACCTGCGTACCGGCAAGCGGCTCGGCCGCCGGGTCACCGAGGTCGCCGTGGTGTTCCAGCGGGCGCCGCACCTGCCGTTCAGCAAGGACGACACCGAGATCCTGGGGCAGAACGCCCTGGTCATCCGGGTTCAGCCGGACGAGGGCATCACGGTGCGGTTCGGCTCCAAGGTGCCCGGCACCGCGATGGAGGTGAGGGACGTCTCGATGGACTTCGCCTACGGCGAGTCGTTCATGGAGTCCTCTCCCGAGGCCTACGAGCGGCTGCTGCTGGACGTGCTGATCGGCGACCCGCCGCTCTTCCCGCACCAGCGCGAGGTCGAGCTGTCATGGAAGATCCTCGACCCGATCGAGGATTTCTGGAGCTCCCAGGGTCCGCCGGAGGAGTATCCGGCGGGCACGTGGGGGCCGGCCTCGGCCGACGAGATGATGGCCCGCGACGGGCGCGTCTGGAGGCGGCTGTAGATGACCAGCTTCATGCTCAGCGGCACGACCGCCTCGAAGATCTCCTCGCAGCTCACCCATCTGCGCCACCAGATGGGCACCCCGGCGGTCGGCATGGTGCTGACCCTCGTGGTGGTCTGCGGCGAGAGCGACCAGTACGACGCGGTTCGGGCCGCGACCGAGGCGGCCAGGGAGCACCCCTCCCGGATCCTGGTCGTCATCCCCCGCGACTCGGAGGAGCCGAACCGGCTCGACGCCGAGATCCGGTTCGGTGAGTCGACCCCGGGCGAGGTGATCCTGCTCCGCCTGTACGGGGAGCTGACCAGGCACGCCGACTCGGTGGTGAGCCCGCTGCTGCTCACCGACACCCCGGTGGTGGCCTGGTGGCCCACTGACGGCCCCGAGGTCCCGTCCAAGGACCCGATCGGCATGCTGGCCCAGCGCCGCATCGTCGACGCGCGGTCGGCGGCCGACTCGGTCAAGGCGATCACCGGCCGGGCCCGCGGTTACGTGCCCGGTGACACCGACCTGGCCTGGACCCGGCTGACGACGTGGCGGAGCCTGCTGGCCGCCGCGTTCGACCAGCCGGTGGGCAAGGTCAAGCGGGGCAGTGTGGAGGCGGTGCCCGGCCATGCCAGCGCCCTGCTGCTGGCGGCCTGGCTCGGCGAGCGCCTCGGCACGTCCGTGAAGGTCTCCGACTCCCCCGGCCCCGGCCTGACCGCGGTCAAGCTGGCCTCGGCCGAGGGGGACATCACCATCACCCGGGGCGACGGCCGCATGGCCATGCTGTCGCGTCCCGGCCAGCCGGACCGCAGGGTCGCCCTGACCCGGCGCCCGACGTCGGAGCTGCTCGCCGAGGAGTTGCGGCGGCTGGACCCCGACGAGATCTACGCGTCCGCGATCCAGCGACTCGCCCGGACCCACAAGTCCTGAGCCGTGAGTGCCCCGCGGCCACGCGGCCGCGGGGCACTTCCTTTCGAAAGAGAAGTCCCGTGAGCGTTCCTACTGTGATCACCCACCGCGACGCCGACGTGCTCGCCAAGGCCGTCGCCGCCCGGGTGATCGTCCGGGCCGTCGACGCCCAGTCGGCCAAGGGCTCGGCCCACCTGGTCCTGACCGGCGGCACCCTGGGCATCACCACCCTCGCCGAGATCGCCGCCTCCCCCGCCAGGGACGCCGTCGACTGGCGCAAGGTGGACATCTGGTGGGGTGACGAGCGTTTCCTGCCGAGCGGCGACGCCGAGCGCAACGAGACCGGCGCCCGCGAGGCCCTGCTCGACCACCTCGACCTCGACCCCGAGCGGGTTCACGTGATGCGCGGCCCCGACTCGGGCATGACCGCCGAGGAGTCGGCCGAGGCGTACGCCGAGGAGCTTCGCCGGGCCGCGCGCCCCGAGGACCACGGCCCGGCCCCGGCGTTCGACCTGATGATGCTGGGCATGGGTCCCGACGGTCACATCGCCTCGCTGTTCCCCGGCCTGCCCGCCCTGTACGACACCCGCCCGGTGGTGGCGGTGCACGGCTCGCCCAAGCCTCCGCCCACCCGCGTCTCGCTGACGCTGCCGGTGATCCAGGGCTCCCGCGAGGTGTGGGTGATCGCCGCGGGCGAGGAGAAGGCGGGGGCGGTACGGCTGGCGCTGTCGGACTCGGGGACGATGCAGGTCCCGGCCGCCGGTGCCCGGGGCAGCCGGCGCACCCTCTTCCTCCTGGACAGGGCCGCCGCCTCCAAGATCCCCTCCTCGTTGAGCCGGATCTCCTCTCCCTGAACTGAGCCCATCGAGAATCCTCGCAAACGAGAAATCATTTGCGAGGATTTTTCGTATCAGGAACCGAATTACGATTGGGATCAGACCGGTCGGCGCTCCATTACGATTCTTCACGTTTCGGACATGCAGTTCGGAAAGGAGCATCGATTCGGGGCGGAGGGCATCACCGCCGGAGATCACGGATCCGCAGGACGACGCCTTCCCGCGTGACCGGCACCGGTTCGGCGAGCTCGTCGCTCCGCACCTGAACCTGCCGCCGCACGGCCACACCCACGAGGGCCGCGTCGGCACTGCCGCTCCCCTCGACCTCGGAGACCTCCGGTGCTGTGGGGCCCCCGGGCGGGTCAGGAGAACCGGGCGGCGAGGGCGTCGATCTCGGTGCGGATCTCCTTCTTGTCCGCCGGGTTCATGGAGGAGGCCTCGACGGCGTTGCGGGCCAGGGTGGTGAGGGTCTCGCGGTCCAGGCCCAGCCGGTCGGCGGCGACACGGTACTCGCGGCTCAGGGTGGTGGCGAACATGGGCGGGTCGTCGCTGTTGAGGGTGACGAACAGGCCCTCCTCGATCATGCGGGGCAGGGGGTGGTCCTCGACGCGGGCGACCTGGCCGGTGCAGACGTTGGAGGTGGGGCAGACCTCCAGGGGGATCTGGGTCTCGCGCAGGTGGGCGACCAGGCGGGGGTCGTCCACGCAGGAGGTGCCGTGGCCGATCCGCTCGGCGCCCAGCAGGTCGAGGGCCTCCCAGATCGTCTCGGGGCCGGTCATCTCCCCCGCGTGCGGCAGGCTGCGCAGCCCGGCGGCGGTGGCCGCGCGGAAGGCGTCCGCGAAGATGTCACGATACTTCGGGCGTTCCTGCTCGATACCTGCCAGGCCAAAACCTACCAGCGCCTGGGGAGGTTCCTGGAGCGCGTGGTCCAGGGTGACCCGGGCCGCCTCGGCGCCGTACTCGCCGGGGATGTCGAAGACGTACGCCATCCGCACGCCGTGCTCCTCGCGGGAGCGCCGGGCGGCCAGGTCGAGCGCCTCGGTGACCTCCCGCATCGGCATGCCCACGACGTGGTGGGCGTACGGCGTGACGGTCAGCTCGACGTAGCGGCCGTTCTGCCGGGCGAGGTCGGCGGCCAGGCCGAGCACCAGGGTCGCCACGTCCTCCGGCTCGCGGACCAGGGCGTTGACCGCCTGGTAGATCCGGGCGAAGTGCGGGAAGTCGGTGAACCTGTAGAAGGCGCGCAGCTCCTCCTCGTCCGTGGGGACGCCGCCGTCGGGGTGGCGGCGGGCGAGCTCCAGCACGGTGGGCACCGAGGCGGAGCCGATGAGGTGGACATGGAGCTCGACCTTGGGGAGAGCGTCGATGAAGGCGTCGATCGTCATGCGGGGACCCTACGCACGCCGCCCCCGGACGCGAAAGACATTTGGCATGAAGCTAACAGCAAAATGTAAGCTTTCATCGAGCGGGGAGGAACGGTCACGGTGAACGGGGCGGGAATTGCCCGGGAAGATTTCCTCCCGCTCACCGTTCGTCTGACGCATAGTGGGGGCAGGCACCTCGACACCCCTCACGGAGGCTTCCCGTGTTCGAGCGCTTCACCGACCGTGCCCGCCGTGTCGTGGTCCTGGCCCAGGAGGAGGCCCGGCGGCTCGGCCACGGCCACATCGGCACCGAGCACATCCTGCTCGGGCTGATCCTTGAGGAGGACGGCGTCGCCGGTCGCGCCCTGCGGGCCTTCGGCATCGGCGGCGAACGCGTCAGGAACGACGTGGAGGAGATCATCGGCAGGGGTGACGAGGCCCCCGGCGGCCACATCCCGTTCACCCCGCGCGCCAAGAAGGTGCTCGAACTGTCCCTGCGCGAGGCGCTCGGCCTGCACCACACCTACATCGGCACCGAGCACATCCTGCTGGGCCTGATCCGCGAGGGCGAGGGCGTGGCCGCCCGGGTGCTGACCGGGCAGGGCGCGCGCCTGGAGGCCGTGCGCGCCCAGGTGATCGCGCTGCTCGGGCGGCGCGGCCCCGAGCGCGCGGCGACGGCGGAGGAGGGCTTCCACGTCATGGGGGCGACGCTCTCGGCCAGGCTGGACCGCGTCCAGGAGAGCCTGGACCGGATCGAGCGCAGGCTGGACGCCCTCGGCACCTCCCGCGACGACGACGAGACCGAGGCCGAGGCCGAGACGGAGGCCGGGCCCCAGGAGGGACAGGCCTCCTAAAACATCCCCCCTCGTGCGGACGGGAAAGAATGCGGCCTCCCCGCTTCGGGATCCCTGAGCGATCTCGAAACGGGAAGGCCACGCCATGGGGTCAGCCCGGGGACGCCGCCGTCATCGCGCCCACGGCCAGCCTGGCCTCCACCACACCGGGGTCCTCGGTGTAGCTCAGGGTCGCGCCGAGCGAGACCAGGAGCCTGCGCATGCGGACGTTGTCGGACAGCAGGGTCGCCCTGACCTCGGCGAAGCCCAGGTCGCGGGCCTGGCGGACGAGCATCCCGGCCAGGGCCGTCCCCAGCCCCCTGCCCTGCCAGCGGTCCTCGACCAGGAACGCCATCTCGGCGATGCCGGGATCCGGGGTGAACATCAGGTTGGCGAGACCGACGACCTGGCCGTCGTACCCGGCGACGATCGACTGGCCCCGGGTGCGGTCGCAGAGCCGGTCGAAGACCTTCGGCGGCAGCACCGGCATCGAGGTGAAGTAGCGGAACCTGCGGGCCTCGGGCGAGCAGCGGTCGTGCAGGTCGCGTACGGCCTCGCGGTAGAGGCGGGTGAGCGGGCGGACGTTGACCTCGACGCCGTCGGAGAGCGTGACGTCGCGGTCGGCCCCGGACTGCTCGACGGGGGGCTGCGCCAGGCGGACGAAGGAGGCCGCGCGGGCGGCCTCGGTCAGGGTGAACGGCAGCTCGGCCCGGCGGACCCTGATCGCGCGGCGCGGGGCCACGGGCACGGTCAGCAGGGTCGGGTCCGGAAGATCGCTCATCTCCGAACCGTAGACCCAGCGGGAGTCGTCGGCGCGCAGCAGCTCTCCCAGCAGCTCGGGCAGCCGCCAGGGCGTCATGCGCAGCCGGGAGGCGAGCAGCAGGACGCGGGTGGGCTCGTCGGTCAGCTCGTGGGCGGTGGCGGTGACGACCTGGACCCGGCGTCCCCCGGCGGCCTCCAGCGCCTCGCGCACCGCCTCGGCCCCGGCGGGGATGTCCGTGACGAACTCGTCGACCGTGCCGTCCACGTCGGTCTGCACGCTCAGGCCCAGGATGTTGCCACCCTTGGCGGCGAGCGCGGCGGCCAGCGAGGCGAGCCGCCCCGGCCGCTCGTCAACGGTCGTACGAATCCTCAGAAACCCCATCAGAATGCTCCCTCTGTCGAGGGATAGCCTTGCCTGGGACTGTTACGGGACTGCTACACATGAGTGAGCCCATCGTTACGTCTGGGAAGATCACTCATTACGCGGCAGTACGGCGTTTCTACAACGATTTCCGTTGACAGGTGCACCCCTATAGACGGATATAGCAGGATATGAGGCCATGAGCACGCGCGTTCCCCTGGCTGGGGACTTCGTCAACGGAGACGTCTCCTTCTGGTATCGCTCCCTCGGCATCCCCTCGCCCGGCGCCCCCCTCGGAGGCGACCTCGACGCCGACGTGGCCATCGTCGGCGCCGGATACACGGGCCTGTGGACCGCCTACTACCTGAAGAAGGCGAGCCCCGGCCTGCGGATCGTCGTCCTGGAGAAGGAGTTCGCCGGGTACGGCGCCTCCGGGCGCAACGGCGGCTGGCTGGTCGGCGAGCTGGCGGGCACCCCCGAGCGCTACGCCAGGACGCACGGCGCGGACGCGGCCAGGCGGCTGCAGCGGGTGATGTTCGAGACGATCGACGAGGTCGTCGCCGTCGCCGGGGACGAGAAGATCGACGCCGACATCGTCAAGGGCGGCGTCACCACGGTCGCCACCAACGTCGCCCAGGACCGGCGGCTGCACCGGCTGCTCGCCCACGAGCGCCACTGGGGCTGGACCGAGGAGGACGTGCGGCTGCTCGACCCCGCCGAGCGGGAGGAGCGCCTGCGGGTCGACGGCGCGGTCAGCGCCATCTGGAGCCCGCACTGCGCCAGGATCCAGCCCGCCAAGCTGGCCAGGGGCCTGGCCGAGACCGTACGGGACCTCGGGGTGGAGATCTTCGAGCGCACCCCGGTCACCGAGATCGCCCCGCGCGAGGCCCGCACGCCGTACGGGACGGTCCGCGCCGAATACGTCGTCCGCGCCACCGAGGGCTTCACCGCCGAGCTGAGGCAGTACCACCGCGCGTGGCTGCCGATGAACAGCTCCATGATCGTCACCGAGCCGCTGGGCGCGCTGTGGGACGAGATCGGCTGGGAGGGCCACGAGCTGCTCGGCGACATGGCGCACTACTACATGTACGCCCAGCGCACCGCCGACGGCCGGATCGCGTTCGGCGGGCGCGGCAAGCCCTACCTGTACGGCTCCCGCGTGGACGACCGGGGCCACACCCACGAGTGGACGATCGAGGCGCTCTGGGAGCTGCTGACCGGGATGTTCCCCGCGATCGGGGCCTCCCGGGTGGCGCACGCCTGGTCCGGGGTGCTCGGCGTGCCCCGCGACTGGTGCGCCACCGTGCACGTCGACCACGCCACCGGGATCGGCTGGGCGGGCGGCTACACCGGCCACGGGGTGACCGCGACCAACCTCGCCGGCCGTACCCTGCGCGACCTGATCCTGCGCGAGGACACCGAGCTGACGTCCCTGCCCTGGGTGGACCGCAAGGTGCGGGGCTGGGAGGTGGAACCGCTGCGGTGGATCGGCGTGCACACCATGTACGACCTCTACCGCCGGGCCGACGCCAGGGAGAAGGCCGGACTCGGCCGCACCTCGGTGCTGGCCCGCGTCGCCGACTCCATCACCGGACGCTGAGACTGTCGCCCTTCCCCGAGAACACGGAGAATGCCGGAGAACGCGGCAACCGCCGAGAACGCCGACGCCGAGGAGAGCCATGACCTGTCCCCCCGACACCCGAGCGGGAAACGAGTGAACGACATCCTCTTCCGCGGCGGCAGGGCCTTCCTCGCCGCCGACGCCTTCGCCGAGGCGGTACTGGTCCGTGACGGCCGCGTCGCCGCCGTGGGCACGGAGTCCGACGTCGTACGGCTGGCCGCCCCCGGCCACGAGACCGTCGACCTGGGCGGCGGGCTGCTCACCCCCGGGTTCACCGACGCGCACATCCACCCGGTCCAGGCGGGCCTGGAGCGGGCCAGGTGCGACCTGTCCGAGGTCTACGGCCTGCCGGAGTACCTGGAGCGGATCACCGCCTACGCCCGCTCCCACCCCGATCACGAGTGGATCGACGGCGGCGGCTGGGACATGTCGGCCTTCCCCGGCGGACTGCCGCACCGCTCCCAGCTCGACGTCGTCGACCGCCCGGTCTACCTGATCCAGCGCGACCACCACGCCGCCTGGGTGAACAGCCGGGCCCTGGAGCTGGCCGGGATCACCCGCGACACCCCCGACCCCGCCGACGGCAGGATCGAGCGCGACGCCGACGGCACGCCGAGCGGCGTGCTGCACGAGGGGGCGATGGACCTGGTCGGCCTGCTCACCCCCCGCCCCACCGCGAGGGACCTGCACGACGCGCTGATGGACGCCCAGGACCACCTGTTCTCCCTGGGCGTCACCGGCTGGCAGGACGCCATCGTCGGCTCCTACGCGGGCTACGACGACCAGCTGCCCACGTACGTCTCGGCGGCGGCCTCCGGCGCGCTGCGGGCCCGCGTCGTGGGCGCGCTGTGGTGGGACCGGGCGCGTGGCGCCGAGCAGATCCCCGAGCTGCTGGAGCGGCGCCGCTCCGCCGAGGGCCTGGAGCGGTTCCGCGCCGGGTCGGTGAAGATCATGCAGGACGGCATCGCCGAGAACTTCACCGCCGCGGTGATCGAGCCCTACTGCCGCTGCGGCGGCACCGGCCTGTCGTACGTGGACCCCTCGCTGCTGAAGGAGTACGTCGCCGAGCTGGACCGGCACGGCTTCCAGGTGCACTTCCACGCCATCGGCGAGCGGGCCGTCCGGGAGGCGCTGGACAGCTTCGAGGGAACCGACCCGGCCAACCGGCACCACATCGCGCACCTGCAGATCGTCGAGCCGTCCGACGTGCCGCGCTTCGCCAGGCTCGGCGTGACCGCCAACCTGCAGCCGCTCTGGGCCACCCATCACGCCCAGATGGACGAGCTGACCCTGCCCTTCCTGGGCGAGGAGCGTTCCGCCTGGCAGTACCCGTTCGCCGACCTGCTGCGCGAGGGCACCCTGTTCTGCGCGGGCAGCGACTGGCCGGTCTCCTGCGCCGACCCGGTCCAGGGCATGCACGTGGCCGTGAACCGCACCGAACCCGGCGGCTCGCTGCACGCAAGTTACCCGACGGCGCAGACGCCGTTCCTGCCCGGCCAGAGCCTCACCCTGGCCACCGCGCTGACGGCCTACACCGCGGGCTCGGCCCGGATCAACCGCGACGACGACGCGGGCGCCATCGTCCCCGGCAACCGCGCCGACCTGGTCGTCCTGGACCGCGACCCGTTCACCGAGCCCGCCGCCGACATCTGGCGCACGCAGGTCGCGATGACCTTCGTCGACGGCCAGGAGGTCTACCGCCGCTGATCCCGCGGGCCCCTCGGGATCGGCGGACGGTCCGAGGGGCCCGCTCCCGGTGGAGACGGCGATCTTAGGGTGGGGAGCGAACGCGACCTGAGGAGCTTTCCGTGAACGATCTGCCCATCTGTGTCACCTGCGGGGTCCAGTACGCCGAACCCCGGGAGAGCTGCCCGATCTGCGAGGACGAGCGGCAGTACGTCGGCTGGGAGGGGCAGCGCTGGACCTCCCTGGACGAGCTGCGCGCGACCGGGCACCGGCCGCTGGTCGCCGAGGAGGGCACCGGGGTGGTCGGGGTCGGCAGCGACCCCGCCACGGCCATCGGCCAGCGGGCGCTGCTGGTCCGCACCCCCGGCGGCAACGTGCTGTGGGACATGATCACCCACCTCGACGACGACCTGGTCGGGCAGGTCAGGGAGCTGGGCGGGATCGACGCCATCGCGATCAGCCATCCGCACTTCTACGGCTCGATGGTGGAGTGGGCGCACGCCTTCGACGCGCCGGTCTACCTCCACGCGGCCGACCGCGAGTGGGTGGGCCGCCCCGACGACTCCGTCGTGTTCTGGGAGGGCGACACCCACGAGATCCGCGAGGGGCTGACACTGATCAACGCGGGAGTCCACTTCGACGGCGGCCAGGTGATGCACTGGCGCGACGGCGAGGAGGGGCGGGGCGCCCTGTTCTCCGGCGACATCCTCCAGGTGGTCCAGGACCGCCGCTGGGTCAGCTTCATGTACAGCTACCCCAACCTCATCCCCGAGCGCCCCGGCACGGTCCGCCGCGCCCTGTCGCTGCTGGAGCCGTACTCCTTCGAGCGCGTCTACGGCGGCTGGTGGAAGCGGATCGTGCGCACCGACGGCGCCGGGGCCGTCCGCCGCTCCGCCGACCGCTACCTGTCGTACACCCTGGACGACTTGGACGACCTGGACGACCTGGACGACCGCTCGGGCTGAGACAGGCGAGAGGCCGGGAAAGGGATCCCGGCCTCTCACCGAGGCGCTGGCTCAGAAGTACTTCGAGGTGAGGTCGGTCGTCGGCCACGCGGTCACCGCGCGGGCCGTCTGGCTGAGGAGCGGGTCGATCGCGCCGAAGTCGAGCGAGCCCTCCTCCTCGCGGCGGTTGAACGTGGCGCAGTAGGAGATCCCGCCGTTCAGCCTGGCCAGGTAGGTGAACGTGCCGGGCATCGAGCCCGTGTGCCAGGTGTTGATGCCGCTGTCCTTGGTCCGGATGTGCCAGCCGCCGCCGTACCAATCCCCGCCGGGGTTGACGCCGGTCTCCGGCTTCGCGAACAGCTTCGCGATCGAGGTGGCGTTCAGCACCGGACCGGCGGCGTCGAAGATCATGGCGAACTTCACCATGTCGACCGCCGAGGCGGTCCAGCCGCCGTTGGCGTCCTGGTTGGGCATGTTGAAACCGCCGTAGGGGTACGGCACGACGGTGCCGGACTCGTCCACGACGGACTTGTTGGTGTACTTCGAGACGTAGTTCACCTCGCTGGTGGGCGACTCCGCCCGCAGGCTGCGGCCGAGCCGCATCCGGGTGACCCCGGCGGGCGCGAGGAGCTTCTGCTTGACGTACGACTCGTAGCTCGTGCCGGAGACCTTCTCGATGATCCGCCCGAGCAGCGCGTAGCCGTAGTTGCTGTAGACCATCTTGGAGCCGGGCTCGAAGTCGAGGGGGCGGGCCGTGGAGTAGCGGATGATGTCCGCGTGGCTGATCGGCAGCGGCACGTCGAGCGCGGCGGAGATCGTGTGGTCCAGCCAGAGCCGGTCCTTGGAGACGGCGGTGTCCCAGCCGCCCAGGTGCTGCATGAGCCGCAGCACGGTCACCTTGGCCAGCCGGGGGTCGGCCGCCGCCGAGAGCCCGAGCAGCGTGGTGACCGGGGCCGAGAGGCTGAGCTTGCCGTCCTGGACCAGCCGCATGATCGCGGCCGACGTGATGTGCTTGCTCAGGCTGGCGACGCGGAACAGCGAGGTCGGCTGCACCCGCGCCAGGACCGGCTCGTTCTGGGCGGTGCGCACCGAGTACGTCCCGTACCCGCGCGCCAGCAGGAGCTTGCCCTTCCGCGCGACCGCGAGCTGCGCGCAGCTGATGTCGCGCTCCGTGATGTACTTCTTCATCACGTCGTCGAATCTCTTCAGTGCCGCGGGGACGATCCCGCTGACGAGCGGCTCACTCGTCGCCGCCCAAGCGGGCCCCGCCCCCAGGGCGAGCGCGGGCACGGCTCCGGCGCCCACCTGGAGAAGCCTCCGCCGCGTGACCCCGTTCTTACTTTCCATCACTGATGTCCCCCGTATCACGTACGTATCAGGAAGATCCATATATTACGGATCTTCCTGATACCTCGTACGGATGATCAGGACAATTCCTCGGCCCGCGACCGCCGCGTCCGCTCCGGGGGCGGCGCGATCAGCCGCGCAGGCTCTTCAGGCATCCGTAGATGGCCGCGGCCAGCGCCGCCTCCTGGTCGCTCACGTCTCCCTCGAACCTGTCCCAGATCTCTTTCTGGGCCCCTATCGCACACTGCTTCGCCTTCCACCAGGACCACTGGCCGACCTGCTTGACCGCGTCGACGATCTGGCGCCAGTGCCTTTTGAGGAACGCCACGATCCCCAGCCAGGAGCGGGGCGCCTCCTCGAAGACTTCGTCGGGGAAGCGGTAGTCGTCCTCCGGGTCGCTGTTCACGAGCGACACGGCCATGGCCTGAACGGTCTCCTCCGAGACGCCCGCGGCCTGTGCCGTGGCCGCGAGCTCCCGTGAGAAGGAGGCCGCGTCGGCGGCGGCCGTGCCCGCTCCGGCCGAGGTGGCCATCACCACCGCCGCGACCAGCCCCGCGATGGCCCCCGCTGCGCGCTTGAACATAGGAGATCCTCCCTGTCGTGTGACGATCTGTCGTGTGACGATCGGCGGGAAACCCTCGTCCCGCCGCCGTGAACACCGTGCCGCGAGGCACTCACTCTGCGGTCACTCACCGCTCACATGTGATCACTCAGAGCGAAAACCGCTCGGAGCGCCTTCGCTAGGCACGCGTGATAACACAGAGGGATTTTGTGGTTACATTGCGTGGTGAAGACCGTGGGTCCGGATTTCGAGTTCAGGGTTCTGGGGCCGTTCGAGGTCCTCCGCGACGGTGTTCCCGTGCCGGTCAGGGCCGCCAAGCTCCGGACGCTGCTCGTGTCGCTGCTGCTCGACGCCAACGAGGTCGTCCCCGTCGAGACGCTGGTGGACCGCCTCTGGGGAGACGCCCCGCCCGGTGGCGCGCGCAACACCCTGCAGAACTACGTGATGCGGATCCGCCACCTGCTGGGTCACCCCGGAGACGGCGGCCCCCTGCTGACCTGCCCCCACGGCTACCTGATCAGAGTGGCCGACGACCGGCTCGACCTGCGGCGCTTCGACACCCTGACCCGCCGCGCCAGAGCCACCGCAGGCACCGCGGACACCATGGACGCCACCGAGCGGGCCTCCGCGCTGCTGGGCGAGGCATTGCGGCTGTGGCGCGGGGAACCGCTGCAGGACATCCCGTCGGAGGCGCTGCGGCGGGATGTCGTGCCCGTGCTGGCCGAGCGGCGGCTGGACGCCCTCCAGGCGCGCGTCGAGGCCGACCTGGCGCTGGGCCGCCACGAGGAGGTGCTTCCCGAGCTGCGAAGGCTGACCGCCGAGCATCCGCTCAGGGAGCGCTTCTGGGCACAGCGGATACTGGCCCTGTACCGCTCGGGGCGCCAGGCCGAGGCCCTGCGGTGCTACCACTCCCTCGGAGAGGTCCTCGCCGAGGAGCTGGGCGTCGACCCCGGCACCGAGCTGCGGGAGCTGCATCGGCGGATCCTGTCCACCGATCCCGCGCTCGCCGTCACGGGCGGCCCCGATCGCCGGCGACCCGCACCGGGCAACCTCCCGGCCGAGATGACGACGTTCGTGGGCAGGGGGCGGCAGCTCGCCGAGGCCGGACGGCTGCTGGAGGCCAGCCGCCTGGTCACCCTGACCGGGGTGGGCGGGGTGGGCAAGACCCGGCTCGCGCTGCGGGTGGCGGCCCAGGTGTCCGGCGCGTTCCCCGACGGGGTGTGGCTGGCCGACCTCGCCCCACTGGCCGAGCCCGAGCTGCTCGACCGGGCGGTGGCCGAGGCCCTCGGGGTGCGCGACCAGTCCGCGCGTCCCTGCGTCGACACCCTGACCGGGCATCTGCGCGACCGGCGGGCACTTCTGGTGCTGGACAACTGTGAGCACATGGTGAGCGCGGCCGCGACGCTGATGACCACGCTCCTGCGCGCGGCGCCCGGCCTGCGCGTGCTCGCCACCAGCAGGCAGCGGCTCGGCGTCCAGGGGGAGCACGTCCTGCTGGTGCCGCCTCTCACCGTACCTCCCCTGGAGCGGGCCACCCCGGCGGGCGAGGACACCGAACCACCGCTGACCCGGTACGAGGCGGTGACCCTGCTGACAGACCGCGCCGCGGCCTCGGCCCCGGACTTCCGGGTCACCCGGCACAACAGCGGCGTGGTCGCGCAGTTGTGCGGGCGGCTGGACGGCATCCCGCTGGCGATCGAGCTGGCGGCGGTCCGGATGGGCACGCTCTCCGCGGAGGAGATCCTCGACCGGCTCGACGACCGGTTCCGGCTGCTGGCCGACTCCGGCGCCCAGAGCGCGCCCCGCCACCACCAGACCCTGCGGGGCGTCGTGACCTGGAGCCACGACCTGTGCACCGAACGCGAGCGGCTGCTGTGGGCGCGGCTGTCGGTCTTCTCCGGCGGGTTCGACCTGGAGGCGGCCGAGGCGGTGTGCTCGGGCGCGGGCATCGACCGCCACGAGGTCATGGACCTCCTGGCGGCCCTGGCGCACAAGTCGATCCTGGTCGTGAACACCCTCGGCGACCGGACGCGCTACAGCCTGCTGGAGACCATCCGCCAGTACGGCAGGCAGCGGCTCGCCACCCTCGGCCAGGACGGCGCGGTGCGGCGGCGCCACCACGACCACTACCGGGGCATGGCCGCGCTGGCCGCCGCCGACTGGTGCGGCCCCCGCGAGGTCGAGTGGCTGTCCAGGCTGCGGCGGGAGCTGCCGAACCTGCGGGCGGCGTTGGACTTCTGCACCACGGAGCCGGGCGAGGCCGGACACGGGCTGGAGATGGCCGCCGACCTCACCCGGACCCGGTGCTGGTTCTTCAGCAGCACCATCGGCGAGGGCCGCCACTGGCTGGAGCGCGCGCTCGCCCTGTTCCCGAGCCTCTCGGGCCCGCGCCAGGTCGGCGCGGTGGCCCTCACCGCCTGGATCGCGCTCTGCCAGGGCGACTGGCAGAGCGCCGACGAGTTCATGACCCGCTGCCTCCACCTGGCCGCCGGGCTGCGCCCCGGCGACGTCCCCGCCGCCGTCACCTACATCGAGGGCACGCACGCGCTGCTCGTCCGGGGGGACGCGCGGGCCATCCCCCTGCTGGCGCGGGCGAGGGACCGGTTCCTGGCGGACGGCGCGACCGGCGACGCCCACATGGCCACGATGTTCTGGGCGATGGCCTCCGCCTTCCTCGGGGACCGGGACGCCGCGGTCGCCGCCGGTGACGCGTACACGGCCGACGCCGAGGCGCGCGGCGGGGCCTGGGCCCGCTCCTGGGCACTGTGGGGGGCCGGGCTCGTCGAGCTGCGGCACGGCGACCCGGCGCGCGCCACCGCGCTGTTCCGCGACTCCCTGCGCCGCCAGTACGCCATCGACGACCGCTGGGGGCCGGTGTGGGGCCTGGAGGCCCTCGCCTGGACCGTCGCCGTCTCCGGCCACCACGACCACGCCGCCGAGCTCCTCGGCGCCGCGCACCAGATGCGGCACACGACCGGCGTGGCGCTCATCGGCCTGAAGCCCTTCCACGACGCGCACGCCGACGCCGACCGCCTGGTACGCCGCGCGCTCGGCGCGCGGGTCTACGCCGACGCCTTCGAACGGGGGGCGGGCAGCGAGGACGTCATCGGCCTCGCCTGCGCGGCACCGTGACCTACCCGGGGCCGATCGGCGATCACGAACACGCGGCCCGCTGTTCGAACCCTACTCGAACAGGGTGTGCCGTTCACCGCGCCGGCGTCTGCGGGAGATCCGGATCCCGATCACCACGATGTCCACGACGGCGACGGCCGCCAGCACGGCCAGGCTCACGGCGAGCGCGGTGACCCCGGCCCACGCCGAGAGGCTCGCCAGGGTCGCGCACACCACCAGACCGAAGCCCGCCAGGAGGAGCCGCAGATTCAGCGCGCTCCTCGGGTGATCGTGCGTTCCTGCCTTCTCGTCCATAAGGTCACCTCCGGGCAACCTCGTTTTCCCCTCGGCCTCGCCTGTTCCCCCGAGGGGGTATGTCCCGTTTTGTACCCAGGTCCTCCGGGGCCACCCATGGCGATCACCGCAGGTCACCGCCCCTGCGGGGGTCGCGGCGCGGCGGGCTCGCCACGGCTCCTTGTCCGAAGATTTCATTAGCTAGATTTGTCCCTATTTGGGCTCTTTGGAGCTTATATCGGGTATGCAGGCATAAATTCGCTTTCTCAGGAAATCGAGTTCGCATGAAATCGGTAAGGGGGAATGGGTCATGACGAGACCCGCAAGCCTGGAACAGCACCCCGATCTCATCGAGATGCGGGAAAGGTACGAACGAGCGGGCTCCACTTCGGTAGCCCAGGTCATCGACGGACTGGGCCTCCTGGCGGGCCTGTATCTGGCGATCTCCCCCTGGGTGGTCGGTTTCAACGGCCTGTCCAGACTCACCGTGAGCAACCTCGTCACCGGTATCGCGGTCGCCGCCCTGGCCCTCGCCTTCGCGTCCGCCTACGGCCGGACGTACGGGATCAGCTGGGTCGTGCCGGTCCTCGGGATCTGGACCATCCTGGCCCCCTGGATCACCGGCTCGGCGACAAGGGGAAACATCTGGAACAACGTCATCACCGGCATCGTCATCTTCCTGCTCGGCCTGGGAGCCGTGGCGGTGGGCTCCAAGGGAATGTCCGGCATGTCCTCGAGGAGAGACATGACGCACCGGGGAGACGCGTCCAACCGGACGGACATGCCAGGCAGGCCGGACCTGCCCCACAGGCCCTAGAGCCGGGGCGGCCTTACAGGACCACCGGGACCCGCCGGGAACGGGGTGGCCACCGTCCACGGGCCCGGCTCCGGGAGAGGCCACGGCACGCGAAAGGCCCCCGCGGGGATCACCCGCGGGGGCCTTTCAGGCGTGCGTGTCAGTCCTGACCGGACCGTACGCGAGAGCCCGGCTAGTAGATCGGGCGTGAGGAGGAGCGCAGCCGCTCCAGGGCCTCGGCCAGGATCTGCGCGCCGTCCTTGTCGCTGCGGCGTTCCTTCACGTACGCGAGGTGCGTCTTGTAAGGCTCGTTGCGCGGCGGCGCGGGCGGGTTGGCCTCGTCCTGACCGGCGGGGAGACCACACCGGGGGCAGTCCCAGAACTCGGGAACGGCCGCGTCGCTGGCGAAGCTGGGGCGCGTCTCATGCATGTTCGCGCACCAGAAAGGCACCCGCACGCGGGGGGCCGCCTCGCCACGCTCCGCCTCCCCCATAGGGCCGGCACCGACACGGCTGCCACGGATCGCGTTGCCACTACCCACGGATGAACTCCTTGCTCGATGGCCCCGCCGCTTGGGGATGCGGGGACTGAACCACTGTCACGCCTGTCGAAGCCGGGTCAGGGCCGCAGAAGCAGGCCCAGCGCGATGATGCAGACGAACCAGACGACACCGGTGATGACGGTGAGCCTGTCGAGGTTGCGCTCCACCACGGAGGAGCCTCCGAACGACGACGAGAAACCGCCACCGAACAGATCCGAGAGACCACCGCCCTTGCCCTTGTGGAGCAGGACGAGCAGCATCATCAGCAAGCTCGACAGGATGAGGGCGATGGAGATTCCGATTGTCACCGTTGACCTGTTCCCTATGTGCGCGTGACCCGCGTCCGGGCACGACCCTTGTGTACGCCGAAGGCGTGACGATTCAAACTTGCTCTAAGAGGGTATGACGTGCTGTCAAGTCGTACCCACCGAATGGCTCAGTCAGCTCGACAATTCGCCAAAACGGCAAATCTTGACGAACTCCCCGGCGTCGAGGCTCGCGCCACCGATCAGGGCACCGTCGACATCAGGCTGCGCCATGATGCCCGCGATGTTGTCAGACTTGACCGACCCACCGTAAAGGATACGGACACCGGCGGCCACTTCGGCGTCGTACAGCTCGGCGAGTCGCACCCGGAGTGCCCCGCAGACCTCCTGCGCGTCGTCCGGGGTGGCCACCTCGCCGGTGCCGATCGCCCATACCGGCTCATAGGCCAGCACGATGGACGCGACCTGCTCGGCGGTGACCTTGCGAAGCGCACCGTCGAGCTGCGCGACGCTGTGGGCCACCTGGCCACCGGCCCGGCGCACCTCCAGGCCCTCCCCCACACACAGGATGGGAGTGAGCGAGTGCCGGTAGGCCGCCTGCACCTTGGCGTTGACGACGTCGTCGTCCTCGCGGTGGTACTGGCGGCGCTCGGAGTGGCCCGCGAGCACGAAGGTACAGCCGATCTTGGCGAGCATCGCCCCGGAGATCTCCCCGGTGTAGGCGCCGCCGTCGTGCTGCGACAGGTCCTGCGCGCCGTAGACGATCCGCAGCTTGTCGCCGTCCACCAGGGTCTGCACGCTGCGCAGGTCGGTGAACGGCGGCAGCACGGCCACCTCGACCCGGTCGAAGTCCTTGTCGTTCAGCGCGAAGGCGAGCTTCTGGGTGTGCGCGATGGCCTCGAGGTGGTTGAGGTTCATCTTCCAGTTGCCTGCCATGAGCGGCTTACGAGGTGTGCTCATCGTTCGCTCACCACTCCTTGTTCACTGCGCGGACGGCGTCGGTCGTCGACCGGCCACTCCGCTCACCGCGTGGGTTCACTTCTACCGCTCCAGCGCCACGAGTCCGGGGAGGGTCTTGCCCTCCAGGTATTCGAGGCTGGCCCCGCCACCGGTGGAGATGTGGGAGAACCCGTCCTCCGGCAGCCCGAGCCTGCGCACGGCGGCGGCCGAGTCTCCCCCGCCGACGACCGTGAAGGCCTCCGAGCCGATCAACGCCTCGGCGACCGCGCGAGTTCCGCCGGAGAAGGCGTCGAACTCGAAGACGCCCATCGGGCCGTTCCAGAACACGGTCCCGGCGTCGGCCAGCCTGCCCGCGAACAGCTCGCGGGTGCGCGGGCCGATGTCGAGCCCCTCGCGGTCGGCCGGGATCGCGGTGGCGTCGACCACCTCGTACTCGGCGTCCTCGGCGAACTCCACGGCGGCCAGCACGTCGACCGGGAGGACGATCTCCACTCCGCGCCTGCCCGCCTCGTCGAGGAAGCCCCGCACCTTGTCGAGCTGGTCCTCCTGGAGCAGCGACCGGCCGACCTCGTAGCCCTGGGCCTTGAGGAAGGTGTAGGCCATGCCGCCGCCGATGAGGAGCCGGTCGACCTTGGTCAGCAGGTTGCCGATGACGCCGAGCTTGTCGGAGACCTTCGCCCCGCCGAGCACCACGACGTACGGCCGCTCGGTCTCGTCGGTCAGCTTCCTGAGCACCTCGACCTCGGCCAGGACGAGCCGGCCCGCGGCGTGCGGCAGCAGGCCGGGCACGTCGTAGACGCTGGCGTGCTTGCGGTGCACCGCGCCGAAGCCGTCGCCCACGTAGACGTCGGCGAGGGCCGCCAGCTTCGCGGCGAAGGCGGCCCGCTCCTCGTCGTCCTTGGACTCCTCACCCGGTTCGAAGCGCAGGTTCTCCAGGAGGGCCACCTGGCCGTCCTGAAGGCCCTCCACGACGTCCTGGGCGGACTTGCCGACCACGTCCGTGGCGAAGGCGACGTCGGCGCCCAGGAGCTCACCCAGCCGCTTCGCGACGGGGGCCAGGGAGTATTCCGAATTCGGCTTGCCCTTGGGGCGTCCCAGGTGCGCGACGACGACCACGCGGGCACCCCGGCCCGCGAGCTCCTTGATCGTCGGCACCGAGGCGCGGATGCGGCCGTCGTCGGTGATGACGTCCCCCTCCAGGGGGACGTTGAGGTCGGCGCGCACCAGGACGCGCCGGCCGTCCACGTCGAACTCGGAGATGTCCTTCATCAGAGGTCGGCGCCGACCAGCTCGATGAGGTCGACGAGGCGGTTGGAGTAACCCCACTCGTTGTCGTACCAGCCGACGACCTTGACCTGGTTGCCGATCACCTTGGTGAGGGGCGCGTCGAAGATGCAGGACGCCGGGTCGGTGACGATGTCGGAGGAGACGATCGGGTCCTCGTTGTAGGTGAGGTAGCCCTTGAGCTCGCCCTCGGCCGCCGCCTTGAGCGCGGCGTTGACCTCCTCGACGGTGGTCTCGCGGCCGACCTCGACGGTGAGGTCGGTGGCCGAGCCCGTGGGGATCGGCACGCGCAGCGCGAAGCCGTCGAGCTTGCCCTTGAGCTCGGGCAGCACCAGGCCGATGGCCTTGGCGGCGCCGGTCGAGGTCGGCACGATGTTGATCGCGGCGGCGCGGGCGCGGCGCAGGTCGCTGTGCGGGGCGTCCTGCAGGTTCTGGTCCTGCGTGTAGGCGTGGATCGTGGTCATCAGACCCTTCTCGATACCGAAGGTGTCGTTGAGGACCTTGGCCATCGGCGCCAGGCAGTTGGTGGTGCAGGAGGCGTTGGAGATGACCGTGTGGTTGGCCGAGTCGTACTTGTCGTGGTTGACGCCCATCACGACGGTGAAGTCCTCGTTCTTGGCCGGAGCCGAGATGATGACCTTCTTGGCGCCGTTCTCGGCGTGCACGCGGGCCTTGTTGGCGTCGGTGAAGAAGCCGGTCGACTCGACGACGACGTCCACGCCCAGGTCGCCCCAGGGCAGCTTGGCGGGGTCGCGCTCGGCGAACGCCTTGATCGTCTTGCCGTCCACGATGATCTCGTCGGCGGTGCTCTTCACCTCGTACGGCAGGCGGCCGAGGATGCTGTCGTACTTCAGCAGGTGGGCGAGCGTGGCGTTGTCGGTCAGGTCGTTGACCGCGACGATCTCGATGTCCTTGCCGCTGGCAGCGACCGCGCGCCAGAAGTTGCGGCCGATGCGGCCAAATCCGTTGACGCCTACGCGGATGGTCACGGTGCCGATCTCCTCGTACGTCGGTGCGCCGGTCTCTCGGATCGGCGACTTGGGGCGGGCTGAAACCTCAACCACGAACCTTATCGGACCCAAATTGGCCTAGACCACTTGAGGGGGTGCTCCGTTATTCCCTAACCCACGAACAGGTATCGCACCATTCAAGTAAAGTGCCCGACTCGTCACTGTAAATACCCTCAACCCCACGAGGACCTGCCATGACAGACAACGATCCGCACCTGGCGAACGGTCTCCTGCCAGGCGTTCTCACCGGTCTTCTCGCCACCGTGGCCGGCGCCGCGGGCTACGGCGCGCTCATCGCCTTCAGCGGGTACGAGATCGGCTTCGCCGCCATCGGCGTCGGTCTCCTCGTCGGCCTCGCCATGATCGCGGTCAGGCCGACCAGCCCGGTCCTGCCGCCGCTGGCCGCCTTCTTCTCCCTCGCCGGCGCCGCGCTCGGCCAGGTCGCCGGATCCGTCATCGCCTGGGTGCGGGTGTCCGGCGAGGACTACGGCTCCACCCTCGTCCGGGTCCTCGACGCCTTCCCCGAGGACCTCCGCCGCGAGCCCATCTCGCTGCTGTTCTGGGTGGTGGCCGCCTACGCGGGCTTCAGCTTCGTGAACAGGCGCGTCAAGACCGCCCGCGAGGCCCACACCTCGTCCGCCCCGCAGCAGGACGAGACCGCCGAGCGCGTGAACTACTTCGAGCCCAGGAAGCAGCCCTGAGCCACGCGCCTCCCGGCGGCACGACTACGGGGCCAGCATGTCGACGGTGAGGTTGGCCTCGGTGTTGGGAATGCCGATGTCCTGAGCCCGCTTGTCGGCCATGGCCAGCAGACGGCGGATGCGACCGGCGATGGCGTCCTTGGTCAGGGGCGGGTCCGCGAGCTGGCCGAGCTCCTCCAGGGACGCCTGCTTGTGCTCCACCCGCAGGCGACCGGCGATCACCAGGTGCTCGGGGGCCTCCTCCCCGAGGATCTCCAGGGCCCGCTGGACCCTCGCCCCCGCGGCGACCGCGGCGCGGGCCGAACGGCGCAGGTTGGCGTCGTCGAAGTTGGCCAGCCGGTTGGCCGTCGCACGGACCTCGCGGCGCATCCGCCGCTCCTCCCAGGCCAGCACGCTGTCGTGGGCGCCCAGCCGGGTCAGCAGCGCGCCGATGGCGTCGCCGTCGCGCACCACCACCCGGTCGACGCCGCGCACCTCCCTGGCCTTGGCGTGGATCTTCAACCGCCGCGCCGACCCGACCAGCGCGAGCGCCGCCTCGGGCCCGGGACAGGTCACCTCAAGCGACATCGAACGCCCCGGCTCGGTCAGCGAGCCGTGCGCCAGGAACGCCCCCCGCCAGGCCGCCTCGGCGTCGCAGGTCGCCCCCGCGACGACCTGACGGGGCAGGCCGCGGACCGGGCGCCCGTGGTTGTCGATCAGACCGGTCTGGCGGGCGAGCGCCTCCCCGTCGCGGTAGACCCGCACGAGGTAGCGCGAGCCCTTGCGCAACCCGGCCGGGGCCAGGACGAGCACCTCCGCCTTGTGCCCGAAGACCTCACCGATGTCCTTGATCAGCCGCCGGGCGGTGACGTTGGTGTCAAGCTCGGCCTCGATCACGATCCGGCCGCTCACCAGGTGCAACCCGCTCGCGAACCGCAGCAGCGTCGACACCTCGGCCTTACGGCAGCAAGGCTTCAGGACCGGCAGCCTGCTCAGCTCGTCCTTGACCACACCTGTCATCGCCATGCGCGTTCGTCCTCCCCCATACAGACCCCATGCGGCCCGAGATAAATCGGGCTCACAGAAGTTTCTCGCACTCCTGAGCACCGCTGACCAGGATCAACGCTTCTCACGGAAAATCTCGTCCAGGACGGAGGCAAGACGTTGCGCATCGTGTCGCGGGGAGCCGTCCTCGTCCGCCACGGAGGCGAGGACCAGCCGCCCCCCGAGGTCGGCCGCGGCCTTCTCCAGCTCGTCGCGGTCGTCGATCACCCCGGTGTCGGCGACGACGACGTCGATCTCCAGGGAGGGCGCGTGCTGGCGCAGCACCTCCAGGTGCTTCTGGGGGGAGAAGCCGTCGGTCTCCCCCGCCTGCGGGGCGAGGTTCAGCGCGACCAGGCGGCGCGCGCGGGTGGCGTGCAGCGCCTCGGCCAGCTCGGGCACCTTCAGGTGGGGCAGCACGCTGGTGAACCAGGAGCCGGGGCCGAACACCACCCAGTCGGCGTCGAGGACCGCCTGGACGGCCTCGGGGCACGCCGGGGGGTCCTCGGGCAGCAGCGAGATGGCCCGGACCCTGCCGGGGGTGAGCGCGCAGGCCACCTGGCCGCGTACCGTGCTCACCTCGCCGTCCAGCTCGACCTCGGCGGCGATGTCGAGCGGCACCGAGGACATCGGCAGCACCCGCCCGTGCGCGCCGAGCAGCCGCCCGAGCCAGTCGAGCCCGGAGACCGTGTCGCCGAGCCGCTCCCACAGCGCCACGATCAGCAGGTTGCCGATCGCGTGGCCGTGCAGGTCGCCCTCGCTGCGGAAGCGGTGCTGGACGACCTCGCTCCAGGTGCGCCCCCACTCGTCGTCGCCGCACAGCGCGGCCAGGGCCATCCTCAGGTCTCCCGGGGGAAGCACGCCGAGCTCGCGACGGAGCCGGCCGCTCGACCCTCCGTCGTCGGCGACGGTGACCACCGCCGTCAGCCGGGAGGTGACCCTCCGCAACGCCGACAACGAGGCGTACAGCCCGTGCCCTCCACCCAGCGCGACAATCTTGAGACCTTCATTCACTCCCGGCCCACATCCCGATGGCTCACCTGCACCTCCATGCCACCCCTATCGCGAAGCCGACCACCGATCTGCTCGGCCATGGCGACGCTGCGATGCTTGCCGCCGGTGCAGCCGACGGCGAGCGTGGCGTAGCTCTTGCCCTCGCGGGTGTAGCCGGAGGCGATGATGCTGAAAACCTCCTCGTAGGCGTCGAGGAGCTCCTTCGCACCCGCTTGGTTGAGAACGTACTCCCGTACGGGAGTGTCCAGTCCGTTCATGGGGCGGAGTTCGGGGACCCAGTGGGGGTTGGGCAGGAACCGGCAGTCGACGACCAGGTCCGCGTCGACGGGCAGGCCGTACTTGTAGCCGAAGGAGACGACGTTGACCCGCAGGCCGGGGCGGTCCTCGCCGCCGAAGAAGGCGACGATCTTCCCGCGGAGCTCGTGGACGTTGAGGTTGGAGGTGTCGATCACCAGATCGGCGTTCGCCCTGACCTCGCGCAGGATGCCGCGCTCGCGGGCGATCCCGTCGACCAGGCGGCCGTCGCTCTGCAGGGGGTGCGGGCGGCGGACGTTCTCGAACCTGCGGACCAGCTCCTCGTCGCTGGCCTCCAGGAACACCACGCGCACGGCGACGCCGCGCCCCTCCAGCTCCTCGATCGCGCTGTTGAGGTCGCTGGTGAAGGCCAGGCTGCGCACGTCGACCACCGCGGCCACCTTGTCGGCGGCCAGCTTGACCCGGCCCGCCTCCTCTGCCATGGCGAACAGCAACCCGGGTGGCAGGTTGTCGATGACGAACCACCCCAGGTCCTCCAGGGCCTTGGCGGCGGTGCTCCGCCCCGCCCCCGACATTCCGGTGACGAGGACGAACGCGGGCTCTCTTTCGCTCATGGGTTCTGCCCCTTCAAGGCCGACACGATCGTCTCGGCCGTCGAGGGGCCGATCCCGGGAACCTCGCAGATCTGCGCCGCGGTCGCCTCACGCAGCCGTTTCACCGATCCGAAATGCTTGATCAACGCCTGCCTGCGGGCCGGGCCGAGACCGGGGACCTCGTCCAGAGCGCTTTCCTTCACGCTCTTCGACCGCTTGGCTCGATGGTAGGTGATGGCGAAGCGGTGAGCCTCGTCGCGCACCCGCTGAAGAAGGTAAAGGGCCTCGCTGGAGCGGGCGAGGATCACCGGCAGGTCCTCGCCGGGCAGCCAGACCTCCTCCAGCCGCTTGGCCAGGCCGCACACCGCCACGTCGTCCACGCCCAGCTCGTCGAGCGCCCTGCGGGCCGCCGCGGCCTGCGCGGGACCACCGTCGACGACCACCAGGTTGGGCGGATAGGCGAACTTGCGCGGTTTGCCGGTCTCGGGGTCGATGCCCGGCGTCCGCAGCCCCTCCTCGGCCTCCCCGGCCTCGGTGTCGAGCTCGCCGGTGGCCGAGCGCTCCTCCAGGTAGCGCTTGAACCGGCGGGAGATCACCTCGTAGATGGAGGCGACGTCGCCCTCGGTGGAGCGCACGGAGAACCTGCGGTACTCGCTCTTGCGGGCCAGGCCGTCCTCGAACACCACCATGGAGGCCACCACGTCGGTGCCCTGGATGTGGGAGACGTCGTAGCACTCGATGCGCAGCGGCACCTGGTCGAGGTCGAGGGCGTCGGCGACCTCCTGCAGCGCCCTGCTCCGCGCGGTCAGGTCGCCGGCCCGTCTCAGCTTGTGCTGCTTGAGGGACTCGACGGCGTTGCGCTCGACGGTCTCCATCAGCGACCTCTTGTCGCCGCGCTGGGGAACCCTGATCTCCACCCGCGCCTTGCGCTGCTCGCCGAGCAGCTCGGTGACCGCCTCGGCGTCGGGGGGCAGGACGGGCACCAGCACCTCCCTGGGCAGCGCCTCGGCGGCCGCGTCGCCGTACATCTGCAGGAGGAACTGCTCGACCAGCTGGCCCGGCGTGGCCTCCTCGACCTTGTCGACCACCCAGCCGCGCTGGCCCCTGATGCGCCCGCTCCGGACGTAGAACACCTGGACAGCGGCCTCCAGCGGATCCTCCGCCAGGGCGACCACGTCGCAGTCGGTGTTGTCGCCGAGGACCACGGCCTGCTTCTCCATCGCCCGCTGCAACGCCTGGATGTCGTCGCGCAGCCTGGCGGCCCGCTCGTACTCCTGCGCGACGGCGGCCTCGCGCATCTCGCGCTCCAGCCGCCTGACGAACCGGCCGGTGTTGCCCGCCATGAACTCGCAGAAGTCGTCGGCCAGCTCCCGGTGCTCCTCGGCGGTGACCCGGCCGACGCAGGGGGCCGAGCACTTGTCGATGTAACCCAGCAGGCAGGGGCGGCCGATCTGCGCGGCCCGCCTGAACACCCCGCCCGAGCAGCTCCTGATCGGGAAGACCCGCAGCAGCAGGTCGACGGTCTCCCTGATCGCCCAGGCGTGGGAGTAGGGGCCGAAGTAGCGGGTGCCCTTGCGCTTGGCGCCGCGCAGCACCTGGATCCTGGGGAACTCCTCCCCCATGGTGACCGCGAGGTAGGGATAGGACTTGTCGTCGCGGTATTTGACGTTGAACCGCGGGTCGTACTCCTTGATCCAGGAGTATTCGAGCTGGAGCGCCTCGACCTCGGTGCCGACGACCGTCCAGTCGACGTCGACGGCGGTCGTGAGCATGGTCTGGGTGCGCGGGTGCAGGCCCGCGAAGTCGGCGAAGTAGGAGTTGAGCCGCTGACGCAGGCTCTTGGCCTTGCCGACATAGATGACCCGGGCCTCGGCGTCCTTGAACCGGTAGACGCCTGGGGACTCGGGGATGGACCCCGGCTTCGGCCGGAAACTCGCCGGACCACCCACAGATCTCGCCACACAGAAAGCCTATCGGCCCGGACCGACAGCTTTCCTTACGGTTTTCCGCCCGGCCCGCGACGGGGATTCGTACGGCACGCGGCCGGGAGGCGACGGGACTCCGCGCCCCACGCGGCCGGGACGGGTCGCTTCGCCGGGCGGCCGGGATTTCCCGCGGCCCCCCGCCGGGGCGTCTCTCCCGGCGGCGGGCTCGCGGCCGGGTTCAGGCGAGGACGATGGAGTCGCCGTCCACCTTGATCGCCTTCTCCTCCAGCGGCTTGGTGGCCGGGCCGTTCGCCACGGAACCATCGGTGATCTTGAACTTGCTGCCGTGACAGGGGCAGTCGATGGTGCCGTCCGCGATCTTGTCGACGTCGCACCCCTGGTGGGTGCAGATGGAGCTGAACGCCTTGAACTCGCCCGCGGCCGGCTGGACGATCACGATCTTCTCGTCCTTGAAGACCTTGCCGCCCCCCTCGGGGATGTCCGCGGTCTTGGCCAGGGCGTTCGCCCCGGAGCCGCCCGAGTCGGCGCCCGCGCTCGTCTCGGCCGCCTCCGGCGCCTGCGAGGAGGCGGTCGAGGAGGTGTCCCCGCCGCCCTCCGCCGCCGGCTCCCCGTAGCCCGCGCACGCGGTCAGCACCGCGGCCATCCCGGCCCCACCGGCGCTCAATATCACCGTACGACGCGTCGTCTCAGTCATGTATATCCTCCAGAATCATCATCTTCAGGTACGGCTGGCACCCCGATGACGGTTCAGCATGCCGTACATCGCGTCAGGAGACTGTGAAGAATTACGCCTTCGGCCCTCTTTCCGGACCATCCGGAGAAACCCCCAACCTGGGGCTCCGGATCTGCGCCGCCCCGGAGGAGAGGGCGGCGCGAACCGTCAGACCACGATGATCCCGTCGCCCTCGACCCTCAGGGCGTACTGGGCCAGCGGCGCCTCCGCCGGGCCCTTGAGGCACTTCCCCGAGTCGGCGGCGAACTCGCTGCCGTGACAGGGGCAGCGGATGACGCCGTCCCCGATCCTGCCGACCGCGCACCCCCGGTGCGGGCAGCTCGCCGAGAACGCCCTGAACACCCCCGAGGCCGGCTGGGTGATCACGATCTTCCACTTGGTGATCACCTTGCCGCCGCCCACCGGGATGTCGGCGGTCCGCGCGATGACCTTTCCCTTGATCCCCGGCGGCACGACGGCCGCGGCGGACTCCCCGCCGCCGCACCCCGCCAGCGCCGTCCCGCACGCCACGGCCCCCGCGGCGGCGATCACCTGCCTGCGCGCGGGCATGGCGAAGGTCTCCTGCGTGCTCATCGCGGCCCTTCTCGCAATGTCGTCCCCGTCGGAACCGGGCTCCCGCGTCAAGGGTATTGACGGGGGCGCCCGGTCCCGAATCCGGCCTTCAGCTGCCGAGGATCTTGCGCAGGAAACGGCCGGTGTGGCTCTCGTCGACCAGGGCGACCTCCTCGGGCGTGCCGACGGCGAGCACGCTGCCGCCCCGGGAGCCGCCCTCGGGGCCCATGTCGATCAGCCAGTCGGCGGTCTTGATCACGTCGAGGTTGTGCTCGATGACGATGACCGTGTTGCCCCCGTCGACCAGCTTGCCCAGGACGCCGAGCAGCCTGCGGATGTCCTCGAAGTGCAGACCGGTGGTGGGCTCGTCGAGCACGTAGATCGTCCGGCCGGTGGAGCGGCGCTGCAGCTCGGAGGCGAGCTTGACGCGCTGGGCCTCGCCGCCGGACAGGGTCGTGGCGGGCTGGCCGAGCCTGACGTACCCCAGGCCGACGTCGTTGAGCGTCTTCAGGTAGCGCTTGATGGCCGGGATGGAGTCGAAGAAGCCCAGGGCCTCCTCGATCGGCATGTCGAGCACCTCGGAGATCGTCTTGCCCTTGTAGTGGACCTCCAGGGTCTCCCGGTTGTAGCGCGCCCCGTGACAGACCTCGCAGGGCACGTAGACGTCCGGCAGGAAGTTCATCTCGATCTTGAGGGTGCCGTCTCCCGAGCAGGCCTCGCACCGGCCGCCCTTGACGTTGAAGCTGAACCGGCCCTTCTGGTAACCCCGGACCTTGGCCTCGGTGGTCTGCGCGAACAGGTCGCGGACCTTGTCGAAGACACCGGTGTAGGTCGCCGGGTTGGACCGGGGGGTGCGGCCGATCGCCGACTGGTCGACGTGCACGACCTTGTCGACCAGGTCCATCCCGTTGACCCGCGCGTGGCGCCCGGGGACGGTGCGCGCGCCGTTCAGCTCCTTGGCCAGCGCGTTGTAGAGGATGTCGTTGACCAGGGTGGACTTGCCCGACCCCGAGACCCCGGTGACCGCGGTCAGCAGCCCCAGGGGGAACTCCACGTCGACGCCCTTGAGGTTGTGCTCGCGGGCGCCCTTCACGGTGATCTGCCGCTTCTTGTCGCGCTTGCGGCGGGCGGCGGGGATCGCGATCGACTTGCGGCCCGACAGGTAGGCGCCGGTCATCGAGTCTTCCGAGGCCAGCAGGTCGGCCACGGTGCCGGAGACGACGACCTGGCCGCCGTGCTCCCCCGCCCCCGGGCCGATGTCGACCACCCAGTCGGCGGCGGCGATGGTGTCCTCGTCGTGCTCGACCACGATGAGCGTGTTGCCCATGTCACGCAGCCTGATCAGGGTCTCCAGCAGCCGCTGGTTGTCACGCTGGTGCAGGCCGATGGAGGGCTCGTCCAGGACGTACAGCACCCCGACCAGGCCCGAGCCGATCTGGGTGGCGAGCCGGATGCGCTGCGCCTCGCCACCGGCGAGGGTGCCGGAGGCCCGGTCCATGGTCAGGTAGTCGAGGCCGACGTCGAGCAGGAAGCCCATCCGGGCGTTGATCTCCTTGACCACCCGCTCGGCGATCTGCATGTCGCGGTCGGACAGCTTCAGCCCCGCCAGGAACGTCGCGCAGTCGCCGATCGACATCGACGAGACGTCGGCGATCGAGCGGTCGTCGACCGTGACGGCGAGCGAGACCGGCTTGAGCCTCGCCCCCTCGCAGGCCGGGCACGGGATCTCCCGCATGTAGCCTTCGTACTTCTCGCGCATGCCGTCGCTGTCGGACTCGCCGTGGCGGCGCTGCACCCAGGGGATGACCCCCTCGAAGGTGGTGTAGTAGGAGCGCTCGCGGCCGTAGCGGTTGCTGTAGCGGACGTGGACCTGCTCGTCGTGGCCGTACAGCAGGGCCTTCTGCGCCTTCTTGGGGAGGCGCTCCCACGGGGTGTCGAGACCGAACCCCATCGCCAGGCCGAGCGCCTCGACCAGGCGTACGAAGTAGTCGCTGGTGTGGCCCCCGGCCCACGGGGAGAGCGCGCCCTCACCCAGCGGCCTCTCCGGGTCGGGCACGATCAGGTCGGGGTCGACCTCCATGCGGACACCCAGGCCCGTGCACTCGGGACAGGCGCCGAAGGGCGAGTTGAACGAGAACGAGCGGGGCTCCAGCTCCTCGAACGACAGGTCGTCGTAGGGGCAGTAGAGGTGCTCCGAGTAGAAGCGCTCGCGGTTGGGGTCGTCCTCGGGCAGGTCGACGAACTCCAGGGTGATCGTCCCGCCCGACAGACCCAGGGCGGTCTCCACCGAGCCGGTCAGGCGGCTGCCCGCGCCCTCCTTCACGGCCAGGCGGTCGACGATCACCTCGATGTCGTGCTTTTCCTGCTTCTTCAGCGTCGGCGGCTCGTCCAGCCGGACCACGGTGCCGTCGACGCGGGCGCGGGCGAAGCCCTTGGCCTGGAGCTGGCTGAACAGCTCGGCGTACTCGCCCTTGCGGCCGCGGACCACCGGGGCGAGCACCTGGAACCGGGTGCCCTCCTCCAGCTCCATGACCCGGTCGACGATCTGCTCGGGACTCTGCCTGGCGATCGCCCGCCCGCACTGCGGGCAGTGCGGCTTGCCGATGCGCGCCCAGAGCAGGCGCAGGTAGTCGTAGACCTCGGTGATCGTGCCGACGGTGGAACGGGGGTTGCGGCTCGTCGACTTCTGGTCGATCGACACCGCGGGCGAGAGCCCCTCGATGAAGTCGACGTCGGGCTTGTCCATCTGCCCGAGGAACTGCCGCGCGTACGCCGACAGCGATTCGACGTAGCGGCGCTGGCCTTCGGCGAAGATCGTGTCGAAGGCCAGGCTCGACTTGCCCGAGCCGGACAGCCCGGTGAAGACGATCAGAGAGTCTCGCGGGAGGTCCAGCGAGACGTCCTTGAGGTTGTGTTCACGTGCACCACGCACGATGAGGCGGTCAGCCACAGCAGTCCCGACGTCGTTGGTAGAGGGTTGGAAGCAGTCGCGGGAAGACTAGCGAGAGGGGCCGACAATTTTCCGGACCGGCGTCCGGGGGTCCTTTTCCCGCCCCCTCCAGACTACGGCCTTCGCCCAGACCTGGCAGGTGACCCACGGTTTCAACGATGTGAACACCCCCCTTATGCCCCGTCCCGCCCGCCGGGCGGAATGATGAGAGTGACGAGGGCGGGGCGCGTGCCCCTCCCGCGTCCCCGCCCGAGGAGAAGAGGAGAATCCGTGACGTACACCGGTGATGTACGGGTCGGCGGCCCCGCCGACCTGCGCGAGCTGCCCGGCCTGACGATCGCCAAGCTGGCCGTCGGCCCGTTCGACAACAACGCCTACCTGATCCGGTGCGCCCAGACCGGCGACGGCGTCCTCGTCGACGCCGCCGCCGAGCCCGAACGGCTGCTGGAGCTGATCGGCGACCGGCCGATCAGCAAGATCGTCACCACCCACCAGCACGGCGACCACTGGCAGGCCCTGGCGGAGGTCGCCGGGGCGACCGGCGCCTCGGTGATCGCCCACCCGCTCGACGCGGGGGCGCTGCCGGTGCCGGTGGACCTGGAGGTGGAGGACGGCGACGTCGTCACCGTCGGCGCGGTCGGCCTGGAGGTGATCCACCTGCGCGGGCACACCCCCGGCTCGATCGCCCTGTACCACCCCGGCCACCTGTTCACCGGCGACTCGCTCTTCCCCGGCGGCGTCGGCAACACCAACAAGGATCCCGAGCGGTTCGCCCGGCTCTTCGCCGACGTGTCGGAACGGATCTTCGACCGGCTGCCGGACGACACCTGGGTCTATCCGGGCCACGGCAAGGACACCACGCTCGGCGCCGAGCGCCCCTCGCTGCCCGAGTGGCGCGAACGCGGCTGGTAGACCCCGCGGGGCGATCGGCCCCCGCCCGCGGCGGGGGAAAACGGGAAAGCGGCCGTCAGCCGCCGAAGACCCGGAGGATCCGATCCGCGGCCTTGGCCGGATCCTCCACCCGTTCGACCAGATCGCCCCAGGACCAGCGATAGAACCAGCCCTCGGCCATCGGGACGCAGTCGAGGGTCTCGTTGAACATCGCGGCCTCGGGATCGGTGACCCGCAGCGACGGCGGGCTCCGCCTGAGCGTCACATTCATCCCTCTCAGCTCCAGCTCGCGGGCGAGGATGCCGAGAAAGTAGGTACGCGTGTGCTCATGCGGCTCGGTTGCCATGAGGCAATTGAACGCAGCCGCGCCGGGCAGGGGAAGCCGATCGGGGCATTATCGGGGCGTTCCACGGCGAGAACGGGTCCCGGCATGGCATATCCGCGACCAATCGCCCCCCTCGCCCCGCCCGGAGACCGGCCGGGGCACCCGGGGCGAACCGGCCTCAGCCGACCCCGGCGGACGCCTTGCGCTGCTCCTTGCGCTTCTCCCGCTTGAACATCAGGACCCGCAGCGGAATGGCCGCCACGATCGTCATCTGCATGACCGCCCCGACCTTGATCAGCGTGTCGCCACCGGCCAGGCCCGCGACCCAGATGGTCAGGCAGGCGACGTTGATCATCATCCAGGCGAGCACGGCGGCGGCCAGGTTGCCCTTGGGCTTGGGGTACTCGATCCGGCTCACCATGAGGTACGCCACCCCGAAGACGGGCAGGATCGTCCAGATCGACGGGGGGAACAGCAGCACGACCGAGACCACGGTCATCGCGCCCATCGGGATGGGCAGCCCCATGAAGTCGCCGCTCTTGGTCTTCACGCAGGCGAAGCGCGCGAGCCGGACGACCCCGGCCAGCAGCATCGACGACGCCGCGGCCATCACCAGCAGAAAGGGGATCTGCTGATTGAAACCAGCCCAGATGACCACCATGAAGGCGGGCGCGAAGCCGAAGCTGATCACGTCGGCGAGGTTGTCCAGCTCGGCGCCCATGGCCGAGGCGCGGAACTTCCTGGCCACCAGGCCGTCGAACAGGTCGCAGGTGGCGCCGATCAGCAGGAGCACCACGGCGGTGCCGAAGAACCGGGGGTCGGCCGCGAAGGGCTTGTCCTCCTGCAGCGCGCTGATGGCCGACCAGGCGAGCACGCAGACCGCGAGGAAGCCGCAGAGGGCGTTGCCGAGGGAGAGGGAGTCCGCGGCCGACAGGCGGAACGCCTTGCCCACGGGTCCTCGTGGCTCGTCGTCCGTCTCGTCCATCGGCCAGCTCGCGTCAGCCGTGGTCAAGACTCGTCACCCCCGCGACCGTCTTCTGGCCCACGGAGACGGCCGGGGCGACTCCCTCGGGAAGATAGACGTCGACCCGCGAGCCGAGCCTGATCAGGCCGATCCGCTCCGCCTTCGCCACCTTCGCCCCCTCGGCCACGTAGGGCACGATACGGCGCGCGACCGCGCCGGCGATCTGGACCATCTCGATGTCGCCGAGAGCGGTGTCCAGGTGCCAGACGACCCGCTCGTTGGTGTCGCTGTCCTTGTTGAACGCGGGAAGGTATCCCCCGGACACGTGCTCCATCGAGGTGACCGTACCGGCGAGCGGCGCCCGGTTGACGTGCACGTCGAGCGGGCTCATGAAGATCGCGACCCGGGTGCGGCCGTCCGGCCAGGGGTCGATGCTCTGCACCACGCCGTCCGCGGGCGACAGGATCCGCCCGGTGCCCGGAGTGCGATCTGGGTCGCGGAAGAACCAGAGCATCCCACCGGTGAGCGCGGTCAGCGGGACCGCCGCCAGTGCCCAGCGCCGGTCACGGCGGCTGAGCAGGGAGGTCACGGCGGCGGCGGCCACGGTCGGGAGCAACCACGGGGAGACGCCACGTGCCAGGCCCAGTGGACCTGGCATGTGGCTTGCTGAATCGTGGGACACAGGGAACCTTTGTGATGTCTTGCGGCATTAGACCGGTATGTCTACCCGCTCTGGGGCAGGATGTTACCCATCTCTTAGCCCTTATAAGGCGCAATGAGACAAGCAAAGCGCCTCACACGCCGATTCGCTAGCCCTGCTCGACACTCGCCGGGGTGGTGTTTTCCTTGCCCGAGCGAACGTCACGCCGGGCCTTGATCAGGCTGACCACGGTGGTGACGACCATCGTGACGACGATGACCGACAACGACAACCAGATCGGCACCTGGGGAGCCCAGGAGACACCGCTGGAGTGCAGCGCCTCAAGGATCAGCTTAACCCCGATGAAACCGAGGATGAACGCAAGACCGTAGCTGAGGTAGACCAGTCGCTGGAGCAGGCCGCCCAGCAGGAAGTAAAGCTGGCGCAGGCCCATGAGGGCGAACGCGTTCGCGGTGAAGACGATGAAGGCGTCGGTGGTGAGGCCGAAGATCGCCGGGATCGAGTCGAGCGCGAACAGCAGGTCGGTGGTACCGATGGCGATCATGACGATCAGCAGCGGGGTGACCAGGCGCTTGCCGTCGACCTTTACGATGATCTTGGAGCCCACGTAGTCGTCGGTGTGCGGCAGCACCCGCCGGGCCCAGCGCAGCACCGCGTTCTCGTCGACCGACTCCTCCTGGCCGAACTGGCGGACGAGCTGCACCGCGGTGTAGATCAGGAACAGGCCGAAGACGTAGAACAGCCAGCCGAAGTTGGCCAGGGCCGCGGCGCCGATCGCGATGAAGATGCCGCGCATGACCAGCGCCATCAGGATGCCGATCAGGAGCACCTTGTGCTGGTACATCTTCGGCACCGCGAAGCGGGTCATGATGATGTAGAAAACGAAGAGGTTGTCGATGCTCAGGCTGTACTCGGTGAGATACCCGGCGAAGAACTGGCCCCCGGGGGTGGGGCCCGCGAAGATCAACAGCACGATGCCGAAGATCACCGCCAGCGTGACGTAGAAGCCGACCCAGAACCCGGCCTGCTTGAGGGAGAACTCCCGGGGCTCGCCCCTGTCGACTATCCACAGGTCGAAGGCGAGGATGACGAGGAGTCCGCCGATGACGGCGAACCATGCCCAGACAGGAACATTCACAACTGATAAACCTCCGGCGGCGCGCACGACTGACTGCCGGAGGTCTCTCCCGCCCGCGTGAGACATGTCGAGGTGAAGCGGATCGACAATGCGGACCGACAGCCCCGGGGGCCTCGTGGAGCGAGGCAACACCGTGATGACGAGACTGCCACGAAGGGATACTCCCCCCCTAACCACGCCAGTATAGGTGTCCGGCATGGT
Source organism: Streptosporangium sp. H13245 (assembly GCF_055690525.1). Classification (NCBI taxonomy): domain Bacteria; kingdom Bacillati; phylum Actinomycetota; class Actinomycetes; order Streptosporangiales; family Streptosporangiaceae; genus Streptosporangium; species Streptosporangium sp. H13245. The sequence continues at coordinate 10,893 of NZ_JBSZKT010000044.1, read as the reverse complement.
GTCGCCTAATCCAACCTCGCGACGGCTCAGCCTGTTCCCCCCGGCCCCAAGATCGCCCGTGACCGGCCCCTTCCCGCCTTCCGGGCTCCCCGGAGGGCCGCGAGGACGCCCTCTCCGGCTTTCAGGAGGAATACGGCATAAGCCGCGAATCCCTCCACCCTCCGGGAGAAGGCCCGATGCGGCCCGCGAGCCCCCCTCGGAGGGCCGACACAGATTCAGCCGGGGAGGCCCGCGTAGACGGTGAGTACCGCCTCAAGCGCCTCCGGCTCGCCCGGCAGCTCACGGCCCCGCCGGGCGGCGGCCTCGGCCAGCTCTCCGGCGAGGTCGTCGTCGGTGAGCACCCTCGCGACCGCGTCGCGCATCGCGGCGACGTCCCCGTACGGCACCAGCAGCCCGGCCTCGCCCACCATCGCCGGGACACCCCCCACGGCGGTGGCGACGACCGCGGTGCCCGCCCGCAGGGCCTCCTGCACGGTGAGAGGCTGCCCTTCCCAGCGGCTCGGCAGCACCAGCGCCCTGGCCACCCCGAGCAGGTCCCCCACGTCGGTACGGTTGCCCAGCAGCCGCACCGGCAGGTCCTCCCGGTCGATCCGCCCCTGCAGCTCCCCCCGCAGCGGCCCCTCCCCCGCCACCAGGAACACGACCCCGGGCGCCCGCTCCCCCGGCCCCCGGCCACGCACGGGCTCCGGCACAGTCTCACCGTGTACGGGCTCCGCCACGTCCGGCACGATCCCACCGCGCACGAGCTCCACCAGATCCGGCACGGTCTCACCGCGTACAGGCTTCGCCAGGTGGTCCGGTGCGGGCGCCGCGTCCCCATGGATCCCCCGCCCAACCCCCCGCAGGGCCTTCGCGACGTCGAGCAGGGTCTCCAGCCCCTTCTGCTGGGCGAGTCTCGCGACCGTCAGGAAGATCACCCGGTCACCCGTGCCGAGCTCCCGCCGTACGTCGCCGGGGTCGCGTCCCGAAGGGGGCAGCGGGGGCGCGGGGACGACGGCGGCCTCGACGTGTCCGGCCCCCAGGCGGGTCATCCGCTCTCCCAGGTCGGGGGAGACGACCAGGATCCGGTCGGCGCGGCGGGCCACGATCCGTTCCAGGAGGCCGTAGACGGCACCGATGGCGCCGCCCGCGGTGGCGGCGTTGTGCAGGGTCACCACCAGGCCGGTCCCGGTCCCGGCCAGCGCGATCGCCGCCAGCGCCCCGGCCCGCAGCCCGTGGGCGTGCACGGCGTGCGCCCCGCGCAGCGCCCGAAGCGCCAGGACCGCCCGCAGGTCGTCGGCCGGGCGCGGCCGGTCGGAGATCGGCACGGGCGCGAAGCGGGCGCCGAGGGCGGTGAAGCCGAAGGCCCGCTCCGTGCTCGGCGGGCCCGCCACGACCACCCGGTGGCCGCCGCGCACCAGCCCCCCGGCCAGCATGGCCACGTGCCGGCCGACTCCTCCCGCGCTCGTCCCCAGCACGAGTGCCACACGCCTGCCCTGGTCAGCCATCGGAACGGCTCTCCTCTCTCACGGCCCCCCGGCGGAGCCTCGCGAGCAGCGCCTGGGCGTCCTTCCTGTCGATCACCAGCGCCACGGCCGCGAACACGGCCACCCCGGCCACACCGGCGGCCAGCCCGACCGCCACGGACGCCCACGTGGCCACCTCGCCGAAGCCGCCGACCAGGACCAGGCCCGCCCCCCAGGCCGCGGCGCCGCCGGCCAGGGTCGCCAGGAGGGTACGCGGCATCCCCGCCAGCGCGGCAACCCCCCTGGCGCGGAGCACCGCGACGGTGAGGAGCAGCCCGCCGACGGTCATGCCGACGGTGCTGCCCAGCGCCAGCCGCCCGACCACCTCGGCCGGATCCCCCGCCGTGTGGGCGAACACGATCTGGGCCACCAGCGCGACGGCCCATCCGGTCACCGAGGCGGCGGCCGCCGACCGGCCCCGCCCGCAGGCGTACAGGACGCGGGCGAGATGCAGCATGAGCGCGTACCCGACCAGGCCCGGCGCGAACAGCGCGACGCCCCCGGCCATCTCGGCGGGATCGCCGCCCTCCGTCCCGTCGAGGAACACCCTCGACACCGGTACGGCGACCGCCGCCATCACCCCGGCCGCGAGCCCCGTCACCAGGAGCACCGCCCGGGTGGTGGAGGCGGCCAGGGCGTCGAACCCCGGGGCGTCCCCATCGCCCGCCCGGGTGGACAGCACCGGGAACGAGCTGGTGGCGATCGGCATCACGAGCACCGCGTACGGCAGCTGGTACAGCGCCCAGGCGTAGGTGTAGGCGGCGATCGCGCCCCCGCCGCCCAGGTTGTTGGCCAGGCGGATGACGACGATCAGCGCGACCTGCTGCGCGACCAGCACGGCGAGACCCGCGGTGGCGAGCCTCCGCGCCGTGGCCGCGACGCCCGGCGGGAACGACAGCGCGGGCCGCAGCCGCAGCCGCAGCCTGGCCACCGGGCCGACGACGGTGAGCACCATCGCGGCGGCGGCGACGGTCGCGCCGAGGGAGAGCGACAGCTGCCCGGCGTCGCTGAGAGCCGACAGGTCCCCGGCGGCCTCCTCGTTGACCGCCTCGAACAGCAGGTTGGAGGCGACGATCAGCAGGCTGGAGACCAGCGGCGCCAGGGCCGGGCCCATGAACCGCCGGTGGGCCTGGAGCACCCCGTACAGCACCACGGCCAGGCCGAAGAAGATCATCCGAGGGGCGAAGACGACGAGCATGCCGGTACCGGCCTCGACGACACCGGCCAGGTCGCACGGGGCCGGGTCGCCCACGAGCAGCGCGACGATCGGCCCGGCGAACGCGACGATGAGCAGCGTCAGCGGCACCAGGACGAGCATCGCCCAGGTGAGCAGCGCCGAGGTGGTCCTGCTCACCTCCGCCCTGGCCTCGGGGTCGTCGTCGGACCTGGAGGCCGCCGAGGCCAGCACCGGCACCACCATCCCGGCCAGTACGCCGCCCGCCACCAGCTCGAAGACGATGTTGGGCACGTAGTTGGCGGTGTTGTAGGCGGTGCCCAGGCAGCTGTTGCCGACGCTCTGCGACTGGACGAGATAGCGGCCGAAACCGACGAGCCTGGCCAGGACGGTCACGACTCCGATGAGGAGTGCCGCTCCCGCGACCCCTCGTGCGATCCTCGTGCTCATCGGGGGGCGGGGGCCTGCTCCACAGGGCGACGTCCCAGCATGTCGACGCGGTGCAGGAGGGGGTTGCCCGCGATCACCTTGGTGAAGCTGACCTTCTCGGAGGCCGCGGTCAGCGCGACCACGGTGCCGAGCACGACCAGGCGGCCGGGACGGCCCAGGGTGACGGAGGCGGCCAGGCCGAGCAGCGCGCCCAGCGCGTTGGCCCCCGCGTCGCCGAGCATCGCCCGCTCGCCGAGGTCCTCGGGCAGCAGCGCGGCGGCGGCCCCCATCGGGAGCGCGACCAGGGTGGCCTGGACCGGGTCGTCCCCGAGCAGCCCCGCGGCGAGCAGGGGCGCACCGGCGAGCAGGCCCACCTTGACGGCCCGCCCCGGCCGCAGGTCGAAGAGGTTGGCCAGGTTGGCGCTCCCGGCGATCAGCACGCCGTTGACGGCCACGTCGAAGGGGTCGCGGGAGGTCACGGCCGCGGCGGCCAGGCCGGTCGCGCCGATGCCGAGGATCTTCACGGCCCCGCTGGTGACCTCACCCTTGGCCAGGGCGCTCAGGTGCCCCCTGAACCCCTTGGACGAGGTCGCGCCGTACAGGTCGTCGTAGGCTCCGAGCCCGCCGCCGCCCGCCACCGCCAGCAACGCCGCCACGCGGACGCCGCCGGGCAGCCCGGGGACCACGGCCGCGGCGGCACCGGCACCGGCGACGAACGCCGGGCCCTCGAGCAGGGTGATCGGCTCGCCCCGGTGGTTCGTGCGGGCCCAGGTCTCCGAATCGCCGACCGGGGGCCTGCGGGTGAAGGCGGCGTACGCGGCACGCGCGGCGACCGCGCCGAGGAACGCTCCGGCGAGGGCACCCGCGAGGGCACGGGGAAAAGCGCGACGAGCCATCGGGTCATCCTCCGGAGGTGGCCGTGGCGGCCGTGGTGGTGGCCGTGGGGGTCGGCGTCGCGCTGGGCTCGATGCCGGAGACACCGGAGCCGATGCCGTACTGGCCGGCCAGCCCGGTGAGTTGCTCTCGGAGAGCGTAGACCACCACGACCCGCCCCGAGGGCATATCGGCGGTGTCGACGCTGGAGACCTTCTCCGTGACGGCCGCGTCCTCGCGGAGCGCGGCGACGACCCCGCCGGGAGCGGCGGAGGTCTGCGTACCGGCCAGCACGGTGCCCTGGCCCGCGTCGTCGAGGCCGAGCGCCAGCGTCACGAGCGCGCCCGCCTGCTCGCCCGCGGTCTCCCCGGTGTACGCCTCCGCCGGGGCGATCATCAGCGCCACCTCCGCGCGCTTGGCGGGCTCGCCGGTGATGGTGAGCAGGCCGCCGCGCTGGAAGGCGTCGAGGATGCCGGTCCCCGCCGGGTGCTCCTTGCCCACCTGGCTGGAGTCACTGGTCAGGATCGCGCCCGCGAGCACCTCCGCCGCCTTGTCGTACGCCGTGTCCTCGACGGAGAAGACGGTCTCGGCGGCCTTGGCCCCGACGGCGAGCTTGTCGACGAAGCCCGCCTGGGCGGGATCGGTGTACCGCTCGGCGAGGGTGATCCGGCCGGTCACGCTCCCCCCGGCCTCCTCGATCACCTGCTGCGCCGCCTCGCGTACGCCCGCCGTGCTGCCCGGGGCCTCGACGATCACGATGCTCTTGCCGGCGAGCGCGTCCTGGACCAGCCGGGAGGTGTCGCCGACCACGAAGGCGTCGTTGGCGGCCTCGCGCTTCTGCAGGGCGTCCACCTGGTCGCGGAGCTCGGTGTTGCCCTCGCGGAGCTGGTTGGCCAGCGACTCGCTCGCCTTGATGACGGGGTCTTCGAGCAGGGTGGTGCCGAGCACGATGCCGACCGACAGCGCGAGGAAGATCGCGACGATGGAGACGAGGTGATAGCGGAAATCGATCACGAGAAGAGTCCGACCAGCCAGAAGATGAAGCCGCTCCAGACGTCGCGGACGCTGTCCAGCCAGATCTTGCCCACCGGGGAGACGACGATCGCCACTCCCATGGTGATCAGCGTGGTGGCGACGAGCAGGAGCAGGGACGATGTGGAGATCCGGCTGCGGTAGAGCCGGCTGACGCCTTTCGCGTCGACGAGTTTGCTGCCCACCCGCAGGCGGGTGAGGAAGGTGCTGGCCATACCGGAGCGGCCCTTGTCGAGGAACTCCACCAGGGTCGCGTGGGTGCCGACGGCGACGATGAGGTCGGCGCCCTTGTCGTCGGCGAGCAGCATGGCGATGTCCTCGCTGGTGCCGATCGCCGGGAAGATCACCGCGGTGCGGCCCAGCTGCTGGACCCGCTCCAGCCCCGGCGCCCTGCCGTCGCGGTAGGCGTGCACGACCAGCTCGGCGCCGGTGGTGAGCGCCTTGGTGGAGACCGAGTCGAAGTCCCCGACGATGATGTCGGGCATGTATCCGGCCTCCAGCAGCGCGTCGGCGCCGCCGTCCACCCCGATCATGATCGGGCGGTATTCGCGGATGTAGGGGCGGAGGGCGGCGATGTCCTCCTTGTAGTGGTAACCGCGCACCACGATGAGGACGTGCCTGCCCTCCATGACGGTCCGGACGTCGGGAACGCCGATCCCGTCGATGAGGAGGTCTCGCTCGCGGCGGACGTACTCCATGGTGTTGGCCGCGAACGCCTCGATCTGCACCGTCAGCCCGGCCCGCGCCTCGCTCATCGCGGCCTCGACGGACTCGGCCGTCTGCACGTCGCCCTTGCCGACCGTCTCGTCGTCGAGGTAGATGACGCCGTCGTGCAGCCTGACCAGGTCGCCGTCCTTGATCCGCTCGAACAGCTCGGGGGTGGCGTTGTCGATGAACGGCACCCCGGCGTCGACGATGATCTGCGGGCCCAGGTTGGGGTAGCGGCCGCTGATGCCGGAGGCGATGTTGACGACACCCGCCGCGCCGCACGCGACAAGGGCCTCCGCGCTCACCCGGTCAACGTCAACGTGATCGATAATCGCGATTTCCCCGACCCTGAGGCGCTTGGTCAGCCTCTTGGTCCGCCGATCGATTCTCGCCACTGCCGTCACCCCGGGAAGGTCTGTGACCTTCCTGCGGCGGAGGTACCTCGTGAGCCTGTCTTGAAGCCCGTCAATCGGCACCTTCATCACGCCCATCCTGCCAGAGGGAACGACCGGGCGAGCCAAACAGTCCGCAGCGTGTTAGATACGTCACCCGATGCCCCCGGCACCCACTCCCCCGAAACACGAGAATCAGTCCTTCAATCCCCCACGTACTCCTTTGTCCGGCCTGTCCGGCCCATCTCCGGTCAGGCCTTGTCGGCGGCGGCGATCGAGAGGAGCTCCTCCGCGTGCGCGCGGCCCAGCTCGGAGTCCTCGAGCCCGGCGAGCATCCGGGAGAGCTCCCGTGCCCTGCCGTCCTTGTCGAGGGCGATCACGCCGCTGCGCACCACGCTCCCGTCGTCGGCCTTCTCCACGACGAGGTGCTGGTCGGCGAAGGCGGCGACCTGCGGGAGGTGGGTGACGACGATCACCTGGGAGGTGCGGGCCAGCCGCGCCAGCCTGCGGCCGATCTCCACCGCGGCCTTGCCGCCCACGCCCGCGTCGACCTCGTCGAAGACGAACGTCGGGACCGGGTCGGCACCGGCGAACACCACCTCGATGGCGAGCATCACCCGGCTCAGCTCACCGCCCGAGGCGCCCTTGTTCAGCGGCAGGAGCGGCGAGGCCGGGTGCGGCGCCATGCGCAGCTCGACCTCGTCGACGCCGTGCGGGCCGAACTCGGGGGCGGCGGCGATGGTGACCACCACCCTGGCGTGCGGCATGGCCAGCGCGGTGAGCTCCTCGGTCACCGCCTGCCCGAACCGCTCCGCGGCCGCCGTCCTGACCCCGGTCAGCTCGGCGGCCAGCTCGGTGAGGCGCTCGGTGAGCTCCTCGTGCTCGCGGGTGAGCTCGCCGATGCGGTCGTCGTCGCCGTCGAGCTCCGCCACCCTGGCGGCGGCCCGCGCGGCCCAGGCGAGCACCTCCGCGGTGTCCTGGCCGTATCTGCGGATGATGTGGATGAGCGTCGACCGCCGCTCCTGCACGACCGCGAGCCGCCCCGGGTCGGCGTCGACCGACTCGGCGTACGCGGCCAGCTCGGTGGCGACGTCGGAGATCAGATAGCCCGCCTCCGCGAGCCGGTCGGCGATCCCGGCGAGCGAGGGGTCGAAGTCGCGCACCGCCTCGACGGCGCCGCGGGCCTCGCCGACCAGCGCGATGGCGTCCGGCATGGCCTGCTCGCCGGAGAGCGGGTCACCGAGCAGCGCCCGGTGCGCCGTCTCCGCGGCGCCCCTGAGGGAGTCGGCGTGGGAGAGCCGCTCCTCTTCCTCACGCAGCTCGACCTCCTCGCCGGGCTTGGGGTCGGCCTTCTCGATCTCGCCGAGCCCGAACCTGAGCTGGTCGGCCTCCTGGGCGCGCTCCCTGGCCCTGGTGGTCAGCTCGGCCAGCTGCTCCGCGGTCTTCCTGTGCCGTTTGTAGGCCTGCTCGTAGGCGCGCAGCGGCTTGACCAGCTCCTCACCGGCGTAGCGGTCGAGGGCGGCCCGCTGGCGGCCCGGCTGCAGCAGCCGCTGCTGGTCCATCTGGCCGTGCACGGCCACCAGGTCCTCGGCCAGGTAGGTGAGCGTGCCGACGGGGACGGTCCGGCCGCCCAGCCAGGCACGGCTGCGCCCCTCGACGGAGACCGTCCGCGAGATGATCAGCTCGCCGTCCTCGACCACGCCGCCCAGGTCCTGCACCTGCTGGGCGACCCGGCCCGCCGGGTCGACGACCAGCGTGCCCTCGATGGTGGTCTTGCCGGAGCCGGGGCGGACACGGGCGGGGTCGGCACGGCCGCCGAACAGCAGCCCCAGACCGGTCACCACCATGGTCTTACCGGCGCCCGTCTCGCCCGTGACCACGGTGAATCCCGGCGCCAGCACCAGGACGGCCTCATCGATCACGCCAAGCCCCTGGATGCGGACCTCCTCGACTCTAGGTCGCACTGGTCCCTCCCGTCACATCGAATTCACCGAACATCAGTGCGGTGCGCGGGCACGATCCTACGCGCTTGAGGCGTCGCCCGCCCGGCCGAACTCAGGGCCTCACACGGCCACGCCACCCCTGTACGGGGAGATCGAACTTGGCGACCAGCCTGTCGGTGAACGGCGCCCCGGTGTCCTCCAGGCCGTGCAGCCGCGCCAGCCGTACCGGCAGCTCGGCCCGCCTGAGCTCCACCCTGGCCCCGGCGGGCAGGTCGAACCTGCGGCGGCCGTCGCACCACAGCACCGCGCCCGCCGTCTCCGTCTGGACCTCCAGCGCCAGCTTGGAGCGGGGCGAGACCACCAGGGGCCGGGCGAACAGGGCGTGGGCGCTGATGGGGACCAGCAGCAGCGCCTCCACCTCGGGCCACACGACCGGGCCCCCGGCGGAGAAGGCGTACGCGGTCGAACCGGTCGGTGTGGCGCAGATCACCCCGTCGCACCCCCAGCGTGACAGCGGGCGCCCGTCGATCTCGGCGACCACCTCGAGCATCCGCTCGCTCTTCTCGACGGTGACCTCGTTCAGCGCCCAGCTGTCGGCCAGCAGCTTGCCGTTGAGGCGGGCGGTGACCTCGATGGTCATCCGCTCCTCGACGTCGTAGCGGCCGTCCACCACGCTGTCGACCGCGTCCGCCAGGTCCTCCACCTCCGCCTCGGCCAGGAAGCCCACGTGGCCGAGGTTGACCCCCAGCAGCGGCACCCCCGCCGGGCGGGCGAGCTCGGCCGCCCGCAGGAGGCTGCCGTCGCCGCCGAGCACGATCATCATCTCGGCGGCGTCGACCGCCGCGGAACCCGCGGGGACCACCTCGGCTCCCCCGCAGCCGATCTCGTCGGCCTCGGCCTTGAGGACGCGTACGGTCAACCCGGCGTCCACGAACCGCTGGATCACCATCCGGGCGCTGTCGACGGCCGCCACCCGCCCGGTGTGCGCGGTGACCAGCACGGTGCGCCTGGCAGTCATCGGCTCTCCTTGAGCGTGGAGATCCTCGCCCCGGGGCGGGGGAGGGAACGCGGCGCGGTGCCGCGCGATCTGGGATCGTGCCCGGCGGCGAGGAGCACGCCGCCACGAGTGTGACCGGCGGTGCTCTCGCCGTTCTCGCCGCTCTCGCCGATGGGGCGGCGGAGAGGTGAGACGCCTGTGGATCTGGTGTGGGACCTCAAGGGCTTTCTCCTGGCGGGCGACCGACGGTGGACCGGGAATCCTCCCCGACCCCCTTCGTTCGGGGGTACGGGAGGGATCCGAGGAGGGTTCGGGGAAAGTTCGGGGAGGGTTCGGGAAAGGAAGGATGTCAAGTCTCCACTTTCCCCGGCCCCCGCGGGCGCTCGGGGCACCGGGTGCCGAGAGACCGAGGGTCCGGATCGCTCGGGGCACCGGGGGCCGAGGGTCCGGATCGCTCGGGGCACCGGGGGCCGGGGGGGCTGGATCGCTCGGGGCACCGGGGGCCGGGGGGGCTGGATCGCTTGGGGCACCGGGCGGCAGGGAGGGCGTCCTGTCAGGAGTCGGAGAGCCGAGGGCGTAGGGGCGCGTAAGGGCGGAGGGCACCCTACCGAGGGCCTTCCGCCACCGCTCGCCCGATCTCCGCGTCAAGATCGGGGACCGGCGGAGCGCCCTCCCCCTTGCCCAGCCAGATGACGTACTCGACATTGCCTGACGGGCCCGGCAGCGGGCTCGCGGTGACCCCCCGCACGGTCAGGCCCAGCGTTCGCGCGGCCTCGGCCACGTCCCGTACGGCCCCGGCGCGAAGTTCCGGGTCGCGGACGACCCCTCCCGCGCCGACCCGATCCCTGCCGACCTCGAACTGGGGTTTGACCAGCATCGCGAAGTCGGCCCGCCCGGCGGCGCACAGCGCGAGGGCCGGCAGCACCAGGCGCAGGGAGATGAAGGAGAGGTCACCGACGATCAGGGTGGGTGCCTCGCCGACCATGTCGGGTTTCAGGTCCCTGACGTTGACCCGCTCCATGACCGTGACCCTGTCGTCGGTCCGCAGCGACCACGCGAGCTGGCCGTATCCGACGTCGACGGCCAGGACGTGGGCCGCTCCGGCGCGCAGCAGCACGTCGGTGAAGCCCCCGGTCGAGGCCCCCGCGTCCAGGCAGCGGCGTCCCTCGACGGTGAGACCGAGGGGGCCGAAGGCCTCCAGCGCCCCGAGGAGCTTGTGCGCGCCCCGCGAGACGTAGTCGGGCCCCTCCGCCGCCTCCGCGACCACGATCGCCGAGGCCGTGTCGACCTGGGTCGCGGGCTTGGCGGCCACCTGGCCGCCGATGCTGACCCGGCCGGCCTCGATGAGCTGGGCCGCCTGTTCCCGGGACCGCGCCAGCTTCCGGCGGACGAGTTCACTGTCGAGGCGTGTCCGTCGGCTCACGGGCGCTGCTCCGGGGCGTGCCCGTGTCCTGAGAGACCGTGTGCCGGAGTGTCGTCGGCCGTGGCGGGTTCCCGCCCCGATGCGCCGTTCACCGCGGCGAGCGCCTGCTCCAGTCCGGTGAACACCTCCTCGAAGACGTCCGCGTGCGCGGAGACGGGCAGGGCGCCGAGACGGGCGAGCCCGTCCAGCGCGGCGTCCGCCCGCCCGTCACCCGTCTCACCCGTCTCCTTCAGCAGGTCCGTCATACGTTCCCTCCGGAACCGCTCCTGGCCGCCTCGGCCGTCATGGCCGTCTCCGCGGCCCTCGCCGCCGTACGAACACGGCTTCCGCCGTACGAACACGGCTTCCGCCGTACGAACACGGCTTCCGCCGTACGAACACGGCTTCCGCCGTACGAACACGGCTTCCGCCGTACGA
>NZ_JBSZKT010000043.1:0-68251 GCF_055690525.1 Streptosporangium sp. H13245 | reverse complement strand
TCGGCTACAACGGCCCCATCTCCATCGAGTGGGAGGACGCCGGAATGGACCGCCTGGACGGCGCCCCCGACGCCCTGGCCGTCATCCGCAAGCTCAACGCCATCACCCCGCCCTCCACCGCCTTCGACGCCGCCTTCTCCTCGGAGTGAGACTTCCGGGCCGAGGCGCGTGGTGATACGGCCGGGCCGCCCCGCTCAGGTGGGCGGCCCGGTGTCCGGCGCGTACCGGTCTCAGTCCAGGACGACGATCTGGCGCAGGACCTCGCCGCCCCTGAGCGCCGCCACGGCGTCGTTGAGGTCGGCCAGCTTGATGCGGGAGCTGATCATGCTCTCCAGGTCAAGCTTGCCCGCCTTGTAGAGCCCGGCGAAGAACGGGAAGTCGCGCCGGACGTCCGAGCCGCCGTACAGCGAGCTGAGGATGTTCTTGCCCTCGAACAGCAGGTTGAAGGCGCTCAGCGGGACGTTGTCGTCCATCGCGCCCGCGCCCACCACGATCGTGTCGCCACCCCGGCGGGTCGCCTGCCAGGCCGTCATGATGGCGGCGGACTTGCCGACGGCCTCGAAGCCGTAGTCGAACCCGGCGCCGCCGGTGAGCGTGCCGACCGCGTCCATGAGCTGGTCCGGGGTGATGGCGTGGGTCGCGCCGACCTTCTTGGCGAGGGCGTGCTTGGACTCCAGGGGGTCGATCGCCAGGATCGTGGTGGCGCCGGAGATGCGGGCCCCCTGGATCACCGACAGGCCGATGCCGCCCGCGCCGACCACGGCGACGGTCGAGCCCGCCCTCACCTTGGCCGTGTTCAGCGCCGCGCCGACGCCGGTGGTGATCCCGCAGCCGATCAGGGCCGCCGCCTCGAACGGCACGTCGGGATCGACCTTGATCGCGCCCTGCCAGGGCACGACGATCTCCTCGGACCAGGTGCCGCACCCGGCCATGCCGAACGCCGGGGTGTCGCCGCCGTAGCGGAAGCGGGCGTTGACGAAGCTGTCCATCACGTACGTCATGCACAGGAACGGCTGGTTGACCAGGCAGTTCGCGCAGCTGCCGCAGGCCGGGGTCCAGTTGACGATGACGTGGTCGCCGGGTTGTACCGAGGTCACGTGGTCGCCGACCTCGACGACCTCTCCCGCGCCCTCGTGGCCGGGGATGACAGGCAGGGGCATGGGCAGCACACCGCTGATCACCGACAGGTCCGAGTGGCAGACGCCGGTGGCCCTGATCTTGACGCGGACGTCCGCCGGGCCCACCGGCGCGAGGGTGAGGTCGTCGCGGATGTCGAGCTTGTCGTCACCGACGGCATGCAGAAGCGCACCACGCATGGGGGGTCCTCCTAGTTCTCCTCAAGGGAGAGTGCGGCTTTGGGACAGGACCGGACCGCGTGCCGGACGCGGTCCATCATCTCCGGCGGCGGCTCAGGCAGCAGCACGTGCAGCTGGTCGTCGTCGTCGAGCTCGAAGACCTCCGGGGCGAGTCCCATGCAGATCGCATTGGCCTCGCAGACCAGATAGTCGACGTTGATTTTCATACGGGCCTCCTAACCGGGAATGGCGAGCTTACGGTGATCCCAGGAGATCACTCGACTCGGCTCGACCACGAAGGCGACCCTCTTACGGCCGGTGTAGGTCACATACTCCGTGAGTGACTCCTCCGCGTCGGGCATCCCGGCCATCCGTCCGGCCACGTTCATGCCGACGCCGAGGATGCCCTCGGGGTCGTCGATCCTCCGGGCCACCCCGTACACCAGGACGCCGCGCAGGTCGAAGTATTCGTCCCCGGCCTCGATCAGGCAGCTCACCCGGGCGTCACGCTGGAGGTTGAGTGTCTTCTGCGCCTTGCCGTAGGTCCAGAACGAGATCTTGCCCTCGGTCAGCCCGTAGAACATCGTCACCAGGTGCGGTGTCCCGTCCGGATTGATCGTGCCGAGTTGCAGCTTCCGCGACTCGCCGACGAAAGCCGTCACCTCGTCGTCGGACATCACGATGCGGGCGCGCTGGTTCACGGTGCAAAGTAGAACACGTTCCACAAGGCCGGGCAAGGGCATTCGGAATGTTGTTCGGTCTCGGTAGTCTGCTGCGATGAGCATCGCCACCATGCCGGCCGACCTGCTGTACGTCGCCCAGCGCGCCAAGGGTTTCATGCCACATCAGGAGGGAATCGCGCTGTTCGAGACCGCCGCCGGGTACGGCCCGCGCGGCCCGATCTGCGAGATCGGCAGCTACTGCGGGAAGTCCGCCGTCTACCTCGGGGCGGGGGCCCGGCAGGCCGGGTCCGTCGTCTTCACCGTGGACCACCACCGGGGCTCCGAGGAGATCCAGCCGGGCTGGGCCCACCACGACCCCACGATGATGGACCTCCGCTTCGGCAAGATGGACTCGCTGCCCACCTTCCGTACCACCATCGCCTCCGCCGGTCTGGAGGACGAGGTCGTCGCGATCGTCGGCAGGTCCGAGCGCGTCGCCGCGCTGTGGAACACCCCGCTGGCGATGCTCTTCATCGACGGCGGCCACTCCGAGGATCCGGTGACCCAGGACTACGAGGGGTGGGCCCCGCACGTCATGCAGGGCGGCGCCCTGGCCTTCCACGACATCTACCCCGACCCGGCCAAGGGCGGGCAGGCCCCGTACCGCGTCTACCAGCGGGCCCTCGCCTCCGGCGCGTTCAAGGAGGTCCGGCAGGAGGGCTCGCTGCGGGTGCTCGAACGGGTCGGTCCCGGCATCGGCTGACCTCCCCGTACGGCGCGTCCGCCACCGCGGGCGCGCGGAGGCGGGCGCGGAGGGCCGTGCGGAGACCCCGGCCCGCGCCGACGATCACCAGGGCGAAGAACAGCCCGAAGACGACATGGAACTGGACCAGCAGCCCGTAGACCGCCGCCGTGGCCAGGCCGAACACGACCTGGTCACGCGGCCTGACGGGGGACGTGGCCGGGTCGACGAGCACGTATCCGGTGTAGAGGGCGAAGGCCGTCCCGGTCATCGGCAGCAGGGCGCTCACCGTCGACACGTCGGTCAGCCCGCCCCTGACCAGCGCCTGAAGGGCGAACCCGCCCGTCCAGCCCAGGACCAGCGGCAATCTCCCCGCGAGCCTGGCGTTCACCGTCGTTCCCCACGCCAGCACGGCGAGCGGCACGAGCAGGTCGAACGGCCCCGACACCCACGCGGTGAACTGGTACGCCGGAGCGAGGCCGACCCACGGGAACAGCAGCAGCACGGCGACGACCCCGAAGGCCGCCGGGTTCAGGTCCGGCCTCCCCGGCACGTCCCCGGCGCTCCGTCCCTTCCGCACCGTCTCCGGTGTCTCCCGCGCCTTCGGGACTCGCGGCGTCTCCGGTGCCGTCACGCGGAGGACGTACGTGCTTCCGACGCCGACGAGGACGGCGAACGCGACCGGCATCAGGTGGCCGTTGCCGTACAGCAGCATCGCGCAGAGCAGGCCGCAGACGTAGGACGGCAGGAAGAAGCCGACGACCCGCTCGCGGGGCACCCCGAGGTAGCGGACCGGGCGCCGCCGCGACCACGCCTCCACGGTCTCCAGCGCGAACTCGGCGGTCACGCCGGTGAGCACGCCGACCACCGGCGCCAGGCGGGACTGCTCGAACCCGAGCACGGTGTGCCCGAGCACGGTGAGCAGGGTGAGCGACCCCGCCAGCCGCCGGAACGCCTTCTCTCGCCTCCGGTCGGCGTTCACGGCCGCCGGATCTCCGAGGCGCGGCCGTCGGCCAGCAGGATCCGGTGCCAGCCGGGCTCCAGGGACACCGACGCGGTACGGGCGCCGCCGCAGGCGTCCCGCCAGGAGATCTCGACGGGGACGGCAGGGTCCGGCAGGCCGTCGCCCAGGCCGAACAGCAGCTCGGGCGCGGAGACGCCGTTGTGGCCGTTGGCGGGGTAGAGCTGCCTGACGCGGGTGATCCCGCCGGGCAGGCGCACCGTGGCGACGGCCCCGATGGCGGGCCGCGTCGGCCGGTGCCGCTCCTCGCGTGTCACGGGGGCCGTGCCGCAGGCGCCCGCCGGGAGGCGGAGCCGCAGGCCCACGAACGGGGCCGTCGGGCCGTGGTTGCTGTAGAGGACCGACGCGGACCACTGGTTGGCGACCGCGAAGTCCAGCCGCCCGTCGTCGTCGACGTCGCCCACGGCGAAGGCCCTGCTGACCGCGCCCTCGCCGCTGCCCTCGCTGTCGCCGCCGACCCCGGCCCGCCGCGCCACGTCCACGTAGCGACCGTCAGGACCCCTGGTGAAGAAGGTGTTGGTGTCACGGCCCGACAGGTCGTCCCCGGCCCTCAGGTCCGGCCACAGCGAGGGGCGGGAGAGGAACAGGTCGTTGGCCGACGCCGCCTCCTGCGCCTGCGCCCACCGGTCGACCTCACCCCTGACGAACCCGGTCGCGTGCATGATCTCATCGGTGCCGTCGTTGTCGAAGTCGGCGGCCTTGACGTCCCAGGACCAGCCGCTGCGGGCCAGCCCCAGCTCCTCGCCGAGGTCGTCGTACGGCGCGTGACCCCCGTGGAGCCCGCCGGGCCGTGACACGAAGGCGAAGTTGCCCTCGTGCAGCGCGTAGTCCTCGGTGAGGTTGCTCACCAGGATGTCCGGCCTGCCGTCGGCGTTGAGGTCGGTGAAGGCCACCCCCATCCCCTTGAACGCGTCGCGGCCGACGACCCGGGAGGAGGGAGTCGCCAGGTGCCGGGTGCCCCGGGCCTCGGTGAACCGGATCCTGCCGGGCGCCGACTCGTTGACCAGCAGCTGGTCGGGGCCGAAGTCGTTGGCCACGTACAGCTCTGGCCGCCCGTCGCCGTCCAGGTCCTGGGTGCCCAGCGCGAGGGTCCAGCCCCTGCCTTCGACCTCGTCGAACGCCCCCTCGGCCTCGGCGAACAGCGCGGGTCCCGTCGCCCGGTAGAGCCGGTCGCCACCCCCGTTGGCGGCGGCGGACGGCGAGTCGGGCATCACGGCGTCGCCGTGGTCGGCGGCGCCCAGCACTTTCACACCGTCGGGGAAGTAGTTGCCGAAGACCAGGTCGAGGCGGCCGTCACCGTCGAAGTCACCGGCCGTGGCGGCGCTGGTGTTCCAGATCTCAGGTTCGGCGGTGAGCGCGCGGTGGCGGAAGGCCGCACCGGACGGGGGCGCCCCGGGCACGCGCAGGAACAGGGAGGGGGAGCGGCCCCAGTAGTAGACGACCAGGTCCTCCCAGCCGTCCTGGTCGAGATCGGCGGGCAGGCACCCCGTCGGCGCCTCGTACCGCCTGCGCTCAGGGGGGACCAGCGTGAACGGCCGGTAGCCGCGGGAGGTGCCCGGCGCGGGCCTGACGGTCACCGTGTCGCCGCGGGGATCGACCAGGCACAGGTCGTCGGCGACGACCCCGCCGTCCACGTCGAACAGGGCCACCCCGGCGCCCAGCGCCGACACCCGGCTCCCGAGGTTCGCGTACCCCGGCGCGACCGGCCGCAGGACGCGGTCACCGGCCCGCGCGGGCGGGCCCAGCGGCCTCGCGTGGAAGGAGAAGTCGGCGGACGCCTCCACGGCCGAGGTGTCCGGCAGGGCGGTCAGCCTCCACCCGGCGGTGGCGGCCACCAGGGCCAGGACTCCCGCCGCGTACCTGCGAACCCCCGGCACCGTTCCCACCGCCCCTCCGAATCGTGGTTGTCATGAGTCGCGGTCGCGCCGTGCCCAGGACTTCCGGATCCCCGCCCGCCAGGCCTGGTAGTGGTCGCCGCTGTGCGCGTGGTGGCCCAGCGCGACGAGCGCGATCTCGGTCCAGCCCGCCGCCTCGTCCACCTCGGCCCCGCACAGCACGGGGGCGGCGGCGACGGTGTGCTCGGGGACGACCGTCGAGATCAGCCGGGAGGCGCAGGCGAGGGCGCAGCCCTGGGCGATGTGGGCGCGGAAGCCGTCCTCGGCCGCCGCCGAGGCCAGCCGCCCCAGGTCCGCGACGCTCGCGCCCCCGGTGTACGTGGCGGCGAGACCCACCCCGCTCCACAGGTCGGCGCGGCGCCCCGAGGGAAACTCGGCGACGCGCAGCGCGACGTCGTCCACCCCCGCGCACTCGTGGAACCAGAGCATCCGCCCCAGCCCCTGGTCGAAGATCGCCCGTCGCGTCCGGTCCATGAGCCCGGCCGTACGCTGGCGTCCCACCGTGCGGTCGGAGGAGAGGAAGCCCTGGTGGAAGCCGAAGCCGTCGTGGGCCAGCCAGCGCAGCAGCGGGTGCACCGAGCGGACGCCCCACATCGGCCGCAGCCGCATGCGGGCGTACGCCCGGCCGGTGCCCATGTGGATGAGGTGCGGGTAGCGCACGCCCTGCCCGCTCAGCAGCTCCCCGACCCGGCGCCCGCCGGTGAGGGTGAGCACGTCGAGTGTGGCGCAGGCCATGCCCGCGCCCTCGTACGCGAAGCCGCGCAGGTCCTCGCGGAGGTCGTCGATCCGCCCGGTCTCCCCGGCGACCACCGCGTTGAAGCCGTCCGTGAACGCCGCTCCCGCGCCCTCCAGCAGCTCGCGCGCCGGTCCCAGCCGGAACCGTCGTACCCCGAACCCCATCTGGGCCGGGTCCTGCCACAGTAGCCGGGTCACGCCTCGCGGCCTGGAGGGTGCGGGGGACACCCGCGGGTTGGGGGGCTCGGGTGGGTGCGGGGGTTCGGGGTGGGGCGGAGCGGTCGAGGAGTCCGGCAGGTCCGGCGAGTCCGGAAGGTCCGGTGGGTCCGGAAGGTCGGGAAGAGGGGAGGGGGGCGGGAGGTCCGGGGGGTCCGGCGGATCGGGAGGTGCTGGAGGATTCGCCTCGGCGTCGTCGCTCTGAGCCACCGTCCGAGTGCCCTCCGCGTTACTCACGGACCCGAAGGTAGTGAGCCGCGTCCAGCCCTTCAAGTACCGCGTTTCTGATTCCGTGCAAAGAAAACGCCGGAGGCCGCCTCGTACCGACCGGCGCCGTGACCCGGGAACGCGGTGCGCGGGACCGGAAGCGGGAGGTCGGCTCCTGGAGCGGGCGTGACCGCGACACCGAGATCCCGCCGTCCCGATGTCCTGGAGAGAGCGTCCGGGAGGTCAGCTCCTGGAGCGGGCGTGGCTGCAGCCGCAGGCGGCGGTGGGCCGGTCGGTCACGTACCCGCCCGCGTCGCGGAAGATGCCCGAGGCGGGCGTGTGCCCGGCCAGCGCGTCGGCGGCGAGCACGACCGCGGCCGCAGTGTAGGCCGAGCGCTCGTGCGGGAAGTGCTTCTCGTTCACGAACTGCCAGCCGGTCCAGTACGAGCCGTCCTCGTGCCGGAGGTGCTGCATGTCCGAGAAGAGCTTCCGCGCCCGCTCCCGGTCGCCCAGGGCGTCGAGGGTCAGGACCAGCTCGCACGTCTCGGCGCCGGTCACCCACGGCTGGTCGGAGACGCAGCGGATGCCGAGGTCCGGCTCCACGAACGTGTCCCACTCCTCGGCCAGCCGCGCCTCCGCGGCCGGGCCGCGCACCGCGCCGCCCAGGATCGGGTAGTACCAGTCCATCGAGAAGCGGCTCTTGTCGGCGAACGCCTCGGGGTGGGCGGCCAGCACGTGGCCGAGCTGGTCGGCGGCCAGCTCCCAGTCGGGCTGCGGGTCGCCCAGGTGCTCGCCGAGCAGCACGCCGCAGCGCAGGCCCTGGTGGACGGAGGCGCAGCCGGTCAGCAGGGCGTACCCTGCGGGCTCCCCGTCGGCCGCGCGCTCCCAGACGATCTCACCCCGGGTGGTCTGCAGGCCGACCACGAAGTCCAGCGCGGCCCGGACGACCGGCCACATCCGCCGGGCGAAGTCCTCGTCCCCGGTCACCAGCAGCTCGTGCCAGACGCCGACCGCGACGTACGCGGCGTGGTTGGACTCCCCGCCCTGCTCGACGGCCTCGCCCCCGGCCAGCTTCATCGGCCAGGAGCCGTCGGGCCGCTGCGTGCGGACCAGCCAGTCGTACCCCCGGCGGACCGGGCCGGTGAGCCCCGCCACGCTCATCGCCATCAGGCACTCGACGTGGTTCCAGGCGTCCACGTGCCCCTCGGGCCACGGGACGCCGCCGTCGGGCTCCTGCACCGCCGCGATGCTCCGCGCGGTCTGGACGACCTGTTCCCACTTCATCTCCCGCCCCGTGGAGCCGCTCACCGCTTCTCCTCCAGAGGTCACGCGGGCTTCCGGACGTAGAGCACCACGCTCTTGCCGATGAGGGGGTTGAGCACGGCCTCGGCGATCCTGGTGGCGGCGGGACGCTTCATGATGTCCCAGACCAGCAGCTCGTGGTACGCCTTGGCCAGCGGGTGGTCGTCGTTGCCGACGCCGACCGCGCACTTGATCCACCAGTACGGCGCGTGCAGGCCGTGGGCGTGGTGGTGCGGGCCGATGGTGAAGCCCGTCGACTTGAGCTTCGCGCTCAGCTCGGCCAGCGTGTAGATGCGGACGTGCCCGCCGGGAGCGGTGTGGTACGCCTCGTCGAGTGCCCAGCAGATCCGTTCCGGCAGGAAGCTCGGCACGGTGACGGCCGCCCGGCCGCCCGGCTTGAGCACCCGGAAGATCTCGCGCATCGCGGCCATGTCGTCGGGGATGTGCTCCAGCACCTCGGCCGCGATCACCCGGTCGAAGCTGCCGTCCTCGAACGGCATGTCGAGCGCGTCGCCCGTCACGGTCTCCGCCGTCGCCTCGGGCGGCACCTCCCCGGCCTTGTCCATCGCGGCGAACATGCTCGCCACGCCCTCCAGCTCCCTGGCGTCCATGTCGAAGGCCACCACGTCGGCGCCGCGCCGCAGCACCTCGAAGGCATGCCGTCCGCCGCCACAGCCCAGGTCCAGGACCCGGGTCCCCGGTCCCACGGGCAGCCGGTCGAAGTCGACAGTCAGCACTCGCCGCTCCTCTTCACAGGTGGTCGTTCGGGGGTGTCACTCACTTCGCGCGGCGGGCCTGGATGGCCTCGTGGTAGGCCTCCACGGTTCGCCTGGCGACGACGTTCCAGGTGAAGCGCTCCATGACCCGGTCGTAGCCCTTCCGGCCCACCGCCGCCCGCTCCTCGGGGGAGTCGTGCAGGCGGCGCAGCGCCGCGGCCAACTCCTCGGGGTCGCCGGGGGCCACCTGTACGGCGGCGTCGCCGACGACCTCGGGCAGCGCCCCGGTGCGGCTGGCGACCAGCGGGGTGCCGCAGGCCATGTGCTCGACCGCCGGGAGCGAGAAGCCCTCGTACAGGGAGGGGACGACGGAGATCTCCGAGGTGGCGATCAGCTCGCCCAGCTCGGTGTCGGAGATGCCGTGGACGAACCTGACCCGGTCGTGCAGCGCCAGCTCGGAGACGAGCTTCTCGGTCGGGCCGCCGGGGGTGGGCCTGCTGACCACGGTCAGGTTCACGTCGCGTTCGGTGGCGAGCTTGGCCACGGCCCGCAGCAGCGTCGCGACGCCCTTCATCGGGGAGTCGGCGCTGGCCACCGCGACGATGGAACCGGGCCGCTTGGGCATCTCCGGGCGCGGGTGGAAGTAGCGGGTGTCGACGCCCAGCGGGATGAGCCGCATGTTCTTCTGCGGCACGTTGAAGTCGCGGTGGATGTCGGCGAGGGACGACTCGCTGACGGTCAGGATCGGGCTGAGCCTCGGCGCGACCTTGGCCTGCATGCGCACGAAGCCGTACCAGCGCCGCATCGGGAGCTTCTTGCGCGGCGTCGCGGCCTTCAGCTCGATGCGGCGGTCCACGCTGATCGGGTGGTGGATGGTCCCGACCACGGGGAACAGCTTCTGGATGCCGAGCACGCCGTAGCCGAGGGTCTGGTTGTCCTGCACGACGTCGAAGTCGCCGACGCGCTTCTTCAGCTCGCGGTACGCCCGCAGGCTGAAGGTGAGCGGCTCGGGGAATCCCGCGGTCCACATGGTGCCGACTTCGAGCCAGTCGATCCAGTCGCGGTACTCGTGGAGCTTGGGGGTGCGAAAGGGGTCCTCGTCGCGGTACAGGTCCAGGCTGGGGATCTTGGTGAGGACGACGCCCTCGTCGAGCTCCGGGTAGGGCTGGCCGGAGAAGACCTCCACGCTGTGCCCGAGGGCGACCAGCTCGCGGCTGAGATGACGCAGGTAGACGCCCTGCCCGCCGCAGGTCGGTTTGCTGCGGTACGACAGCAGCGCGACCCGCAGTGATTCAGCACCCGGCACGGCAACCCCCTTCTCAACCTGCCCGAAAAGGGGACAGGTACCGTGAAAGATGACCTTAGTCCTCGGACCCTACCATTCGTGAGTCTTGTTGCACCTGATGTGGAATTGTTCCTAGATCGTGCTTCACGGGGTGCGAACTGGGAAGTTAGCCTTACCGAGCGTGATTCGGTGTAACGCGTTCTAGGTGTGCCGCGGGGTAATGGTGCCTGCTGGGGGGTGTGAGGGTACATTCGCCATCAAACGGCACAAGACCAGGCATAGGTCGCCGCCCCCGCAAGCGAGGAGGACGCGTTGGCCAGACGCGCGCTGATCACCGGTATCACCGGGCAGGACGGTTCCTATCTGGCCGAGTGCCTGCTCGGTCAGGGCTACGAGGTCTCCGGCCTCGCCCGAGGGCAGGCCAACCCTCGGGTCTCGCGGCTCCGCAAGCTCCTCCAGGACGTCCAGCTCGTCCGGGGCGACCTGCTCGACCAGGGCTCGCTGATCTCCGCCGTCGAGAAGGTCCAGCCCGACGAGGTCTACAACCTGGGCGCCATCTCGTTCGTCCCCATGTCGTGGGAACAGGCCGAGCTCACCGCCGAGGTGACCGGTATGGGCGTGCTGCGCATGCTTGAGGCCATCCGGGTCTGCTCCGGCATCTCCTCCTCGCGCACGGTGGCCGGATCGGACCAGATCCGCTTCTACCAGGCCTCCTCCTCGGAGATGTTCGGCCAGGTCCGCGAGACCCCGCAGACCGAGATCACCCCCTTCCACCCCCGCTCGCCGTACGGCGTGGCCAAGGCGTACGGGCACTTCCTGACGCAGAACTACCGCGAGTCGTACGGCATGTACGCGGTGTCGGGGATCCTGTTCAACCACGAGTCCCCGCGCAGGGGGGCCGAGTTCGTCACCAGGAAGGTGACGCTCGGCGTGGCCAGGATCAAGCTCGGCCTCGCCTCCGAGCTGCGCCTGGGCAACATGGAGGCGCGCCGCGACTGGGGGTTCGCCGGAGACTACGTCCGCGCGATGCACCTGATGCTCCAGGCGGAGACGCCGGAGGACTACGTGATCGGCACCGGCCGCACCCACACCGTCCGCGACCTCGTGGAGGCCGCCTTCACCGCCGCCGGGCTCGACTGGGAGCGGTACGTCGTCATCGACCAGACCCTGCACCGCCCGGCCGAGGTCGACCTGCTCTGCGCCGACCCGAAGAAGGCCCGCGTCCAGCTCGGCTGGGAGCCCACGGTCGCCTTCGAGGAGCTCGTGGCGATGATGGTCGAGTCGGACGTCAAGCTGCTCTCCGAGGGCGGCGACCCCGACCAGGACTCCTCCTGGCCCTGAGCCCTGGTCCTGAGTCCCGGTCCCGGAACGGCCTGAGGGCTCCGGGCGGCCCATCCCTCACTCACTAGACGAGTTGGACGAGTTAGACGAGCCGTAGCGTCTCGTCTTGACGTCGTGCGCGTCAGGGGGGATGCTTGGACCTGTTGGCGAGACGAGACGTCTCGTCGTTCGCGAAGGTCTCCGCTGGATCCCGACGGGTCCGACAGGCTCAGCGAATCCGGCACACCTTGCGGATCTGACAGATCTGACAGGCTCGACACGTTCGACAGAGGAGAAACCATGTCCCGCCGCGCGCACATCGCGATGGTCAGCATCCCCGCGCCGGGTCACGTGAACCCGAGCATCGAGGTGATCAGGGAGCTGGTGGCGCGAGGCCACCGGGTGACCTACGCCAACGACCCCTCCTTCGCCGAGGTGATCACCGGCACCGGGGCCGAGCTCGTCCCGTACACCTCGACCCTGCCCATGGGCGACACCGCCGAGTGGCCGGAGGACACGGTCGCCCAGCTCGACGTCTTCCTCGGCGACGCGATCTCGATGCTGCCGCAGCTCAGGGCCGCGTACGAGAACGACCGGCCCGACCTCTTCCTGTATGACATCGGCGGCTACACCGCCCGGGTGCTCGCGGAGAACTGGGACATCCCCCTGTTGCAGCTCTCACCGGCCTACGTGGCCTGGGAGGGCTACCGGGAGGACATGGCGCCGATGATCGAGGAGTTGAAGAAGGCGCCGGGCGGGGCCGAGCACTACCGGCGGTTCGAGCAGTGGCTGCGCGACAACGGCGTCCACGGCATCGACTCCCACGACTTCGGGGGGCGCCCGCCACGGGCACTGGCGCTCATCCCGAAGGTCATGCAGCCCAACGCCGACCGGGTCGACCCCGCCCGGATCACCTTCACCGGGCCCTGCTTCGCCACCCGCCCCCACCAGGAGCCCTGGACCCGCCCCGAGGGCGCGGAGAAGGTGCTGCTCGTCTCCCTGGGGTCGGCCTTCACCAACCTGCCGGGCTTCTACCGCTCCTGCCTGGCCGCCTTCGGCGACCTGCCCGGCTGGCACGTCGTCCTCCAGATCGGGAAGTTCGTGGACCGGGAGGAACTGGGCGTGATCCCCGCCAACGTGGAGGTGCACTCCTGGGTGTCGCAGCTCTCGATCCTGGAGCGGGCCGACGCGTTCGTCACCCACGCGGGCATGGGCGGCAGCCAGGAGGGCCTGTACTGCGGCGTCCCGATGATCGCCGTCCCGCAGGCCGCCGACCAGTTCGGCAACGCCGACAGGATCGTGGAACTCGGGGTCGGGCGCCGGATCGACACCGAGGAGGCCACCCCCGAGGCGCTGCGCGCCGCCCTGCTCGACCTCACCTCCGACCCGGAGGTGACGGCGCGGCTGGCGAAGCTCCAGGAGGAGGTCCGGGGCGAGGGCGGCACCGTCCGCGCGGCCGACCTGATCGAGGGGATGCTGGGAACCGGCGCCGGTTCCTAGGTCTGCTGGGACAGGCCGGTGGTACGGCCCGCCAGGCGCTCGTAACGCTGCTTGGCGGCCTGGGGGGTGGCGAGACCGAGGCCGAACGCGATCTCCTGCCAGGTGAGGCCGCGCCCCCGCGCCATGAGGAGGAGCGACGCCTCAAGCTCGTCCATCTCCGCGCGGGCCCGGGGAAGCAGGGTGAGGGCGGCGGTGATGTCGGCGTGGTCCACCTCCGGCTCGTCCTCCTTCCGGTGGGCGGCGCCGCTCAGGAGGAACGTCACGAGCCTGACGGCCTCGTGGAATCCGAGGATCGTGGGGTGGACCTGCCGGAGGCGCTGCGCCTCGTCGGTGGCGTGGCGCTCGGCGATGCGCGTGAGGGAGACGTATTCGCGGTGCGCCCGGGTCAGGCCGGGGTCGGGAGGCGTGAAGGGGTCGGATGCTTCGTCATGTTGAGCGGGCATGCGACCAGGATGGCCTGACGAACAGTCTGTTGTCAATGTTTTGAGTTCAACAGAATGTTTAAACAGTGGACAGGGGAGGAGTCCGCCCGGTTTCCCCGGCACCGGTTTCTCCCGCACCACCGATACCGGGAAGGCCACGCGTGGCCTTCCCGGTATCGGTGGGTCTCAGGCGACGGAGACCGGCAGGTCCTTGATGCCGTTGATGAAGTTGGAGCGCAGGCGGCGGGCCTCACCGGCCTGCTCCAGGCCGGGCAGCCGCTCGGCCAGCACCTCGAACAGGACGCGCAGCTCCAGCTTGGCGAGATGGTTGCCCAGGCAGAAGTGGGCCCCGCCGCCGCCGAAGCCGATGTGCGGGTTGGGGTCGCGGCCGATGTCGAAGGTGCCGGGGTCGGCGAACACGTCCTCGTCCCGGTTGGCGGAGCTGTAGAAGATCACGATCTTGTCGTCCTCCTTGACCTCCTGCCCGCCGATCGTCGTGTCGGCGGTGGCCGTACGCCGGAAGAGGTTCACCGGGGCGACCCAGCGGACGATCTCGTCGGCGGCGGTGCGGGCCAGGGTGCGGTCGGCGACCAGGCGCCGCCACTGCTCGGGGTTCTCGAAGAAGGCGAGCATGCCGCCCGAGGCCGCGTTGCGGGTGGTCTCGTTGCCCGCCACCACGAGCAGCAGCACGAACAGGTCGAACTCCTCCTCGGTGAGGGTCTCCCCGGCGGCGTCGGGCATGATCAGCTTGGTGACGATGTCCTGGCGGGGCTGCGCGCGCCGCTCGGCCGCCAGGGCGTTGGCGTAGGCGTAGACCTCCATGGCCGCGTTCGTGCCCTCTTCCGGGTCGGCCGCGTAGTCCGGGTCCTCGGCCCCGATCATCTGGTTGGACCAGTTGAAGATCTTGTCGCGGTCCTCGACGGGGGCGCCGAGCAGCTCGCAGATCACGTACAGCGGCAGCGGGGCGGCGATGTCCCTGACGAAGTCGACCGAGCCCCGCCCCTTGGCCTCGTCTACCAGTTCGTGGCAGATGTCGCGGATGTGCTCCTCCAGGGCGCCCATCATGCGCGGGGTGAAGCCCCGGTTGACCAGGGAGCGCCGCCGGGTGTGGTCCGGCGGGTCCTGGTTGAGCATCATCATCCGCTGGAGGGCCACCTGGTCCTCGGGCACCTCGTTGAAGAGCGCGAGCTTCCTGCTCGACGAGAACAGGTCGGAACGGCGGGAGACCTGCACCACGTCGGCGTGCTTTGTGACCGCCCAGAAGCCCGGCCAGCCCCGCTCGGCGTCGCCCGGGTGCGCGTAGACCGGCGCGTTCGCCCGTAGCCAGGCCAGCTGATCGTAAGGCGCGCCGTTCCGCCAATAGAAGTCCTGGTCGACCAGATCGATATCCATTGGTCCTCCTGCGAACCGGGTCGGCGTTCTCGTGACGCGGCTCATTGTCGGTGCGGCCTGGGGTGCGGTCAGCCGCGTACCCTACCCGTTCGCGGGGAATTGGGGGCGAACGCGGCGATCGCGGGGCCTTACGGTGTTCCCGCCTCCCGCCCGGGGGGCGCTGGGTGACCAGGCGTTCGGCGGTTCCTCTTACTGAAACGTGTTCTATTACGGGATGGGTGCCTCGTCAAGTTGACGTCCCGCACACGGCCGCACACGGTCACACACGGCCGCGAGGCCCGGGAAGCGTGTGCTTCCCGGGCCTCGCGGGGTGAATCAGAGGTGGTTCCCGTACGGGAACCGGAGATGGATCGCGTACCGGATCAGAACGCGATGTCGCGCCAGGTGCCCACCTCCGCGGCGGTGAGGGCCTTCGGCAGGATGGCCATCCGGTCGACCGCGCCGGTCAGGCGCTGGCCGCCGTCCTGGTCGGCGGCGAAGCGCAGCGGCCGGGCGGTGCAGCCGGTGATGCCGTCGGTGGTGGCGTTGCCGCCGCCGACCCGGACGCCGTCGACGTAGGTGTTGATCGCGCCGTTGCGGCCCATGGTGACGACGAGGTCGATGTAGCGGCCGGTCGGGATCGCCCCGCTCAGCCCCACGTTCTGCCCGGCGCCGATGAAGCGCAGGGTGTTGGAGGGGGTGAGGTCGATGATGATCCCGTCGGTGCCGGGGTTGCCGCCCGGCTGGGAGTCGAAGAGCCTCCGGTAGCCGGTCCCCCCGATCTTGACCTCGGCCGCGAACGTCGCCTCGGGCATGTAGCCCAGCAGCGTGCTCGCCGTGGAGAGGTAGGTCGAGCCGTTCAGGACCAGCCCGCTGCCGCTCGGGGCGGTGGCGTCGTAGGTCGCCGTACCGACGACGTTGGCGTTCCTGCCGCTGCCCGAGCTGTCGGTCACGGTCGTGCCCGACGTCGGGTCCCAGGCGACGACGGCCCTGTCGGTCGGCGGGGTGACGCACGGGTTGAGGCCGATGGCGGCAGAACTGCCCGCCTTCCAGCCGTCGCCCGAGAGTTCCGCCGCGACCCGAGCGGACCTGGTCCCGTTCGCGGGGCCGACGGCCACGGAGAACGAGAAGGTCTTCGGGCTGCCCGGCGAGACGGCGGGCACCTGGATCGACGCGGCGGGAGTGGCGGTCCAGCCCTGCGGCAGGGCGAGGGCCAGCGTGCCGGCGGGCACCTCCTCCGTACCGGGCGCGGTGACGGTGACGGTGACCGGGATCGACTCGCCGGCGCCCGCGATCACGGGTGCGGTGATCTTGACGGTCACCCCGTTGACGATCGTGTAGGACTCCCCGTCCTTGGCGTCGATCATGATGGTGTCACCGTCGCGGGGCGGGTTGATCTTCTTGCCGCTCTCGTCCTCGACGTGGTAGCGGCCACCGATCATGGCGGCGCGGATCCTGAGGGGACCGGTCGCCCCGGCGTGCACGGTGACCCTGTCGGCGTTGCCGTCCTTCCACGAGGCGTCCACGGTCGCGTCGCCCCGGGCGCGCAGGCCGGTGACCGAGCCGTTGGACCAGGCCGACGGCAGCGCGGGCAGGACGTGGATCGTGTCGTGCTGGCTCTGCAGCAGCATCTCGGCCATGCCGGAGGTCGCGCCGAAGTTGCCGTCGATCTGGAACGGCGGGTGGGTGTCCCACAGGTTGTCCAGCGTGGAGCTCTTGAGCTGCTCGCTGAGCATCTTGTGCGAGTGGTCGCCGTCCAGCAGGCGGGCCCAGAAGTTGATCTTCCACGCCTTGCTCCAGCCGGTGCCGCCGTCGCCGCGCGCGGTGAGCGAGATCTTGGCCGCCTCGGCCTCCGGGGTACCGGCCGTGATCTGCCGTCCGGGGTGCAGGCCGAAGAGGTGGGAGACGTGCCGGTGGTCGTTGCGCGGGTTGTCCAGGTCCGCCTTCCACTCCTGGAGCTGTCCCCAGGAACCGATCCGGATGCCCGGGTCGAGCTTGTCCAGCGCGGCCTGCAGCTCGGCCTGGAAGGGCTTGTCGTTCTTCAGGTCCTTCGCCGCCTCCAGGGTGTTGGTCAGCAGGTCGTAGACGATCTGCTGGGACATCGAGGCGCCCGCCGTGAAGTCGCCCTGCTCGGGGGAGTAGCTGGGGGAGACCACGAGCTTGCCGTCACGCGGGTCGGTGTAGAGGGTGTCCAGCCAGAACTCGGCCGCGCCCTTCATCGCCGGGTACGCGGTCTTGCGCAGGTACTTGTCGCTGCCGCTGAAGCGGTAGTGGTCGTACATCTGCTGGGTGAGCCACGCCGCCGCGTCGGGGAACCAGAACGAGCTGGCCCAGTTGTGCACGCCGGTGAAGCCGAACGGGTTGGTCTCGTTGTGCACCACCCAGCCTCGGGCCCCGAACATCTCCTGCGCGGTCTTCTGGCCGGGGGCGATCATCGACTGGATGTAGCGGTCGTAGGGCTCGGTCGTCTCGGCGAGGTTGGTCTGCTCGGCGAGCCAGTAGTTCATCTGCAGGTTGATGTTGACGTGGTAGTCGGCCGACCAGGGCGGGTTGGTGGAGTTGTTCCACACGCCCTGGAGGTTGGCCGGGAGCGATCCCTCCCTGGAGGAGGCGATCAGCAGGTAGCGGCCGTAGTTGAAGAACAACGCCTCCAGCGCCCGGTCGTCGGTCGAGGCGCCGCCGGTGTACGCCGCGCGCAGCCTGTCGGTCGGGATGGCCGGAGCCTTCTGCCCGAGGTCGAGCTTGACCCGGTCGAACAGGTTCCGGTAGTCGGTCAGGTGCTTGGACTTGAGCCCCTCGTACGACCTGCCGGCGGCCGCGTCGACCGCCGAGGTCACCTTGGCGTGCGGGTCCACGGTCCGGTAGGCCGGGTAGACGTCGGAGTAGTCGGTGCCCGCGGACAGCACGAACATCGCGCTGTTGGCGCCCGTGACGGTCACCCTGTCGGTGCCGTCGGTGCGGGTGCCGCCCTGGGTGATCACCTGGACCTGCGACTCGAACTTCATGCCGTTGTCGGCGAGCGTGCCCTTGACGGTGATGCGGCCCTTGGAAACCGAGACCTGCTTGTCGTTGCGCGGGGAGGAGGTGCGCATCGTGAAGGAGACCTTGCCGCCCTTGTCGGCGGAGATCCGGCCGACGACGACGTTGCTGGGGTGGCTGGCGAAGTACTCGCGGGAGTAGGTCACCCCGTCCGAGGTGTAGCCGACCTTGGCGACCGCGTCGCGCAGGTTCAGCTCCCGGCGGTAGCCGGTGGCGGTGCCCGCGGGGATCTCGGGCATGTCCAGCCACAGGTCGCCGAAGGTCTGGTAGGAGCCGAAGCCGCTCTTGGGCTGCCCGAGCTTGGCCGCCACCGCCTCGGGGGACATCTTGCCGTCACGGTCGATCTGTGCCCTGACCTCGGCGATCGCGTTCGGCCGGGGAGTTCTCCAGTTGCCGAAGTCGTAGTTGTTCGCGCCGGGGCCGCCGGTCCACAGCGACTTCTCGTTGAACTGGATCTGCTCGCTGTTGACACCGCCGAACACCATCGCGCCCAGCGCGCCGTTGCCGATCGGCAGCGCCTGGGTCTCCCAGTCGGTGGCCGGTTTGTCATACCAGAGTGTCAAATCATCGGGTGTATCTAGCTGTGTCATGTTTGTTGACAGCTCGGCGTTAGCGGAACTCTGGCCGTATAACCCGGTGGCGAGGGTGAGGATGGCGAGGAGGGCGACGCCTAGACGTCGTCGTGGGGGGCGGGGCAACGGATTCCTCCGATCACAGGGCGGGACTGTTTCAAGGAGATAGCACCGAAATTCCGCCGTAACAAGTCTCGTCCTCCGATGTTTATCGACGTTTGATCACTTTTGTGCCTCTCACCACCGCGAACGCCCTAGATGATCTCCGTTTCCGTCCGCGCGGGGAAATCCGATGACTGGAGGTCAAAATTGGGAAACGATCCGGTATAACCCCTGCCAGCTGCGGTTTCTCCTCGATAACGGATCGGACGTATCGGCCTGTGAGGGGTTGACACCGGGGTTCGGCGTCGTTCAGCATCACGAGACAAGACATCCGATGTATCAACGAAGGGTGCGGTGTGAAGCTGCTGCGAGTGGGACCCGTCGGCCAGGAGCGACCGGCCGTCCTGGACGGGGCCGGTAACCTCCGCGAAATCTCGGAAGCCGAGATCGACGGGGCTTTCTTCGCTTCCGGGGGAGTGGCTCGTGTCCGAGAGGCTCTGGAGCGGGACGAGCTTCCCGTGCTGGACGCCGAGGGGCTGCGGATCGGCGCCCCGATCGCGCGGCCGGGGAAGATCGTGTGCGTCGGCCTCAACTACCGCGACCACGCGGAGGAGACGAACGCCGCCATCCCGGCCGAGCCGATCATCTTCATGAAGGCCCCCAACACGGTCGTCGGACCCAACGACGAGGTGCTCATCCCCAGGGAGAGCGTGAAGACCGACTGGGAGGTCGAACTGGCCGTCGTCATCGGCGAGACGGCCCGCTACGTCGAGACGCACGAGGAGGCACTGTCCAAGATCGCGGGCTACGCCATCTCCAACGACGTCTCCGAGCGCGAGTTCCAGCTGGAGCGCGGCGGCCAGTGGGACAAGGGCAAGTCCTGCGAGACCTTCAACCCGCTCGGCCCCTGGCTGGTCACCGCCGACGAGATCGCGGACCCGCAGGCCCTGGGCCTGCGCCTGTGGGTGGACGGCACGCAGTTCCAGAACGGCAGCACCAAGAACATGATTTTCACCGTGGCGGAGGTCGTCCGCTACCTCAGCCGGTTCATGGTCCTCGAACCCGGTGACCTGATCAACACCGGCACGCCCGCGGGCGTCGCGCTCGGCCTGCCCGACCATCCGTACCTGCGGGCCGGGCAGATCGTGGAGCTGGAGATCGACGGACTCGGGAGCCAGCGACAGACCGTGGGGCAGGCATGAGCGACAGGATCGACACCCGCGAGGACGCGCCGGACGAGGCCGTCGTGGCCGAGGTAGCGGAGGTGGCGGAGGTGGCCGAGGGAGCCCTGGCGGGGGTGGGCGCGTACCGCATCACCGCGATGGAGACCCACGACATCCGCTTCCCCACCTCGCTGGAGCTCGACGGCTCCGACGCGATGAACCCCGACCCCGACTACTCGGCCGCCTACCTGGTGCTGCGGACCGACGACGGGTTCGAGGGCCACGGCTTCGCCTTCACCATCGGGCGCGGCAACGAGGTGCAGACCGCCGCGATCAGGGCCCTGGAGCCGTACGTGCTCGGCAGGGACGTCGAGGACATGGGCACCCTCTGGAAGGACATGGTTCACGACTCCCAGCTGCGCTGGCTCGGCCCGGAGAAGGGCGTCATGCACATGGCGATCTCCGCCGTGGTCAACGCGCTCTGGGACCTCAAGGCCAAGCGGGCGGGCAAGCCGCTCTGGCTGCTGCTGGGCGAGATGTCCCCCGAGGAGCTCGTCGCGCTGGTCGACTTCCGCTACCTCACCGACGCGCTCACCCCGGAGGAGGCGCTGGAGATCCTGCGCGCCGCCGAGCCCGGCAGGCGCGAGCGCGTGGCCCACCTGCGCGAGCACGGCTACCCGGCCTACACGACCTCCCCCGGATGGCTCGGCTACGGCGACGACAAGCTCCGCCGCCTGTGCAAGGAGGCGATGGACGAGGGCTTCACCCAGATCAAGCTGAAGGTCGGCGCCGACCTGGAGGACGACAGGCGGCGGATGCGCATCGCCCGCGAGACCTGCGGCGAGGACTTCCCCATCGCGATCGACGCCAACCAGCGCTGGGACGTCGACTCCGCCATCGCCTGGGTGAACGCCCTCGCGGAGTTCCGCCCGCACTGGGTGGAGGAGCCGACCAGCCCCGACGACGTCCTCGGCCACGCAGCCATCGCCAGGGGCATCGCGCCCATCCCGGTGGCCACCGGCGAGCACGTCCAGAACCGCATGGTCTTCAAGCAGCTCCTCCAGGCCGGCGCGATCTCCTACCTGCAGATCGACGCGGCCCGCGTCGCGGGCGTGAACGAGAACGTCGCGATCCTGCTGCTCGCCGCCAAGTTCGGCGTCCCGGTCTGCCCGCACGCGGGCGGGGTCGGCCTGTGCGAGCTGGTGCAGCACCTGTCGATGTTCGACTACGTCGCGGTCAGCGGCTCGCTGGAGGGCAAGGTGATCGAGTACGTCGACCACCTCCACGAGCACTTCGTCGACCCGGTGGTGATAGAGAAGGGCGCCTACGTCGCGCCGAGCCGGCCCGGCTTCGGAGCGGCCATGCACGCCGCCTCGATCATCGACTACACCTACCCCGACGGCCCGGTATGGAGGTCCCTCAATGGGTGAGCTCGACGGCCTGCGCGCCCTGGTCACCGGGGGCGGATCCGGCATCGGCCTGGCCACCGCCACCCTGCTGGCCGAGCGGGGCGCGAAGGTCGCCTCCCTCGACATCAACGCCTCCGGCGGCCCGTTCGTCGAGGTCAAGGCGGACGTCACCGACGAGGAGGCGGTCCGCGTGGCCGTCGCCCAGGCCGTCGAGCAGCTCGGCGGCCTGGACATCCTTGTCAACAACGCCGGGATCGGTGCCTCTGGCACTATCGAGGACAATCCATACGAGGAGTGGTCCCGGGTCCTGGACGTCAACGTCCTGGGCATCGTCCGGGTCACCCGGGCGAGCCTGCCGTACCTGCGCCGCTCGGCGCACGCCGCGATCGTCAACACCTGCTCGATCGCGGCGACGGCGGGACTGCCCCAGCGGGCGCTCTACAGCGCGTCCAAGGGGGCCATCCAGTCGCTGACCCTGGCGATGGCGGCCGACCACATCCGCGAGGGAATCCGGGTCAACTGCGTCAACCCGGGCACCGCCGACACCCCCTGGGTGCAGCGTCTGCTCGACGCGGCCGAGGACCCGGCGGCCGAGCGGGCGGCCCTGGAGGCCCGTCAGCCGACGGGCCGCCTGGTCAGCGCCCCGGAGGTCGCCGCGGCGATCGCCTACCTCGCGAGCCCGCTCGCGGGGGCGACCACCGGCACGGCCCTGGCCGTGGACGGCGGGATGCAGGGACTCAGGCTCCGGCCGAGGTCATGACCATCCCGGCCGCGGCCCGGACCCGGGACGGGGCACGAGAGCGCGACGGCGGGGGCCGTCCCGCCGGATGAGATATCAGTCTAAAAATAATTCACCCCCCATATAGCTTTGAATCGAGGCAACGGTATGAAAATCGGACCCGCGGCGACAGGTGCGGCCCTGCTCGCGATCTCCTTCACCCTCTCCGCCTGTGGCTCGTCGGAGCCCACCACCGCGGCCCAGCCCACCGGTGACGCGTCCGCCGCCGCCCCCGCCGCGGGCGGCAAGGTCGGCATCGACTTCCCCCGCACCGACTCCGACTTCTGGAACTCGTACAACAAGTACGTCCCCCAGATGGCGACCGAGCTGGGCGTCGACCTGATGCCGCCGACCAACTCGCAGAACGACGTGGCCAAGCTGGTCGCCAACACCCAGGCCCTCACCGGCCAGGGCGCCAAGGTGATCGTCATGGCCCCGCAGGACACCGGCGCCATCGCCTCCACGCTGCAGACGCTGGAGGGCAAGAACATCCCCGTCGTCACCGTCGACACCCGCCCCGACAAGGGCAAGGTCTACATGGTCGTGCGGGCCGACAACAAGGCGTACGGCACGAAGGCGTGCGAGTTCCTCGGCGAGAAGCTCGGCGGCAAGGGCAAGGTCGTCCAGCTCATGGGCGCGCTGTCGTCGATCAACGGCCGTGACCGGGCCGAGGCGTTCCGCGGCTGCATGAAGGACAAGTTCCCCGGCATCACGGTCTTCGAGGAGCCGACCGAGTGGGAGGGCACGAAGGCCGCCTCCATGCTCCAGACCCGTCTTGAGCAGCACCCGGACATCAAGGGCGTCTACATGCACGCCGGAGGCGTCCACCTGGCCCCCACCCTCCAGGTGCTCAAGGCCAAGGGCCTGATCGTGCCGCCGGAGGACCCCAAGCACGTCTTCGTGGTCTCCAACGACGGCATCCCGCAGGAGTTCGAGGCCATCCGCAAGGGTGAGATCGACGCCACGGTCTCCCAGCCGGCCGACCTCTACGCCAAGTACGCCCTCTTCTACGCCAAGGCCGCCGCCGAGGGCAAGACCTTCCAGCCCGGCCCGACCGACCACGACAGCACGATCATCCAGCTGCCGAACGGTCTTGAGGACCAGCTCCCCGCGCCCCTGGTCACCAAGGAGAACGTGGACGACCAGGCTCTCTGGGGTAACCAGGTCAAGTGATGACATCTTCTGTCAAGGCAGTCGAGGCGCTTGGGATCACCAAGCGCTTCGGCCCGACCACCGCGCTCAACGGTGCCGGGATCGCCATCACCGAGGGGGAGACGCACGCGCTCGTCGGCAGGAACGGCGCGGGCAAGTCCACGCTGGTGTCGATCCTGACCGGGCTCCAGCGTCCCGACGAGGGTGAGATCCGCTTCGCCGGGCAGCCCGCGCCGTCGCTGGCCGACCGGGACGCCTGGCGGCAGCGAGTCGCGTGCGTCTACCAGAAGTCGACGATCATCCCCAGCCTGTCCGTCGCGGAGAACCTCTTCCTGAACCGGCAGACGGAGCGGGGCAGGATCAGCTGGCGGAACCTGCGTACGCGGGCCCGCCAGTTGCTGGAGCAGTACGGCGTGGACGTCGACGCGGAGACCATGGCCGGAGACCTGGGGGTCGAGCAGCGCCAGCTGCTGGAGATCGCCAGGGCGCTGTCGTTCGGCGCCCGGTTCATCATCCTGGACGAGCCCACCGCGCAGCTCGACGGCCCGGCCATCCAGCGGCTCTTCGACCGGATGCGCTCCCTGCGGGAGCAGGGCGTCACGATGATGTTCATCTCCCACCACCTCGAAGAGGTGTACGAGATCTGCCAGAGCGTCTCGGTCTTCCGCGACGCCCGGCACATCGTCACCGCCACGGTCGGCGAACTGCCCCACGACCAGCTCGTGGACGCGATGACCGGCGAGGCCACCGCCGCCTACGAGTACCGCACCCGGACGGCCGCCCCCTCGGCCCCCGTGGTGCTGTCCGCGAAGGCGCTCAGCCTCGCCGGGCGCTACGAGGACGTGGACCTGTCCGTCAGGGCGGGCGAGATCGTCGGTCTCGCCGGTTCCGGCAGCAGTGGCAAGGTCGGTCTCGCCGAGACCCTGGTCGGCCTGCACCGGGCCGACACCGGGACGGTGACCGTCAACGGCACCGACGTCAGGCAGGGCGACGTACCCTCCGCGCTCCGCGCCGGGCTCGGGTTCGTCCCCCAGGACAGGCACCACCAGGGCTTCGTGCCGCTGCTGTCGATCGCCGAGAACGCGACCATCCCGATCGCCCACAAGCTCGGCCGCTACGGTGTGGTCTCCCCGGCCCGCCGCCGCGAGCACGGCGCCCGGATGATCGACCTGCTGGATATCAAGACGACGGGTCCCGACCAGCCGGTGGCCGACCTGTCCGGCGGCAACGCCCAGAAGGTGGTGCTGGCCAGGGCGCTCGCCGACGATCCGAACGCGCTCGTGGTCATCAACCCGACCGCCGGGGTGGACGTCAAGGCCAAGCACTCCCTGCTCGGTGCCGTGGAGGACGCGGCCGAGCGCGGGGCGGGGGCCGTACTGGTCTCCGACGAACTCGACGACCTGCGAATCTGCGATCGCGTCCTCGTCATGTTCCACGGCAGGATCGTCAAGGACGTGCCGCGCGGCTGGACCGACAACGAGCTGGTGGCGGCGATGGAAGGTATCGACCACTCATGACCACGACAAAGACCCCCCCGCCCGTGCTGGCGGCCCCGCAGGGCCGTCGCATCCAGCTCGGGCGGTTCCGCGACCTCACCCTGGTCCCGGTGATCGTCGTACTGCTGATCGCCGGTTCCTTCGTGGACCCGATCTTCCTCACCCCGGGCAACCTGACCAACGTGCTGCAGCAGCAGTCGGCCCTGGCCCTGGTGGTCCTCGCCGAGGCGCTGATCCTGATCGCGGGCAAGTTCGACCTGTCGCTGGAGTCCACGGTCGGCATGGCGCCCGCCGTCGGCGTGATGCTGGTCATCCCGGTGGCGGCCGGAGGATTCGGCCTGGAGCTGCCCGGCATCCTGGCGATCCCGCTGTGCCTGCTGGTCGGCGGCCTGGTCGGCGCCTTCAACGGCTTCCTGATCCTGCGCTTCCAGCTGTCGGCCTTCATCGTCACGCTGGCCATGATGATCGTCGTGCACGGCCTCCAGCTGGGCCTCACCCAGGGCAAGAGCCTGTTCGAGCTGCCCGAGTCGTTCCTCTACCTGGGCAGCGCCAACTGGCTGGGCCTTCCGGCGGCCATCTGGATCACCGGCGTCCTCTTCGCGGTGGCCATCGTCGCCCTCGGCTACTTCCGGGGCGGACGCTCGCTCTACGCCATCGGCGGCAACGCCGACGCCGCCCGCGCGGCGGGCATCAGGGTCGAGCGGGTCGTCTGGGTCGTCTTCGTCATCGGCGGGATCGTCGCCGCGCTCGCCGGAGTGCTGGAGACCGGCCGCCTGGGCGGCATCAGCGCCAACCAGGGCGTCGGCTGGATCTTCATGGCCTTCGCCGCCGCCGTCATCGGCGGCGTCAGCATGGACGGCGGCAAGGGTACGATCCTCGGCGCGCTCACCGGTGTCCTGGTGATCGGCCTCGTCGAGAACATCCTGACCCTGAAGGGCGTCCCCGGCGAGTGGAAGCAGCTCGTCTACGGCTCGATCATCCTGGTCGCCCTGATGATCAGCCGCCTGGCGGGCGGCAAGGCCCAAGATTGACGCTTTGAGAGTGGCGTGAGCCACGCGGACGCGCAGCCCGTACGGGACCGAACCGTACGGGCGCGACGCTTGCGCGCCCGTAGGGGCGGGTGGACGGAGCCATTCGTGAAGTGCTACGAAATGGCTTGCGTACGGGTGGCCCGGGTGGATGGAGCCACCCGTGAGGCGCTAAGAACACATCAAGCCGTACGGAATGGACGGAGCGAGCGGTGCAGGTCAGCAGGTACGGCTTCGGCGCGGCCCCGATCGGGAACCTGTTCTCGGAGGTCGGCGAGGACGCGGCGCGTGCGGCGGTGGACGCGGCCTACGAGGCGGGGGTCCGCCTGTTCGACACCGCGCCCCACTACGGGCTCGGCCTGTCGGAACGGCGGCTCGGCGCCGCCCTGGCGGAAAGACCCCGCGACTCCTACACCCTGTCCACCAAGGTCGGCCGCCTGATCGTGCCCGCCCCCGGTGAGGGACCCTTCGGCCGGGACGACCAGGGCTTCGACGTCTCCGCCGAACTGCGCCGGGTGTGGGACTTCTCGCGCGACGGGATCCTGCGGTCGCTGGAGGAGAGCCTGGAGCGGCTCGGCCTCGACCACGTCGACATCGTCCTGATCCACGACCCGGACGACCACTGGGAGCAGGCCGTCTCCGAGGCGTACCCGGCCCTGGCCGAACTGCGCGACCAGGGCGTCGTCAAGGCCGTCGGGGTCGGTATGAACCAGGCGGCGATGCTCGCCGGGTTCGTCCGCGAGACCGGCGTCGACATGGTCATGCTCGCCGGGCGCTACACCCTCCTCGACCAGTCGGGGGAGGACGAGTTGCTGCCGCTGTGTGTCGAGCGCGGCGTCTCGGTGCTGGCGGCCGGGGTGTTCAACAGCGGCCTGCTGGCCACCCACGACCCGTCGGGCACCTACGACTACGCCCCCGCCCCCGGCCCGCTCCTGGAGCGCGCCCGCCGCATCGCCGCCGTCTGCGAACGCCACGACGTCACCCTCCCCCAGGCGGCCCTGGCCTTCCCCCTGCGCCACCCGGCCGTCGCCAGCGTCGTCATCGGCGCCCGCTCCGCCACCGAGGTAACCCGCAACGCGAACCTGACCGCCAAGCCCGTCCCCGAAGCCCTGTGGACCGCCCTGACCGCCGAGGGCCTGATCCCCTGAACGTCTTTCCGCCGCGAAGGCGAAAAGGACTTCAGTGACTGAAGCGGTTGGTGGGCATCGGATCGTCGAACCGTGGATCACGGTAACTTCTCCGGAGGCCGGACCCCGTTGCCGTCCAGCCGATCCGGTGGGCGAATTCGTCCGCGTCCCTGAACGCCCGCGCGCCGACTCTGACGATTACCGCCTGCTCGGCCGCCCGCTTCCCACGGCTTCCCGCAGCGGAGATCACGAAGCCCAGCGCGGTGACGAGCTTGAAGAGCTTTCCGGGACGGTCGTTGATGAGTGCGGCGAGTTCCTCGGCGCGCGCCTCCGCCTGTTCGGCCTTCCTGTACCGCAGCCGGGCCGACCACCGGACAAGGCGACGTGCCGCCCAGGGGGCTATCTCACAGCACTCGTTGACGAGCAGGCCGGAGAGCACGGCGAAAACAATCTCAAGCCCGCTCATCGAGCGCCCTGAGGTGATTCACCGAGCAGTCGGCTCAGGAACGCGCGCAGTGGAGGGCCTTTGATCTGCCGTGAAACTTCGCCGCGTCGTTTTGTCAGCAGGGTCCGGGCACTCGTCAAACCTTCGTCGCTGAGACGATAAAAGCGACGTCGAGGTCTGTTGACCTCCGGATTCCGCTCTTCCCAGGCGCCTTCGATCCATCCTGCCTCTTCGAGGCGGTCAAGCACGCCGTAGACCGTCGGGCCCGACCTTCCGGTCAGTTTCACAATGGCCCATCCGTGCAATCGACCATCGCGTACGTGTGCTTCGAGGAGCGCTTCAAGTACGTCAAGCGTCGGGGCCGTGACCCGCGCGGGACCCGCCATGCCCTTATTCTACGTAGGTCGTATAAGCCGGTAAGGTCATGAATTGCTTACCGGAATTCAGGTGGCGGGAGCGCCGAGGCGGGCGAGTGCCGGGCGTGAACTCGTGGTGTCGTCCGTGTCGGTCCCGCAGGGGGCAGGGCGACGGGTCGACGGTGAGAAGCGGGGGAACGATTCTGTGAAGCGGTCGTCGGCTGTCGGCACCCTGGTCGCCTCGATGCTTTTCCTGACATCCTGTACGGCGGGTGAAGAGGCGCCGCCGCGGGCGGATCCGCGCACACCGCAGGCGGACATACCGATAACCGTCTCGACCGAGCACCTTCTGACGGTGATCGGGAATGCCGCTATGGCCGCCAATCCGGACCGCAGATTCATCATGGGAGGGTCCGAGCTCTGGCCCGCTCTGGGAGGTTACGAGTTTCGATTCATGGGAACCTCGTCACGGCCGTATGCCGGATCGTTTTTCTCCCCTGAGTCGCCCTACCGGGTGAAGGTGAGCCTGTCCGGCGAGGTGCAGGACATTTCCAAACTCCCTCCGACCGGCCTGACCGCCGCCGTCGCCGAGTTCGGATTGGGTGTCCGGGGAATCTTCGGTGTCGGGTCCTTGGACGAGCTGAAGCCGGGAGTGATGACGACCATCCTGATCGAGTTCAAGAAGCCGATGACGGAGAAAAGTCTCGGGATGGAGAACGGCCCGGCGATGGACGTCTTCCTGTCGCGCAAGCGGTTGGGAGGCAGGGCCGTGTACTGGCCCGGCCATGAGGGATGTTCGGACAAAGAACTGCCCGAGCCGTGCGTCGACTACTCGTCGGTCAGCCAGTTCAGAAGCTGGTCGTCGACGCTGACGCCCGAAGACGAGCCGATCCTGGCCAGGTTCGGGTTTGACCTGGCCGATCTCCGGCGTGTGGCCCACGACGGATTGATATACGGAGTCATCGCCAACGTCTCGCCGTATGCTATCCGGAAGCGCTTGAGGGGGAAGAACATCCAGGCGGCCTGGATAACAGAGATACGGCCGTGTCCCGCCAAAAATGACTGCCCGTGAACGAACGGCCGTGAAGCCGTGGCCGTCGAGAGGATTAGGATGGCGCGAGTTCGGACCCTGTGGCCTCTAGACCTGCGAGCTTGGCTCGGATGCGCCGCTCAGGATCCGAGACCTCGTTGACGCTCCGTATAACGCTATTGAGAAACGCTTCGACGGTGGATGCCAGGTCTTTCCTCACCACGCTGCGTGTCCACTGGCCGATGATTCGGTCATCCTTGGCCAGTGTGAGCACTGCCGTTCTGCCCTGAAACCTAGTCTTTACGAACTCGCGCATCTCGTCTATCGATGCGAAAGTGATCGTAGATATCTCATCACCCTCTTCGGGTTCAAGGCACACGTAGGCCCAGGCGGAGAGGCTTTGAGAACTTTCCAGAACCTGGGTGAACAACACCAGGCGCGAGTCCAGACGGAAGGTTCCTGTCAGCGGGATCTCGTACTCATGCCAAACGTCGAGCTCCGCCGCCTCCGGCCTGGGCTGCCAAGGGAATTGTCCGCGTTTGATCATTGAGTCCGGGCTCATCTGCTTCACCTCCCGCCTTCTTTGTGACAGTCGCCTGAGCTGTGGGTTGATTACTTGTCGTTCAGCCAGTTCAGAAGCCGGTCGTCCAGGTGTGGATCCATTCCTGCTCGGCCCACGGCTGGAATGCGCGTCGCGGACGCGTTTCATGGGTGGGCCGCGTGGGGCTACGGCGTTGTCCTCGGTGATACGCGTCGCCAGGACTGTTTTTCCAGTCGTGTCTCCTCGTCCAGGTGGTGGGCGAGTTCTGTCAGGGTCGCCCCGCAGCGGATGTCGGACAGGCCGTGCTCAAGTCCGTACGTCGACATGAGGGCGCGGCGTACGGCGTACCAGCCGCCGCCGACCGCTTCGGAGATCGTCCAGACGCGTCCGTGGAGTCTCGTCAGCTCCGCCACGGTCACGGAGGGCTCCCTTCGCCCGTCGCGGGCGGTGAAGTCGCCTCATGCGAACGGGCACGGTGAAGCATGATCCGGCGTGCGGCCCGGCAGGGCTCGGCTGCCTCCTCTGAGGCGTAGACGGCACACCGGCGTTCGGCGTTCCATCCGGCATGCCACCAGAACCGCTCTCCGTTGGACCACACCACCGGGCCCGCCCCGACCGACACCAGTGCCAGCCCATAACCGTCATGGATATCGGCGGTGATCTCGTGTCCAGCAAGAGCCTCGCGCAGTCTCTCCGCCGCGTCCACCGACGCCGACCCGTACATGGCGGGTTTGGTCACGGCTCACGCTCCATCGCGAGAATGAGGTCCAGGACTTTTTCCGGCTGCTCGAACCGGACCGTCTCGATGTCGGCGCTGTCGCGAACGGACACCAGGTAGCAGCCGGAGCGCGTCCCCATGGTCACCGTGGCGGCCACCGATCCGTCATCTTCGTGAATGACGAGCTCGGGGCTGTGCAGCTCAGGCTCCCCTATTTGAATCGGTCGGCCGTTGTCATCGGACAACTTCAGGCTGATGGTCTGGACGGGGTACGAGCGAACCCCACGGTCCTTCAGCAGCTGGCGCACAGTGGCCAACGCACAGTTGTACCTCTCCGTAGTGCGCGATGCGACGCCTGATGGGCTCGCTGTGGCAGTGCTCACGAACACCTCCTGGATTCATTCACTCGCCGGGG
This sequence comes from Streptosporangium sp. H13245, assembly GCF_055690525.1. Classification (NCBI taxonomy): domain Bacteria; kingdom Bacillati; phylum Actinomycetota; class Actinomycetes; order Streptosporangiales; family Streptosporangiaceae; genus Streptosporangium; species Streptosporangium sp. H13245. The sequence continues at coordinate 38,191 of NZ_JBSZKT010000043.1, read as the reverse complement.
TTCGCGGTGCGGGCCTGACGACGACAGGCCCGCACCGCCCTGTGCACCCTTCACCCGGCCGAGTTGGGGCGCACGGGAGTGCAGCGACCAGAGGTGTGCCCTCGGTAGGTCGCCACACTGGCTCTAGAGAACTGGAGTTAGTAAACGCCCTCAGCGACGAGACGGTCACCCATCGTGCCGACATGCTTTCTATGCACGCGAAGACCCGCATGACCTGCGGTTTTAAGGGCCGGTGCCCCGTGTTTATGTCGCCAGCAAGATCCGTGTCCGATTTGCGTAGTTGCCCAATCTGGGTCTCCGGCTGCAACCTGCCCTCAGAGCCTCATTCCTGGGAGCCCCGTGGTGAGTACGTGGAGCAAGAGGGACATCAACCGATTACGCGCCGAGATGGCCGACCAAGGCCGTGAGGTGGAAGAGATCGCCGAGGAGATCCGCCTCGTATGCGGAGGCTCGCGCTTGGCGGCATTTCGCATGGCGCTCGGTCTCAGCCAGCCCGAGGTAGTGGACCGGTACCGCCAACAGGTCCCTACGTCGGTCATCGACCAGCCTCTGCTGTCAAGGCTGGAGATGTTCCCCGCCGCCGGATCGCGGGCGCCTCAAGCTACGCAGATCATCGCGTTGGCCAGCCTTTACGGAACCACCCCGTTGCGGCTGCTGGACCCGATGGCTCTCAACCGGCTGGATTCATCGGAGCGGGACGTCCTGATCCGATGCAACAGCGGTTTCACCGCCCCGGCCAGGACGGTCGGGGAAGTTCCGTCATCGACAACTGCACGAGTACGGCCGCTGGCCCAAGCACCAGCATCCGACAATCCGCAAAGAGAGGTAGCAATGGCCGCACGTAGAGCCCTGCGGTTCACTGTCGCTGCGGAGGGCAGCAACATCGGACCCGAGACGCTGGACCAGCTACGCGCTGAGGTCACCCGCCTCACGCTGGCCTATCAGCAGCAGCCCCTGATAGTCCTGATGGGAGACCTGATCGGTCTGCAGGACGTCACGTTCCGGCTACTCGAAGGCAGGCAGCGGCCCGCTGAGTCCGCCGAGATGTACCTCTACGCCGGTGTCGTCTCCGGCATGCTCGCCAAGGCCTCCCATGACCTCGGCGATCCCTACTCGGCCATGACCCAGGCCCGCACCGCCTCCGTGTGCGCCGACAACGCTGGCCACGATGGGCTGCGCGTGTGGGCATGTGGCTTGAAGTCGCTGATCGCTTACTGGGCCGGTTGGCCGCACGAAGCGGCCCGCTACGCCCAGGCTGGCGGCGAGCTCGCCGCCCGGATTCGGGGCACGGGTTCGGTGTGGCTACCCGCACAGGAAGCCCGGGTATGGGCCGTGCTGGGCGATGGTGAGCGGGCGGTGGCCGCTATCGAACGCGCCAACGACGCCCGCGAACAGGTCGAGCCGGACGACCTGGACATCCTCGGCGGCATCATGACGTTCTCGCGGGCACGCCAGCTCTACTACGCCGCCGACACCCGTGTGTGGCTGCCAGGGCATGAGCAGGAGGCCGCTCGCGTTGCCGGTGAGGCGATCGCCGCCTACAGCCAGGCCGCTCCCGAGGAGCGCTCCTACGGCGATGAGGCGGGCGCCAGTGCCGATCAGGCGCTGGCCAGGGTCAATATGGGGGACCTGGAAGGGGCCGCCGAGGCGCTGGGACCAGTGCTGGACATGCCCGTTGATCAGCGCATCGGCGGTGTCGTCGCCAGTGCGATGCGCGTGCATGCCGCGCTGCGTGCCTCCAGCTACCAAGGTGCGGTTACGGCGCGGGATCTGCAGCAGGAGATCGAGGTCTACGGGCAGATATCGGCTGGCGCCGCGCTTCCCCGGGGTCGCTAGTCTCGGCAGCATGCACCCCGTCATGCTCACCTCTGCACGCGTCAGCCTGCGCGAATTCACCCCGTCCGACGTGGATGGGCTCACCGCCATCTACGGTGATCCAGCGGTCGTTGAGCATATGAGTTTCGAGCCACGCACCCGCGAGCAGGTGCAGGCCACGATCTCTACCGTGACGGAAGCCGCCCTGGCCGTACCGCGCACCGAGTACTCCCTCGCCGCAGTACGGCCAGGCGGAGTCTTGATCGCCTTCGCCCGGCTGGCCATCGACACCCAACACCCGGGTCAAAGCAGCGGGCAGATTGGATTCGCCCTACGCGCTGACCAGTGGGGCCAGGGTCTCGGTGGAGACGTCGTACGACTTTTGCTTCGTCTCGGCTTTGGCGAGCTCGGCCTTTACCGGATGTGGGGGGCACGCAGCCCCGCCAACGATGCCTCAGCTCGGCTGATGACCAAGCTCGGCTTGAGCGAAGAAGGCCGCATCCGCGGGCACCTCAAGGTCGGTGATCAGTGGCGAGACTCAATTGTGCATTCCATTCTGGCGCCCGAATGGCGCGAGTTGGAGATCGGCAAACGGTAGGAGACCGACAAGATGGGCGCGATCCGTGGTGAGAGTGGCCCCCGTCCATGGAGATATTGGCGACCGCTGAGCTGATGAGAGAACGGTCGGAGAGAGGGGGGACACGGTTGATGCTTGAGGCCGAACGGCTCCGCGCTGTGGTGACGCTCGTCCAGGACCTGCGCCGGGTCGGCCGTACCCGCGATCTCACCGAGGAGGTCTGGCACCGCTCGCAGGGCCGGGAGCTTCTGGAGAACGACCAGCCGGCCGAGGGTCTTCGGCGGATGAGGCAGGGCGAGGGCCGTTCCTGGCAGGAGATCAGGGCGGAGTGGAGCTCCAGGAATTCGGAACCAGCCGCCGACAAAGACTGAGGTTTGTCTCTTCAGCGTCGGCGGCATGGTCGGGAAGGTAGGGCGTTCCCTACCTTCGACCGGCGTGTGGGCAGGTGCTTCGGTTGGCGTGTGGGCAGGCCTGCTCTTTTCTGGGGGGCGGAGAAGACTCGGGCATAAGGTTCAGCGCTGTTCGAGAGGTGTCGTCCATGTCCACGCAGTACGTATCCCAGCTTCAGGTAAGTCCGTCCGTTGTCCCCGCGTCGGTCAGGAACGCGGCGGCGCTCTGGTTCGCCGCCGTCGGTGCCGGTGCCTTCGAGGCCGGTCTGGCCGCCGCCGGAATGCTGGCCGACGGGTCGGCGTCGGTCGCCGAGCTCGCCCCGGGGATGGGTTTCCGGCTGGGGGTCTTCGCCGTGGCCATCTTCATGGCGACGCACCTGCGCCGGGGCCGGGGCTGGGCCCGTATCGCGCTCGCGGTGACCCTCGGTGTCTTCGGCACGCTCTCGCTGGTGATGGAGCCGATCCAGTGGCTGCTCGACGGCAACTCGCTCGGCCAGGCCGTCGCGGACGCCGACGCGATGACGTTCGTGCTCGCCACCAGCCGGATCCTGCACCTCGCGGCGGTCCTGGCCGCGATGGCGCTGATGTTCGGCCCCACGGCGAACGCCTACTTCCGGGGTGCGCGGGGCCGTTGAGGTGCCGTCACCGGGCCGTGGCGTCCCGGTCCTGAGGGCACGGCCGGAGGTCGGCCGTGCCTCAGGCGTCACCGGTACGAGCCCCGGCGTGGACGACCTCGCGCCACGGTCGGTACGAGGTTGCCCGCCGAAGACTCCACGATCGCGAGTACTCGCGGTGGGTCCCCGCCCAGGGACAGGGACCCGCGGCCAGAGACCCCGCGTTCAGGGACCCGCCGGTCATGGACCCACGGTCAGGGACTCGCCGACCAGGGACCTGCGGCAATGGACCCGCCGACCGGTGGAGGTCTATGGATAGGGGAAGGTGACGGTCTTCGTGACGCTCATCTCCCTGATCGCGTAGCGGATGCCCTCGCGGCCCAGCCCGCTGGCCTTCACGCCGCCGAACGGGATGTGTGGAGAGTCGAACTGGGGACCGGCGTTGAGGTTGACCGCGCCGACCCGCAGTTCCGACGCGAGCCGCGAGAACGCCGCCGTGTCGGAGGTGATCACCCCGGCCTGCAGTCCGTACGGCGTGCCGTTGGACACCGCGATCGCCTCCTCCACACTGTCCACGCGGATTATCGGCGCGACCGGGCCGAACGTCTCCTCGGCGACGAGTTCGGCGTCGGGAGGCACGTAATCCAGCACCGCCGGGGTGAGCAGGGCGCCACGCCGCTCCCCGCCGCACAGCAGCTTCGCCCCGGCGGCGACCGCGTCCGAGATCCGCCGTTCCACCTCGGACGCCGCGTCCTCGCTGACGAGCGGGCCCAGGTCGGTCGCCGGGTCGAGCGGGTCTCCGGCCCGTTTTCGCCGGGCGGCCTCGACCAGCCCGGCCGCCATGGCGTCGGCGGTCCCACCCACCGCGATCACCCGTTTGATCCCTCGGCAGGACTGTCCCGCCGTGGCGAAGGCCCCCTCTCCCGCGAGCCGGGCCGCGAGTTCCAGGTCGGCGTCGGGCAGCACGATCAGCGGGTCGTTCCCGCCCAGCTCCAGGAGGAGTTTCTTGCCCGCGCCCGCCCGCGCCACCGCCCGGCCGGTGGCCACCGAGCCGGTGAAGGTGACCATGTCGATCTCGGGGTGCCCCGCGAGCACCGGGCCGATCGTCCCGGGCAGGCCCGTGGTGACCACCAGGTGCTCGGGGGGAAGACCGGCCTCGATCAGCAGCTCGGCGAAGGCGAGGGCGGTCAGGGGTGTCCTCTCCGAGGGTTTGACGACGATCGCGCAGCCCGCGGCCACGGCAGGCGCGATCTTGACGACGACCTGGTTGAGCGGCCGGTTGAACGGGGTGAGCGCCGCCACGAGGCCCGCGGGTTCGAGGACGGTGACCGCGAGCCGGTCGTGCCCGGGGATGGGGATGCCCTCCCCGTGCAGCCGTTCCGCCTCCTCGGCCGCGACGGTGAGGTTGGCGGCGGCCCTCTCGGTCTCCTTGCGGGTCTCCTTGACGCACACGCCGGACTCCCGCGAGATCAGCACGGCCAGGTCGGGGCCGCGCTCCCTGAGCAGCGCGGCGCTCCGGCGCAGGACCGCCGCCCGCTGCTGCGGACGCGGGGGCCGCCAGGCGGCGCGGAGGCCGCGCACGGCCTCCGCCACCTCGTCGGGGGTGTCCGCCGGTACGGAGCCGACGACCTCCCCGTTCCAGGGGCTGCGCACCGTCAGCGGGTCGCCGCCGGGGCGCAGCGCGCCGTCACGAAACATGGTCCTCGTCCTTGACCACGAAGCGGGCCTCCAGCTCGGAGATGCGCGAGTAGTCGAACACCTCGAAGAGCTCGTCGAAGGTGATCCGCAGGTCGTTCCGCTCCCAGAACTTCTGGGTGGTGCCCTCGTCGCGGAGCGCGGCGAACACCTTGCGCAGGATCGTGGTGGCGGCGTACCAGCCGGAGAGGGGGTAGATGGCCAGGTTGTAGCCGAGTTCCTCCAGTTCCTTGGTGGTGAGCCAGGGGGTCTTGCCGCCCTCGACCATGTTGGCCAGCAGCGGCGCGTCGATCTCGTCGCGTACGCGCTTCATCTCGTCGACGCTGAGCATGGCCTCCAGGAAGATGCAGTCGGCCCCGGCCGCGACGTACTCCTTGGAGCGGCTGATGGCCTCGTCCAGGCCGAGCTTCTCGCGGGCGTCGGTCCGCGCGATCACTATCCAGTCGGGGTCGGTACGCGCCTCCACCGCGGCCTCGATCTTGCCCACCATCTCCCGGGTGGAGATCAGCCGCTTGCCCTCCAGGTGCCCGCAACGCTTGGGTACGACCTGGTCCTCCAGGTGCCCGCCGACGATGCCCGCCCTCTCGAACTCCCGGACGCTTCGCCAGGTGTTCATCGCGTTGCCGTACCCGGCGTCGAGGTCCATGATCACCGGGAGGTCCACGGCCATGGAGATGTTCTTGGCGTTCCACGCCATCTCGGTGATGGTGGCGAAACCCAGGTCGGGCAGGCCGAGCATGGAGGCCGACGTGCCCGAGCCGGTCATGTGGATGGCGGAGAAACCGGCCTGCTCGATCACCTTCGCGCTCAGCGCGTCGTACGCGCTGGGCACCACCAGAAGCTCGGGGGCGAGCATCAGGTCCTTGAACTGCTTGGCACGTGACATGCGTTCCTCCTCGGTTGACGAACTCGACTGACGAACTCGGCTAACGGGCTTGATCAACGGACTCGATCGACGGAATCAACGGGTGGGTCCGGTGGGGAAAGGCTCTCGGTGAGGCGGATGAGCTGGTTGTACTTGGCGATCCGGTCGCCCCTCCTCGGACCGCCGACCTTGATCCACTCGGCGCCGACCGCCACCGCGAGGTCGCACATGGCGGTGTCCTCCGTCTCTCCCGAACGGTGTGACACCACCAGGAGCAGCCCCGCCTCCCGGGCGGCCCGCGCGGCGTCCAGCGTGGCGGTGACCGTGCCCGCCTGGCTGGGCTTGAGCAGGACGGCGTCGGCGAGTCCCGGGCGGACCCGCGCGGCGTCGGAGGCGAACAGGTCGTCGCCGACGACGGTCACCCCGGCCTCGCGGGCCGCGGGCAGGAAGGCGTGCCACGCGCCGGTGTCGGCGGGGTCGAACGGGTCCTCGACGTACTCGACGCCGTGGGTACGGGCCAGCTTCAGCAGCAGCGTCCCGAAGGCGGCCGACTCGTGCTCGCGTCCCTGGAACCGGTAGCGGCCCGGCGCGGACAGCAGGTGCTCGGCGGCCACGTCCACGCCGAGCGTGGCCTTGGCCTCCACCGGGCACGCCCGCCGGAGCGTGTCGAGCTGCCAGGAGACGTCGCGATCGCCCGGCAGGAAACCGCTGGACGCGGAGATCGCCGGTGTACCGCCGCCGTCGGCGATCCCGCGCTCTACGGCACCGTAGATCTCCAGCGCGGCATGTACGTCGTCGATGAGCGAACCGGCGTGCGGGATGGCCATGACCTGCTGGAAGGAGTCGGGGGCGCCGGTCCGGTGTATCCCGCCGGAGAACGCGTTGACCAGGAGCCGGGGCAGGCCGGGCACCGACCCGGCGAGCTCCGTCAGCCACCCGCGCAGCGACGTTCCCGAGACGGCGGCCGAGGCGCGGGCGTACGCCAGCGACACCGCGAGCGTGACGTCGGCGCCCAGCTCGTGCCGGTCGTCCAGCTCGCGGAGGCGGCCGTCCAGCCCGGCCTGGCCGTCGGGGGTGTAGCCGGTCAGGGCGTGGTCGAGCAGCCGTCCCGCCGGGCCGTCCCGCAGGCGGCCCAGCCCGCCGGTGCGCAGGCCGCGACGCCGCTCCAGGCGGCCGGGCGCGATCGCCACCGGACAGGAGCCCCGGCCGCGGACCTCGCCGAGCGACAGGTCGGCCTCGACGGTGGGCCGGGCCCGCGAGTCGAGAATGCCCCGCAACAGCACCTTGGTTATCCGCGTCGTCCGGGTCATCCGTCCTCCCGGGCCCATGTCGGCCATGGGGTATCCCGCAGTCGTGTTGTCCGGGTCATCCGTCCTCCTGGACCCGTGCTGGCCACGGATTGAGGTCGGGGGTTTTCCGCGGCTGTGTTGTTCGGGTCATCTGTCCTCCTGGGCCCGCGTTGGCCACGGGATGAGCCGGGTCATCCGCCCTCCCTGACCCGTGTCAGCCATGGCATGAGGTCGCTGGCACGCCGTACCGGCAGGTCGCCGTGTGCCGCCGCGGCCTCGCCGAACTCGGTGACCGTGTCGGGGACGACGCCGGGGCCCGCCACCGCCAGCGGCACGTGGTCGGCGGTGTGGATGCCCGCCCCGCAGGGAGTGGCGTGGTCGCAGGTGACGACGAGGACGTCCGCCGGGCCGAGGGCCGCGCGCAGCGGTCCGACCAGGTGGGCGTCGATGTCGGCGATCGCGCGGACCTTCTCCTCGGGCTGGTTGTCGTGGCCGGGCTCGTCGGGGCCCTTGATGTGCGCGAACACGACGTCGGCCGGATCGGAGAGAAGCAGGGGCAGCAGCCGCGCGTAGAAGTCGGACTCCGCCTGGCCGGGGGCGACCTTGGCCGTGGTGAACTCCGCCCCGATCAGCCGGGCGAGGCCGCGTTCCGCCGGTACCTGGCCGTACATGGATATGCGGGTCGTGGCGGGCGGGAGGTCCGGCAGGAGGTGCCCGCCGTCGCGGACCAGCAGGATGTTGGCGGGCTTGCGGCCCTCCGCGATCCGCCGCGCGTTGATCTCGCTGGCCTCCAGCACCTTGGCGCTCTGCTCGACGAAGGTGTTGACCAGGGAGGCGACCAGCCTGGCGGCGCCGTCGTCGGTCATCGCCTCGGCGGTGAGCGGCCGGTTGGCGTGCTCGCGGACCGGCATGCCGAAGGGCCCCTTCTTCACGAACCCGGGGTCGGTGTTGCTCACCTCCCCCGACAGCGGCCGGGTTCTGCTGGTGAAGGCCAGGATGCCGCGGTGCCGTCCCCAGCCGGTGAGCCGTACGTCGATGTCGGGGTCCAGCCGCACCCCCCCGACGATCTCGGTGACGAGCCGCTGCATCTCGTCGTCGGTCAGGTCGCGGGACGTACGCCGGTCCAGGCGTCCCGTCGCCCGGTTCAGGCTCGCGAAGTTGATCCGGAAGGCCACCGAGTAGCCCTCGGGATCCCAGTAGCGGTTCCCGTAGCCTTCGAGCGGGCCCCGGCCGGTGTAGTACACGGCGGGGTCGTAGCCGAGCAGGGCCATCGCCCCCGAGTCGGACTCGGGAGGGATGTCCTCGCCGATGACCTCCAGCAGGCCGTTGCGGCCGTCCGCGGCCAGCCGGTCCAGGTGCGGCGTGGACGCCGCCTCGAACGGGGTGCGCCCGCCCAGCGCTTCGTTCGGCCGGTCACCTCCGCCGCACAGCGCGATCAGATACAGCTTGCCGGATGCGCTCATCTATTGCCCTCTCTACGATCACGGAGGCGACGGCGGGCGGGACGAGCGACTGCCAGCCTTCACCGGCGGCGATCGCGTCCCGGACCCGGTGCCCGCTGATCGGTTTGTCCGTACGGCGCCACATGACCTCGGTCCGCAGCCCGAGGTCGGCGAACCTGGCCACCTTGGTGTCGCCCCACTCGTCGTAGACGGTCAGGTAGTACGTGGCCTCGGTCGGCGCGTAGTAGCGCAGCCGCTCGGGAAAACCATGCGGGAACGGCACGATGCGGATCCGCTCCCTGGCCACCCCGGCCTCCACCAGCGACCCCTCGACCATCAGGTATCTCTCGTAGTACGTGCACGGGTTGGCCTCGGCGGTGCCGCGCTCGGGGTCGCTGGACTCGTACGCCGTGAGCTCGGGGTCGGGGTTGGTGATCCCGACGACGAGGACGTCGCAGCGCTCGGCCCCGGCGAGCAGATACTCCAGGTGCCCGAGGTGCAGCGGCTGGAAGCGGCCGTGGATCACACCGACGCGGCTCACCGGTTCACTCGCCGGGCCGTTCGGGCCGCTCGGGCCGTTCATCGGGCCGGTCCCGTCACGAAGTCCCTGAACCGCCGGGCCACGTCCGACGGGTGGACGCGCGGACGGCCGAGCCCGGCCATCGAACCCGGCCGGATCCTCAGGTAGACGAACGCCGGTCCGCCCTCCGCCTGCGCGGCCTTGAGCGCGTCGACGAAGCCGACCAGGTCGCCGCAGTCGTGCACCTGGGCGTAACCGCAGGCGGCCGCCATCGCGGGGAAGTCCACCTGCGCAGCCAGGCTCCGCTGGCCTCCCGTGGAGTCGTGCACGCCGTTGTCCAGCAGGACGTGCGTCAGGTTGGGCGCGGGGTGGGCGCCGACGGTGGCGAGCGTACCCAGCCGCATCAGGGCCGCGCCGTCCCCGTCGACCACCACCACCGGCCGCGCCGCGTGCCTGGCCACGCCGAGGCCGACCGCGGCGGCCGACCCCATCGCGCCGACCATGTAGAAGTGCTGCGGCCGGTCCGCGAGGGTGTAGAGCTCGCGGCTGGTCTTGCCGGTGGTGGACACCACGGCCGCCGCGTCGGGCAGGACGCCGAGCAGGTGCTCCAAGGCCGCGACGCGGCTGGGAGCGGTCCCGTTCCGGCCGTGGCGGACGATGCCGGGGACGCGGGGGGCGGGCGGGACCCTCTCCTGGAGCGGCTCGGGCGCCACGACGCCCTCGCGCAGGACGAAGGCGTACGGCAGCCGTTCGCGGCTCATCGCCGCCCAGCCCGCGTCCAGGCAGTGGGTGAGACCGGCCGGGTCGGCGGGCACCACCGAGTGGCCGATCCCGAGGAGTTCCAGCAGGGCCGGGGTGATGGCGCCCATCAGCCCGTGCTGCGGTTCGTCGGGCCGGCCGGGCTCCCCCCTCCAGGTGACGACGAGGGGGACCGGGATGGCACTCGGCTGGTTCAGCGAGGTCAGGGGGTTGACCATGTTGCCCAGGCCGGAGTTCTGGGCGATGACGCCCGCGGTGACACCGGCCAGCCAGCAGCCGGTGGCCACGGCCACGGCCTCTCCCTCGTGGGTGGCGGGCAGGTACCCCACCGCCGGGTCGGAGGCCACGCGGTTGATCAGCGGGGTCAGGTAGGAGCAGGGCACGCCCGTGATGTCGGCCACCCCGCGGGCGGTCAGCTCACCCAGCAGGGTGCGTGCGTCGATCACGAGTCGTCCAGGTCCGAGTGAAGCCTGGCGTACCGCTCCTCGTCCGCGGCGAGTTTCTGGTAGCCCATCAGGGTGAACACCTCGTTCAGCGAGGCGATCGTCGGCTCCACGGCCTTCGGCCCCTCGGCGAGCAGCGACCGGCAGGCCTGCCGCATCGCGGTCACGGCCGCGCGCATGCTCTGGTTGGCCCAGATCACCCCGGAGATGCCGAGTTCGGCGAACTCCTCCAGCGGGGTCGAATGGTAGGTGGTCGGCGCGACGACCAGGGGCAGCCGTCCGCTCCACTCCCCGGCGAACTCGGCGATCTCCTTAATGGTGGACTGCCGGGAGTGGATGAAGATGGCGTCGGCGCCGGCCCGCCGGTAGGCCTCCGCCCGGCGAAGCGCCTCCGCGAGCCCGGCACCGGCGATCAACGCCTCGACCCGCGCCACGACCACGAACTCCGGGTCGGTGAGTACCTCCCGGCAGGCGGCGATCTTCCCGCAGAACTCGCCGATCGGCGCCAGGGCGTGCGCGTCGCCGACGAACGAGTTCATCTTCGGGAAGACCTTGTCCTCCAGGCACACCCCCGCGGCCCCGATCCGTTCGGCCTGCGCGGTGAACAGCCTGGCGGTGTTGAAGTTGCCGTAGCCCGTGTCGCCGTCGACCAGCACCGGAAGCCCGGCCGCCTCCACCACCCTGGCGATCATGCCCAGCAGGTCGGTCCACGACGCCTCGTCGCTGTCCCGCACCCCCAGCGCGGTCGATATGCAGAAGCCCGAGGCCCACAGCCCGGAAAATCCGCTGTCGGCCGCGATGCGCGCGCTCAGGCCGTCGTGCGCGCCCATCAGCAGCGCGGGTTCCGGGCCCGCGAGGAGCGCGCGGAGCCTGGCTCCGGGCCCGGCCTCCGCTTCGGTCTCCGGCCAGTGCAGTTGCTGAGAACCGGTTGTGGTCATGCTCTCTTCCTTCCCTGTGCGGCTCGGGCGGCCTCGGTGGAACGCGGCCGACCTCCATAAAGCTCAGGCAACCTCCGCGGGAGTCGGGGCGGCTCCTCCCGCGAGGGCGGGTATCTGTGTGTGGCTCGGACGGCTCCTCCCACGAGGGCGGACACCTCCGTGAGGCGGACATTTCCGTTAAAAGGGCATCTCCGCGAGGCCTCGGCAGCCCCGTGAGGTTCAGGCGGCCCTGTGAAGTTCAGGCGACCCGGCCCTCCGAGGGCGGGGGGCCGCCTTTCAGTACGGACGCGACCCCCTCGGCCACCCGCCGCCGGGCACTCCGCTCCGACTCGACGGACAGGAAGGCGCGGTGCGCCGACACCACCACGTCGTCGCGTCCCAGCAGCTTGCGGGCCACCGGGTCCTCGTTCGGGTCCTCGGGACTGAACACGTCGGAGGCGAAACCGCCGAGCGTGCCCCGTTCGAGGACGTCGAGGACGGCGGAGACGTCGACCAGGCGGCCCCTGGCCGTGTTGACCAGGAGGGCGCCCGGCCGCAGGTGCGCGAGCGCGTCCGCGCCGACCAGCTGGTCGGTCTCGCCGGTGAGCGCCGCGTGGACCACCACCGCGTCGGCGGTGCCGAACAGCTCGGCGAGGTCGGCCGCGGCGGCGACGCCGTGCCCGGCCATCAGGTCCGCCGACACGTACGGGTCGTAGGCGACGACCCTGTCGTAGAAGGCCCGCAGCTTCCTGGCGGTCACCCGGCCGATGCGGCCGAAGCCGACGATGCCGGCGGTCCGCGTCGCCAGGCGCCGGGGCACCCCACCGGCGTGGATGTTCCAGCGGCCGGATCTGACGAGCCTGTCCTGGGTGCAGATCCGGCGTTCCAGGGCGAGCAGCAGCGCGAGCGTGTGGGTGCTGACCTCGTCGCCGCAGTAGTCGGGGACGTTGAAGCCGATGACACCGGCCTCGGCGAGCAGCGGCGCGTTGAGGTTGTCGATGCCGACGCCGCTGCGGGCGACGACCCGGCAGCCCGGCCCGACGACGTCGAGGAGTTCCCTGGTGACCTGGCAGCGGTAGATCACCAGGGCGTCGGCCCCGCGTACGTGGTCGTGGAAGTCGGGTCCTTCGGTCTGGTAGCGGTCGGTGAACAGCCCGAGGCCGAGATCGACGCCGGGCCCGAACACGTCCCGCTCGATGTCGGCCTGGGCCGGGTTCGGCCGGCCCGTGTCGTCCAGGGCCCAGGCCGCGTCGGTGTAAACGACACGCATGATCGTTCTCCTGGTGTGGGGGTGGAGGTGGCCTTCAGGAGTCGTAGCCCCAGCTGCGGCCGTCACGGCGTCCGCGGCGCAGCGTCGAGGCGGCGGCGTAGGTGTTGGTGAGCTCGTACAGGTCCAGGTAGCCGAGGTGCCGCCCGGAGCCGAGCTTGATCAGCGCGCCGTCGCCCGACCAGCGGTGCGTCACGAAGGGGGCGGCCCAGGCCGTCCCGTCCACGCCCAGCTCGGCGGACCCGGCCCGGCCGTCGGCGGTGGTCCAGTGGAGCTCCACCGTGCCCCGGGTCACCAGGTAGTGCGTCTCCGCGGGCTCGCACAGGTCCCCGCCGCCGTCACCGGCCACCCGCACGTACTGGCCGACCAGGTCGGGCAGGTGCGGGGCACCGGCCAGCGACGTGACCTCGTACCCCCGGAAGGTCCGGGCGTCCCGGCGGCACTCGGCGACGTCCCGGTGCGTCTTGCCCGCGGCGTCGTGACGGCGCTCGGGCCGCAGCAGCAGCCGGTGGTCGAAACCGAGCGCGGAGCCCAGCTCGCGCAGCACGTCGGCGGAGCCGTCGTTGAGTGCCGCGGCCAGCTTCTCCCCGCTCATGCTCAGGGCCGCCGCCGCCGATTCGAGGGTGTGGCCGCGGCGTGCCAGCAGCATGTCGGCCAGCGCGGACGGGGACGCGAGCCGGTCGAGGAGCTCCTGGACGGCGGGTTCCGCCCAGTCGTTGACGTCCTCCAGCAGCCCGGCCAGGTTGGACTGGCCGGTGTAGGACACGATGCGGGCCGGGACGTCCGAGACCAGCGAGTAGCTGTGCGGGCAGTAGGAGGGTTCGACGTAGGAGTCGCCGACGATCCACCCGTCGTCCTCGGCGTTGGCGCCGATCACCTGCCAGGTCGTGGCGTCGAGCTCCTCTCCCCACCGGCCGTGGATGTCGCCGGGACCGAGGTTGACGGTGATCGCGGGCTCCAGGTGCCCGTTGTTGAGCGCGGGGACGCGTCCGGCGGGACAGAGGATGTCGAGGATGACCGGTGCGACCGCGCCGGGCGGCGCCGCCATCGTGTAGTAGTTGTAGAAGTGGATGCCGTCGCGCTGGATGGGGCGTCGCGTGGCCCGCAGTTCCTCCGCCGTCCTGGTGACCACGGTCAGGTCACGACGGCCGCTGGCACCGAGCCTCTCCGGCTCGATCCTGAGCGTCCGGGCGACCGCGGCGGCCGTCGCGTCGGGCCACTCCCCGTCGCCGGGCACGCCGAGCAGCCCCTCAAGGTGCCCGTCGCCGAGACCGGCGGCCTCGGCGACCTGCCGGGTCGTCATCTTGCGGACGTTCATCCAGTGAACGACTTTGTACGTGTCAACGCGCATGCTCGCCTCCGAGGAATCGGTCAGGGCGCGGTCGTCGTCAGGAGATGGGTGAGGCTTTCGACACTCAGCCGCCGGGGGTTGTTGCCGGCGCGGTCGTAGCCGAGCGCCTCGGCGGCTATCCGGGCGGCGTCGGGGCGCAGGTCCGGTACGGGAGGCAGGTCGGCGGACGCGAGGAACGCCTCGATCCGCCGGGCCAGGGTGAGGGCGTCGTCCGCTCCCGCGGCGGCGACGACACCGGCGATGGCGGCGCGCACCCGGCCGGCTCCGCGCGCGTCGGCGCAGTCCCCGTCCTCGACGGCCGCGTTGTAGCGCAGCACCCGTCCCAGCGTGACGCCGCACGCCTGGCCGTGGCTCAGGCCGTAGCGCAGGGTCAGCGGGTAGGAGAGCGCGTGGCACACCGTGGTGCCCGCGACCGCGATGGCGCGGCCCGCGTAGTGCCCCGCGAGCAGCACGGCCTCCCGCTCCGAGGCGGCCGGAGCCTCCAGGGACCGGTACGGCCGGTCGAGCAGCCAGGACAGCCGGGCCCACGCCGCCGCGCCCAGCGCCTCGGCCCGCGCGTCCGCGCGCGTCGACCACGCCCCCTCAAGGGCCTGGGCGAAGGTGTCGAGGAGGCCGCAGGTGAGCTGCGGGCCGGGGAGCCCGAGGAGCAGGTCGGGGTCGAGGATCGCGACGGCGGGCAGCACGGAGTCCCCGCGCAGCGAGAGCTTGCGGCCCCGGTCCACGTCCCAGATCGTGGCGAACGACGTGGCCTCCGCGCCGGTGCCCGGGGTGGTGGGCACGGCGACGACCGGCACCCCCTCGGCGGGGGCACCCTCCTCGCACGCGACGGCCACGGAGGCGGGGGTGGGGTCGGCGGGCTCGTAGGCGAGGGCGGCGGCGGCCTTCGCGCCGTCCATGACGCTGCCGCCGCCCACCGCGACCACCACGTCCGCCCGATGGGCGCGGGCCTCACCGGCCAGCCGGGCGACGGACTCGGGCGTCGGCATGGCCGGTTGAACGGCCACGCGCAGACGGACCGGCCGCAACGCGCCGACGATTCGGCCGTGCCACGACCGCCGGGAGAATCCGGTCCCGACCACCAGAAGAACCCGTACGGGATGAAACGCGCCTCGTGCCACGCCTTCGGCTTCTTTCGCCACGGTGGCCGCCCGCCCCGCTCCTATCAGGGTCCTTGGGGATTCCATAAGCAGGGTGTCGGCCGGAATATGCGCAACAGACATCAACGGGCCTATCTGGAGAAAAGTGGAGAACAGTTTCCGCGTGAACTGTGCGGGAGATGTCCCGAATGGGGCGTACGGCGGCGTCGAGCGGCCGTCGAATTTCCGCGTACCGGAGCTTATGCGCCTCCGTATTTCCTATAGCAAGACAGCACATCGATCTCGGGGGACGCAAGTATGCGCGAGTAACCGTCGAGTCACCCTCTGCCGAACCGGGCGGGGGACGGTGGAAGTTTGCGGAGGTTAACGAAAGATTCACCGAACCTTCTCGTTGGCGGATGTCAATATCACAATTCGATAACGGACCTTTTGGGGGGGTTCCGGGCCCCTGACTTGGGTCTTTCCTGTTGTCGATCTTCACTGACCGGGTCAGTTGCCCCCTCTTGACGACAAGTTCCGATGAACTACCTTTAGTCGGAAATGTCCGTATGGCGAGGTTCTGTCGCTGACGGCCCGAGGGAAAGTTAACGATCCTCCGCCTCGGCGGAGAGCTCGATCCGGAGCCGTGAAGATCTCAAGAAAACACGAAGATCAACTTAGTGTGACCGGTGCCATCATCTTGGAATGCCATCCAGTGCCCAGGCCGACCGAATACCCCGATCGCCCTCGCGACGTGCTGATATCCGTCCCAGGCGGCGCGGATAAGACGACGGCGCCGAATGGCCGGGCCGGGGCCCGCGGCCCTCTCCGCCCCGGCCCGGCGGTGTCACGGAACGGTGACCGAGGAAGATCACGCTCATTTTCCCGATAAGTCAAGGTCTGGATCGTATCTGAAGTACTCCTTACGCTCAGGGGCCATAGTGGAGGGTTCGGAGACGCGCTCCCAGAAAGGAGTATTTACTTTGGATGGCTTTTCCAGACGGCGTTTCATCCAGACAATAGCGATTACAGGTGCTTCGGCGGGTTCAGTAGCCGTTCCTGGTGTCGAGTCCGTTTTGGGGGCGCTCGCCCCAGCCGAGCTCGCGTCGGCCGCCACCCTCGTCAGGGGCCGCCGGACGCTCACCTTCACCCGTCTCACCAACGGCACCGTGGCCGCCTCGCCCGCCGGTGACAGGCTGATCCTGGAGGTCCAGGGCATCCTGTGGTCGCTCCCGCGCGGGGGCGGAAAGGCCGTCGCCCTGACCGCCGCCGACCTCGAACCCACCCGGCCCACCTGGTCGCCCGACGGGTCCACCGTGGCCATGTGCGCGTACAAGGGGGGCGGTTTCCACATATGGACCATGGCTCCGGACGGCTCGAACCTGCGCCGCCTCACGGACGGCCCCTGGGACGACAGGGGGGTGAGCTGGTCCCCGGACGGCAGAAGGATCGCCTTCGCCTCCGAGCGCGGCGGGGACCCCGCCAAGGGCAGCTCGTACCACATCTGGACCGTGGACGTCCGCGACGGCAGGCTGACGCGGCTGACGACCGGCCCGCAGAACGACTACGACCCGGCGTGGTCCGCCGACGGCCGGAGCATCCTCTTCGTCAGGGCCGAGGCGCTGGAGGCCCGCGCCCTCGTCTCGGTCCCCGCGGCGGGCGGCGAGGCCACCGTGGTGCGCACCGTCACCACGGGCACCCTGTCGTGCCCCGCGCCGTCGCCCGACGGCGCGCGGGTCGCCTACATCCACGTCACCGCGGGGGAGAGGGGGCCCGACGCCGCCCTCATGGTGGACGGCGCGCGGGTCGCCGAGGGCGAGGACGTCTTCCCGGTGCCCGTCCGCTGGCTGTCCGCGAACGAGCTGCTCTACCTCGCCGACGGGCAGGTCCGGGTGCGGCGGCTGGACTCGGGGAACGTCGCGGAGATCCCGTTCAGCGCGCGGCTCGACGTGCCGGACCCCTCGTACCGGGACAAGAAATACGACTTCGACTCCACCGAACCCCGGCCCGTGCGCGGGATCCACCACCCGGTGCTCGCGCCGGACGGCAAGTCGGTCGCGTTCGTCGCGCTCAACACCCTCTGGCTCATGCCCGTCGGCGGCCGGCCGCGCAAACTCGTCCAGGCCAAACCGGAGCACTACATCCAGTCACCGGTCTGGGCGCCCGACGGGCGCAGCGTCCTGTACTGCGACGACCGGGACGGGCTGTACGCCGTGCACCGCAGGAACGTCGCCGACGGCACGGAGACGACCCTCGCCACCGGCGGCCGGGTCAACCCGGCCCTCTCTCCCGACGGCACCCGGCTCGCCTGCCACGACCCCGCGGGAAACCTGCTGGTCCGCGACCTGGCGACCGGTACGGAGCGCACGCTGGTCGCCGCGCTCGGCGCGGGCGGCCTGCCGGGCCCGCCCACCTGGTCCCCCGACGGCCGCCACATCGCCCTCGCCGACCGCAACCGGCTGACCCAGCGCTTCCGCGAGGGCTACAACCTCATCCGCGTCGTCGACACGCGCACCGGGGAGGCGGTCCTGCACGCCCCCGCCGGGCACCTGTCGCTGTCCGACCGCTACGCCTCCGGGCCCGTGTGGTCTCCCGACGGGAAATGGATGGCGTTCGTCGCCGAGTCCGCGCTGTGGGTGCTCCCCGTCCGCGCCGACGGCGCTCCCGCCGGGGCGCCGAGGCGGATCACCGACGAGGCCGCCGACCATCCCTCCTGGGCCGGAGACTCCAGGACCATCCTCTACCTGGCCGGGGGCGACCTCCGGCTGGTCGACCGCGACGGCGGGTCGCGCCGCGCGCTGCGCGCCCCGCTCACCTACCGCCGCAAGTCGCCGCCCTCCGTCACGACCCGCGTCCACGCGGGCCGCCTGTGGGACGGCACCGGCGACAGGGTCCTGGAGAACGTCGACGTCGTCGTGCGCGGCAACCGCGTCGTCGCCGTCGAGCCGCACCGGCCCGGCAGGCCCCGAGGCACCGACCGCCATGTCGACGCCTCCGCCCACACCGTGCTGCCCGGCCTGTGGGACTCCCACGTCCACCCCTGGCAGTACACCTACGGCGGACGGCAGAACATCGTCAACCTCGCCTACGGCATCACCACGACCGTCTCCCTGGGAGGCTTCGCCTATGAGGGCGTACGCCTCCGCGAGGCCATCGCCTCCGGGGAGATGGACGGGCCGCGCCTCTTCGCGACCGGCGAGCTGATCGACGGCTCCCGGGTCGCGTACACCATGGGCCGCGCCCACCAGACCCGCGAGGGCGTGCGCCGCACCCTCGACCGGGCGGCCACGCTGGACTACGACTTCGTCAAGACGTACGTGCGCGCGGACGGCTGGATCATGGAGGAGGCCGTCAGGGCCGCCCACGGGAAACTCGGCGTCCGGGCCGGGAGCCACCTGTGCTATCCGGGGATCAACCTGGGGCAGGACCTCACGACGCACCTGCAGGCCACCCAGCGGCTGGAGTACGGTCACGCGACCTCCGCGCTGGGCCGCGCCTACCAGGACGTCGAGGAGGTCTACCGGAGTCCCGGTTTCCACCTCGTCGCCACCCCCTTCTCCGCGCTGCAGCTGCTGGGCGCGGACCCCTCGCTCGCCGAGGACCCCCGGGTGACCCGGCTGATGCCCCCGTGGGACGTCGCCATGGTGCGCGGCACCGCGGCGGAGCCCCCGACGTTCGCCGAGCTGCTCAGGATCGAGACCGAGGTCGACATCTACCGGCGCATGATCAGGGAGGACGGCGCCGGTATCGCGCTGGGCACCGACTCGCCGCTCTACCCGGTCGGGCTCCACCTCCACCTGGCCCTGCGGGCGCTGCACCGGTACGGCTTCTCCGCCACGCAGGCGCTGCGTACCGTCACGGCGCTGCCGGCCCGGGTGTTCGGCGTCGAGGACGACCTGGGCACGGTCGAGCCCGGCAAGCTCGCCGACCTGGTCTTCGTCGACGGAGACCCGTTCAGGGACTTCTCCGCGCTGGTGCGGACCCCGATGACGATGCGGGACGGCGTGCTGCGCCGCCAGGAGGAGCTGATGACCCAGAACGCCAGGCTGTCCCAGGCCGGTGGGACCGACTGGCTGGAGACGTCCCGGCTCATGCGCAAGGACGGCTGCTGCTCCGAGCACCTCTGAGACGTCCGGACCTCCGGGCCACGGCGTCCCACCGTGGCCCGGAGGTCCGGGACGACCGGCGGTGATTGGCGCCCGGCGGGAAAACGGTAATAAATCGTATTCGTCTATTTCTATTGGCCGGGTGGTCCATGCTGTGAATCCCATCACGTTCGTACGCCGATTCGTTGACCGAAACCATTCGGCGGGAATCGCGTTTCTGTGGATTGCCCCGCCGGATGGCGGGAACGGTTCCCTATTCGCAAGGCGCGTTCCGGCGGCGGGATGACGCGCCCGCCTCCGCCGGTATCCCCGCGGATCCGGTAACGCGGTTCGAACGCCGTTGGAGAACGCCACGCAGTCAGGCTGTTCGCGGGCGCGGATGCGGATCCACGCGAGCCGGCCGGAGCCCGCCGACTCGGAGGTGAATACCGCGAGTGACCGTCAAACAACAGAGCAAGCAGAGTAAATCGCTTCATATCTCTCACGGCTGGCGCATCGTCGTCGCCCTGGCCATAACGCAGACCGTCGGCTACGGGGTGCTCTACTACGCGTTCGCCGTTTTCCTCAGCCCCATGCGGCGCGAGCTGGGCGCCTCCGTCAGCCAGGTCACCGGCGCCTTCACCCTCGCCGTGCTGATCACCGGGCTCGCCGCCCCGCTGGTCGGCCGGTGGCTGGACCGCCACGGCGGGCGCGGCCTCATGACGCTGGGCTCGGTCGCGGGCACGCTGGCGACGTTCGCCTGGTCCCGGGTCGACAACCTGCCCGGCCTCTACGCGGTCCTCGCCGTCATCGGCCTGGCCTCGGCCATGACGCTCTACGAACCGGCGTTCGCGATCGTCGTCGCCTGGTTCGACCCCGCCCGCCGCTCCACCGCCCTGCTGACCGTCACCCTGGTGGCCGGATTCGCCTCCAGCATCTTCCTGCCCCTCACCGGGCTGCTCGTCGACCTCCACGGCTGGCGCACCGCCCTGGTCTACCTCGCGGTCATCCACGCCGTGACCACCATCCCGCTGCACGCCTTCTTCATCCGGCGCCCGCCCCTCGCCGAGGCCCCCGATCCCGCCGGGAGGGACGAGCCTCAGAATGACGCCGGTCTGCGGGAGGCCATGCGCGGGCGGGCCTTCTGGCTGCTGGCCGTCGCGTTCGTCGCGCACACCGCGGCCATCGCGATCGTCGCCGTCCACCTGCTCGCCTACCTCACCGAACTCGGCCATTCCCCCACGTTCGCCGCGTCCGTCACCGGGCTGCTCGGCATCCTGTCGGTCACCGGCAGGCTCGTCACCACCGGTCTTCACCGGCGCTTCTCGGCCGCCGGGGTCACCGCCGCCGTCTTCTTCCTCCAGGCCGTGGCCGCGATGCTCCTGCCGGTGCTCGGGAGGAGCGGGGTCGGCGCCGTCGCCTGCGTGATCGCCTTCGGGATCGGCTTCGGGGTCGGCACCCTGGCCCGCCCCGTGCTCCTCGCCGAGAGGTACGGCGTCACCGGTTACGCGACCATCGCCGGAGCCCAGGCCCTTCCGATCATGCTCGCCAAGGCGCTCGGCCCCCTGGCGGCGGCCTTCCTCAGCCAGGGGATGGGCTACCCCTTCGTGATGCTCGTGGTCGCCGTCTCCAGCGTCGTCGCGTCCGCCATGCTCGTCGCCTACGGAAGATCCTGAGGGTTCACGCCCGTCGCCCGCGGAAGGTCCCGCGAAGGTCCTGCGAAGGTCCCGCGAAGGTCCCGCGGAAGGGCTTACGGAAGGTTTTACGGAAGGTCCCGAGGGCGCTCCCGCGTCTCCCGTTCCAGGTTCTCCGCCACCGCGCCGACGAACTCCTGCGTGCTCAGCCACGGGGTGCCGTCGCCGACGAGCAACGCCAGGTCCCTGGTCATCCGGCCCGCCTCCACGGTCCGCACGCAGGCCCGCTCCAGCGCGGAGGCGAAGGCGACGACCTCGGGGGTGCCGTCCAGCCGCCCCCGGTGGGCGAGGGCGCGGGTCCAGGCGAAGATGGACGCGACGGGGTTGGTCGACGTCGGCGCGCCCCGCTGGTGGCGCCGGTAGTGGCGGGTGACCGTGCCGTGCGCGGCCTCGGCCACGGCGACGCGGCCGTCGGCCGTCATCAGCACCGACGTCATCAGGCCGAGCGAGCCGAAGCCCTGCGCGACGAAGTCGGACTGCACGTCCCCGTCGTAGTTCTTGCACGCCCAGACGAAGCCGCCCTCGGACTTGACGGCGTGGGCGACCATGTCGTCGATCAGCCGGTGCTCGTAGCCGATCCCCGCCTCCTCGAACCCGGCCTTGAACTCGGCCTCGAACGTCTCGGCGAACAGGTCCTTGAAGCGGCCGTCGTACGCCTTGAGCACCGTGTTCTTCGTCGAGAGGTACAGCGGGAGGCCGCGGGTCAGCGCGTAGCGCATCGTAGCGCGCGCGAAGTCGCGGATCGACGCGTCGAGATTGTACATCCCCAGCACGACACCGCCGCCGGGGAACCGCGCGACCTCCGTCTCGATCGGCTCCCCGCCGTCGTCGGGGACGTACACGAGCTTCGCGACCCCGGGCCGTGACACGGCGAAGTCGGCCGCCTTGTACTGGTCGGCGTGCGCGTGCCTGCCGATGACGATCGGCCGGGTCCACCGGGGCACCAGCCGGGGGATGTTCGACATCACGATGGGCTCGCGGAAGATGACGCCGCCGAGCAGGTTGCGGATCCTGGCGTTCGGCGAGGTCCACATCCGCTCCAGGCCGAACTCCTCGACCCGCGACTCGTCCGGGTTGATCGTGGCGCACTTGACGCCCACACCGTGTCTCCCGATCGCCCGCGCGGCCTCCGACGTCACCTCGTCGCCGGTGGCGTTCCGGTTCTGGATCGACAGGTCGTGGTAGTCCAGGGTGATGTCCAGATGGGGAAGAATGAGCTGTTCCTTGATGAGCCGCCAGATCACCCGGGTCATCTCGTCACCGTCGAGCTCCGCGACCGCGCCCCTTACCTGGATCTTCCGCATGGTGTGCGCTCCTCGTCCTGGGCGGGATGACTGGAAGGGGTGACTGAGGGGATGGCCGGGCGGGACGGTGCCCGCCGGATCCGGCCGTGCCGGTGGCCCGGGACACATCCCGGGCCACCGGCCCGACCACACCGGCGACGAGACCGGTCACGAACTCCGGTCGTCGGCCTTCGTGTCCCCCGGCACCTGCCGGAGGAGGTCGGTCAGCGCGCTCGTCGGCCGCTCGTCCAGGCTCCCCACGCAGTCGGCGATCTCGTCGCGCAGCTGGGGAGTGAGGAAGCGCTCCGTCAGCGAGCCGAACTTCGCCAGCGCCGAGGCCCAGTCGGCGGGACGGCGCCAGTGCCCGGCGTAGTCGCGCTTCTCCCGCTCCAGGACGGTGCCGTCGTGCAGCCGGATCCGCAGGCGGCAGCCCAGCTCGTCGGGGAACCTCTCGGTGTAGCTCCGCTCGGCCCGGATCTGGACCCGGCCGAGCAGGTCCTGGACGTCGGCGGCCACGATGCGCTCCGGCGCGTACTGGGCGGGAAGCACCTGCCCGTCCAGCAGCCCCACGGCGAGCAGGTACATGAGGGAGTGGTCGGCCTCCTCCTTGGTGCTGATCCGCGTCTTGTCGCCGTCGCTGCCGCCGCCGATGATGTCGTACGCCACGTCGAAGGTGTCCAGTTCCACCGAGGCGATGTCCGCGTGGCCGAGCCCGTGCTCCGCGCGCAGTTCCAGGGCGGCCTCCAGCGCCGACTGGGAGTGCACCTCGGCGTTGAACCGTTTGACGAACGTCCGAAGGATCCGGTCGAAGCCCTCGTTCTCCCAGTCCACCTCGAACCGGCCGGAGATGGCGTCCATGAGGCCCTTGCGGCCGTCCAGGGCGCCGAGGGGGCCGGTGAGCCCGCGCGCGGCGAGGAAGGTGAGGTGGGTCGTCGCCGCCGCCGCGTACGGGTAGGCGAGTCCCTTCCAGTGGGACAGCGCGGTGCGGGTGACGCGCAGCGCGTTGAGCGCCGTGCCCGCCATGGCCAGGGCGTGCGACGCCTGGTCGGTGTCCAGGCGCAGCGCGCGCGAGACACCGGCGCCGGTGGCGTAACCGGCGTGGGTGGTGTGGTCGAAGTGCCGCCACCGGACCGCGCCCTCGTCCCCCAGCCTGCACTGCACCTGGTAGGCCACGCCGATCGCGGTGAGCAGCTCGCTGCCCGGCAGGTCGCGGTACTCCGCCGCGGCGAGCACCGCGCCGATGTTGTCACTCGGGTGGAAGGTCTCGCCGGGGGCGATGTACGAGTCGTTGAAGTCCAGGTAGCGGACCAGGGCGCCGTTGTACAGGGCCGCCTCGTACGGGGAGGTGCGCCCGCCGCCGATGAGGGAGACGAGGGGCGGGCCGCCGAACTCGGCCAGGTCCTCCCTCAGGATCGCGATCGGCGGCCCGTCCAGGGCTCCGACGGCGCAGCCCAGCGCGTCCAGCAACCGGATCTTCAGGGTGTCGCGCACGTCGTCCGGGACGTCCTCGAACCTGGCCGACGTGGCGTACCTGGCCAGCCGGCGGGTCATGGGCTCGTCAGCCATGGGGTCGACCTCTCTGTGAAAGGGAAGGGACGGGCCGGGTGGGCCCACCGGCGAAGGCGGTGACCGGCCGGATCAACCGGTTTCCCGCGTGCTGTTCGAGCAGGTGGGCACCCCAGCCGACCAGCCTGGCCATCGCGAAGGTGGCCGAGAACATGGACCTGGGCAGCCCGACCGCCTCCATGACGAGGGCCGCGTACAACTCCACGTTGGCGCGCAGCGACCGGCCGGGTTTGACCTCGTCGAGGATGACGGCCGCGTGCTTCTCCACCCGCTGGGTGAGGTCGAGGCGCTCACACCCCAGGCGCGCGGCGACCTCGCGCAGGCTGTTGGCCCGCGGATCGACGGTCCGGTAGATGCGGTGGCCGAAACCCATGATCCGTTCGTCCCTGGACAGGCGTTCGCGCAGCCAGGGCTCCACGCGGTCCGGGGCGCCGATCTCGTCCAGCATCTCCAGGGCGAGGATCGGGGCTCCGCCGTGCAACGGCCCGCTCAGCGCGCCGAGGGCGCCCGACAGCGCCGATCCGAGGTCGGCGCCGGTGGAGAGGATGACCCGCGCGGCGAAGGTGGAGGCCGCCATGCCGTGCTCCGCGGCGATGATCAGGTACTGCTCCAGGGCGCGGGCGTGCTCCTCGGAGGGCGGCTCGCCGGTCATCATGTAGAGGGCGTTGCCCGCGTGGCCCAGGGCCGGGTCGGGGGCCACCGGCCGCAGGCCGTTCCGCAGCCGGTGCAGGGCCGCCAGCAGGATCGGCGCGGACACCGTGGCGTGGAGCACCTGGCGGCGCAGGACGGCGCGGTCCAGGTCGAGGACCGGTGCCCAGTCGAGGGCCCTGGCCAGCAGGGCGACCGCCGACTGCAGCCAGGCGATGCCGTCGGTCCTCGCTCCCAGGCGCGCCAGGCCGGGAAGCAGCTCGGCGACCGCCTCGGGGATCTCGCGCAGGGCCTCGACCTCCCGCAGGAAGTCATCCCGCCGCGCCGCCGTGGGCAGGTGCCCGTCCAGCAGCAGGCACCAGACCTCCTCCAGGGTGCAGGCGTCGGCCAGGTCGATGGCGTCGTGGTCACGGTAGCGATATCGGCCCAGGTGACCGTCCACATGGGAGATCTGCGTGTGGCACAGGATTATGTCGTTGAGTCCGTACACCAC
This sequence comes from Streptosporangium sp. H13245, assembly GCF_055690525.1. Taxonomy (NCBI): domain Bacteria; kingdom Bacillati; phylum Actinomycetota; class Actinomycetes; order Streptosporangiales; family Streptosporangiaceae; genus Streptosporangium; species Streptosporangium sp. H13245. Next base: position 13,403 of record NZ_JBSZKT010000043.1, on the reverse strand, counting down.
GGGACGGCTGGGACCGCTCAAGACTTCCGTCCTCGGGTTCGTGGGCTGGGTGTGCCGCGGGATCGCCGTTCGGCACCCTTACTCGCGGCACGTTCGACGGCGAGTTCGGTAACTGTGAGTTCCACGGAGAGCGCATCCTCTTATGAATACGATCGGCGACATGGTGAATACGCCGAATACAGCGTGGACGCCTGCGGCGGCAGGCCGGTGGCCGTCATAACGGCGACGGCGATTAAGGGGAAAAGGTCGCGCCCTGTCTCCCTCCAAGTGGCCGGAGATCTTGTAGGCCAATAATTACAGTCGCGACTCTAAGTTGATCTTTATTTTTTCTTGCGGTCGCGGGGGTTATGGTTTGATAGGACCTGGTGTTTACTGTGGAATTTACGAGACCTGTCGCGGGGAGGTTCCGCTGGAGTTCTTTCTGCTCGGCCCCGTGCAGGCGAGCGACGCGGGCCGGCCGGTGAATTTGGGAGTGCGCAAGCAACGGTTCGTGCTGGCGTTGCTCGCACTGGAAGTGAACAAACAGGTGACCACGGAACGGCTGGTCGAATTGACGTGGCCGCAGGACCCGCCGGTGACCGCGCGAGGGATGATCCACACGTACATCAGCGGGTTGCGGGCGGCCGTGGCCGGTTTCGGCGGGAGGTCGGCCGGGGTCCGGGTCGACCGGGGAGCGGCCGGTTACACCCTGTGCTGCGACCCCGAGCGCGTCGACGTCCACCGGTTCCGCGCCCTGCTCGCCGAGGCCAGGAACAGCGACGACGAGCGGCGCGTGGAACTGCTGAGCCGGGCGCTGGCGCTGTGGCGCGGGCCCGCGCTGGCCGGGGCCGCCTCGGAGGAGGTCAGGGAGAACGTCTGCCGGGGCCTGGACGAGGCACGGCTCACCGCGGTCGAGGACCTCGTCGAGGCCAGGCTGCGTCTCGGCCGGCACGAGAGCCTGCTTGAGGAGCTGCTGGCGCTGGCCGCCGAGCACCCGCGCCGCCCGCGCCTGACCGGCGGGCTCATGCAGGCGCTGCACCGCGCCGGACGCACCGCCGAGGCGCTGGAGGTCTACGAGCACACCCGGCAGCGGCTCGGCGAGGAGCTCGGTCTGGACCCTCCGGCCGAGCTGCGGGAGCTCCACCTGAGCATCGTGCGCAACGACCCCCTTCCCGACCGGCACCCGGCACCTACGGGCGAGGCGGCACCGGTGCCGCGGCAACTGCCCGCCGACCTGCCCACGTTCACCGGCCGCGCCGCGGAGCTGGGCCGCCTGCTCGGCGTGGCCGGTGACGAGGCGCGGTCCTCGGCGACCGTGGTGGTCGGCGCGATCGACGGGACGGCGGGCGTCGGCAAGACCGCGCTGGCGGTGCACGCCGCGCACCACCTGGCCGACCGCTTCCCCGACGGGCAGCTCTTCGTCGACCTGCACGGTTTCACGTACGGCATGGCGCCGACCACACCGGCCGACGCGCTGAACGGGCTGCTGCGCGCGCTGGGCGTTCCCGGGGAGAGGATCCCGCACCAGCTGGACGACCGCGCCTCCCTGCTGCGGACCACCCTGGCCGGGCGGCGCATGCTGATCCTGCTCGACAACGCCGCCACCGAGACGCAGCTCCTGCCGCTGCTGCCGGGCAGTCCCGGCTGCCTGGTCCTGATCACCAGCAGGCGCCGGTTGATCGGCCTGGACGACGCGTACCGGATCCGGCTGGACGTGCCGCCGTCCCGCGACGCGGTCGCGATGTTCTCCCGGTTCGCCGGGGCGGACCACCCTCCGGGACGGGTCACCGAGGTGGTCGAGCTGTGCGGGAGGCTGCCGCTGGCGCTGCGCATCGCCACCGCCCGCCTGCGGGCCAGGCCCGCCTGGACCCTGGCGCACCTGACCGACCGGTTGCGCGACGAACGCCGCCGGCTGGCCGAGCTCGAGGTCGGGCAGCGCAGCGTGACGGCGGCCGTCGACCTGTCCTACCACCAGCTGCCGTCCGCGCAGCAGCGCCTGTTCCGGCTGCTCGGCCTGCGCCTCGGCGCGGGTCCCGACGTCCGTACGACCCCGGATCCGGGCGCGGGCCCGGACGTCTCCGCGCCGGGTTCCGTCGCCGGTCCGGGCGTCTCAGGGGCGGAGGCCACCGCCGATCCCGAGGTGGGCCTGGACGCCTACGCCGCGGCGGCGCTGGCCGACTCCACCCTCCAGCACGCCGACCGGCTGCTCGGCGACCTCCTGGAGGCCAACCTGATCTCCGAACCGGCCCCGGGCCGCTACCGGTTCCACGATCTGCTCCGCGTCTACGCGGCGGCGAAGGCCGACGCCGAGGAGCCCGCGGGCGAGCGGCAGGCCGCCCTGGTCCGCCTGCTCGACCACTACGTCCACACCGCCTCGGAGGCGACGAAGGTCCTGCGTCCCCTGGAGGCGCCGCGACGGCCACACGTCCGGTCGTCACCCACCCCCGCCCCGGTCTTCGGGACGCGGGCGGAGGCGGCGCGGTGGATGGGGGCCGAACTGGCCAACCTGCTCGCCGCGGCCGACCACGCGGCCACGCACGACCTGCCCGTCCAGGCCCTGCACCTGTCCGTGAGCCTCCACCGCCACCTGCGGGCCCACGCCCGCTACGCCGGTGCGCTCCACGGCCTGGCCCTGCGCGCCGCCCGCCAGGCCGAGGACGGGTACGGCCGGGCCGAGGCGCTCGTCAGCCTGGGCCACGCCCACCTGCGGGCCGACCGCCACGGGCAGGCGGAGATCTGCCTCAGGCAGGCGCTGGGCGTCGCCCGCGCGATCGGCTACGGCGCCGGTGAGCTCAACGCGCTGACCGGCCTGGGCCACGTCCATCTACGGACCGGCCGCCGGGAGCAGGCCGACGACTGCTTCCGGCACGCCCAGGCCATCGCCAAGGAGATCGGCGCCCCGGACGTCTCCCCGTGACGGGACGAGCGCCCCGGATGTCTCAGCGTGACCGGACGAGCGCGAGGGCGCCCCTGAGATGTCATGCCCTCACGGCCGGGCCGCCGCGCTCCCCGGAAGGGTCTCGTACATGCGGGCCGCGACCAGCAGGCCGGAGGCGGCGGTGAGCGCGGTGACGGTCCAGACGACGGAGGTCAGGCCCCACAGGTCGGCGACCACCCCCGCCAGCAGCGCGCCGACGGCGAAGCCGCCGTCACGCCACAGCCGGTAGACGCCGATGGACCGGGCCCGCCACGCCGGGTGGGCGACGTCGCCGATGACGCTGAGCAGCGTCGGGTAAACCAGCGCGGTACCCACCCCGAGGAGCACCTGGGCGGCGGCCCAGACCGGGAAGGTGGAGCCGACGGCAACCGTGGCGATGGCCACCGCCTGGACCAGCATGCCCGCGGTGATCAGGTGTTTGCGGCCGACGCGGTCGGACCACCAGCCGGTGAGCATCTGGCCGAACCCCCAGACGGCCGGGTACAGGGCGGCCAGCACGCCGATCTCGGCGACGGACAGGCCCCGCGCGGCGAAGATCAGCGGAAAGACGCCCCAGGCGACGGCGTCGTTGAGGTTGTTGACCATGCCCGCCTGGCTGGCCGCCGACAGGGCCCGGTCGGTGAGGGTGGTACGCCGGAGGATCTGCCGGACGGTCAGGTCGGACCGCCCGCGTCCGGCCGCCTCAAGGCGGGCGTGGTCACGCGTCTCCCGTACGGCCAGCACCGACAGGCCCAGGCCGAGGGCGGCGTAGGCGGCGCCGAGCAGGAACGGCACCGGGCGCAGCCCGTAGGCGCCCGCGAGATACCCGGTGGCCAGCGCGGTCGCCGCGACCGCGACGTAACCGGCGGCCTCGTTGAGTCCCATGGCCAGGCCCCGGCGCTCGGGACCGGCCAGGTCGATCTTCATGATGACGGTCGTCGACCAGGTCAGTCCCTGGTTGACGCCGAGCAGGACGTTGGCCGCCACGATCCAGCCCCAGGAGGGGCCCCAGGCCAGCATGGCGGGCACGGGAAGCGCGACGAGCCACCCGGCGACCAGGACGGGCCTGCGGCCGTAGCGGTCGGAGAGCGTCCCCGCGAAGAGGTTGGTGACCGCCTTCACCAGGCCGAAGGCGAGGATGAAGGTGAGCACGCCGCTGTAGGCGGTCAGGTGGAAGGTCCGCTCGGCGAGCAGGGGCAGCACGGTACGCTCCTGGCCGAGCACGCCGCCGACCAGCGCGTTGACCGCGACCAGCAGGGTGAACTGGGCGAGGTTGGCGCGCAGCCCGAGCCGTACGGGGGTGCTCATGCGGTCTGCTCCGGGATCCGCGGTTCCTGGGGTCGTCGAGGTTCACGGTGCTCGGAGTGCCTACCCGAGGACGGCGGATCCTATGCGCGCGAGGCGGTCCGCGACCGGTCACGACGACGGCCCGTTCTCCTAGGACTCCCCGTATCGGCGCTCGCGTGACCCGGGTGTTTCGCGCGGGGGAAATATTTTCGGGGGAAAGTCGTGCCCCGTGTCGATCCGGCCCGACGCCGTTCGTGTGGAGGACAGGAGCGCGGCACCGACGCCGCGTCAGCCCAGGAGGGACAGGCGATGAAACAGTATCTGCTCAGTATTTACCAGCCCGACGGAGGTTCTCCCGGCCCCGAGACGATGGAGCCGATCATGCGGAACCTGAACGCGCTGGAACAGGAGATGCGGGCGGCCGGCGCGTGGGTCTTCTCCGGCGGCCTGCACTCCCCGGACACGGCGACCGTGGTCCGCGTCAGGGATGGTGACACGCTCATGACCGACGGCCCGTACGCCGAGGGCAAGGAGCACCTCGGCGGGTTCACGGTCGTCAGGGCGCCCGATCTCGACGCGGCGCTCGAATGGGGCCGCAGGCTCGCCCTGGCGATCGGCCTCCTCCCCATCGAGGTGCGGCCGTTCCAGGGCGAGGCGAACGGCTGACATCCGGTATGCCGGGCGTTTCCGGCGCGGAGATCGACCGCGTGTTCCGTGCCGAGTACGGGCGCGCGGTCGCGGTCCTGGTCCGCCTCCTCGGCGACATCGACCTCGCCGAGGAGGCGGTCCAGGACGCGTTCACCGTGGCGGCGGACCGGTGGCCCCGCACCGGCCTGCCGCCGAGCCCGGCCGGGTGGATCATCACCACCGCCCGCAACCGGGCGATCGACCGCTTCCGGCGGGAGGCGACGCGCCGGGACCGCCACGCCCAGGCGGCGCTGCTGCGCGCCGACGACGAACCGCTGGAGGAGGGCGCCGTGCGCGACGACCGGCTCCGCCTGATCTTCACCTGCTGCCACCCCGCCCTGGCCGCGAGCGCCCAGGTCGCGCTGACGCTGCGGCTCCTGGGCGGGCTGACCACCGCCGAGATCGCCAGGACCTTCCTGGTGCCCGAGCCGACCATGGCCCAGCGCCTGGTCCGGGCCAAGAACAAGATCCGTGACGCGGGGATCCCGTACCGTGTCCCGGCCGAGGCCGACCTCCCCGACCGGCTCCGGGCGGTCCTGGCCGTGGTCTACCTCATCTTCAACGAAGGCCACACGGCGAGCTCGGGCGAGCGGCTGGTCCGCGAGGACCTCTGCGCGGAGGCCATCCGGCTGGGACGGCTCCTGGCCGGGCTCATGCCCGACGAGCCCGAGGTCATGGGGCTGCTCGCGCTCATGCTGCTCGTCGAGTCCCGCAGGGTCGCCCGCACCACGCCGGACGGCGACCTGGTGCTGCTGGCGGACCAGGACCGGAGCCGCTGGGACCGCGACCTGATCACCGAGGGCCAGGCCGTCGTCCGGTGGTGCCTGCGGCGTGACCGGCCGGGCCCGTACCAGATCCAGGCCGCGATCAACGCCGTCCACAGCGACGCGCCGACTGCGGCCCTCACCGACTGGTGGCAGATCCTGGCGCTGTACGACCGGCTCCTGGCCCTGGCTCCCAACCCGGTCGTGGCCCTCAACCGCGCGGTCGCGGTGGCCGAGGTCGACGGGCCGGGGGCGGCGCTCACCCTGGTCGACGACCTCGACCTCGGGGGCTACCACCTGTTCCACGCCGTCCGCGCCGACCTGCTCCGGCGGCTGGGGCGCACCACCGAGGCGGCGCGGGCCTACGAGGAGGCGATCGCCCTCACCCGCAACGCGGCCGAGCGCGACTTCCTGTCGCGCAACCGTCAGGCGCTCGGCTGAGCCCGGCTCCCCCGTACGACGGGGGAGCCCGGACGCCCTTCAGGCGAGGGCGCTGCGGAGCCACTCCTCGACGCCGGCGATGTGGACCGTGGCCCAGGCCCGCGCGATCTCCGGCTGGCGGGCGGCGATGGCGTCGCAGATCGCGGTGTGCTGCTCGCGGGTCTTCTCCAGGGCGTTCTCCTGGGTGAGGCCCCGCCAGATCCTGGCCCTGGTGGTGGGCCCCGAGAGGCTCTCTATGAGGGAGCACAGCACCGCGTTGCCCGACCCCGCCGCGATGCGCTGGTGGAACTCCAGGTCGTTGGCCACCAGCTGCTCGACGCTCGGATCGGGAGGCAGCTCGTCGAGGATCTTGCGTAGCTCGGTGACCTCGGACTCGGACATGTACGTCGCCGCCATCGCGGTCGCCGCGGGCTCCAGGATCCGCCGGACCTGGAAGAACTGCAGCACGGTGTCGTCCTGGTGGAAGTCGACCACGAACGACATCGCGTCGAGCAGGAGCCTCGGCTCCAGGCTGGTCACGTACGTGCCGTCGCCCTGGCGCACGTCCAGCACATTGATCAGGGCCAGGGCTCTGACGGCCTCGCGCAGGGAGTTGCGCGACAGCCCGAGCCGATCGGCCAGGTCGGCCTCCTTGGGCAGCCTGCTGCCCGGGGCGAGCTCGCCAGACAGGATCATCTGCTTGATCTTGTCGATAGCGGCGTCGGTGACCGCCACTGTGCACCGTCCTCAGGTCGCGCCAGACATCCGATGTCTATGAGTGTATGGCGAACCGGACCGGATCCACTCCCATCACACGGCGGACGATTCCGCGAACCTCCAGCGTGCGCAGATGGGCCGCGGCCTCTCCAGCCGCCATCCCGCGCAGTACGGCGGGAAAGTCCGCCCAGGGGCGATTCCAGGTCATCCGCCCAGCGATCTCCCAGATGGTCAGCGGCCCCTCCGCCTCGGCGAGCAGGGCGGCCAGCCGTCGGAGCTTCTCCTCGTGGTGGATGTGGATCTCCGTCGCCCGAGCCGCCGTGTCCTGAAATATCCATTCATGGGCGGGTAGGGCCTCGAGGTGTCCCAGCCCCTTCACCTTCTCCAGCGACTCCAGGAAGTCGCTGAGCGGATCCACGTCCGCGCGGTCGTACGGGTAGATCCCGATGTGCGGCGTGATCGCCGGAAGCACGTGGTCCCCGGTGAAGATCCGGTCGGCGTCCTCCAGGTGCAGGCAGACGTGGCCGGGCGTGTGGCCGGGCGTCCAGATCGTCCGGAGCCTGCGCCCCGGCAGGTCGATCAGGTCGCCGTCGGTGAGAACGCGGTCGGGCACCGCGGGCGGCTGCGGCCGGTTCCCCGTCACCTCCTCCACCTCGACACTTCCCGCTCCCGCCCGGCGCAGCATGTCGGCCTGGAAGTCGCGGTGCGCGTCGCCCTGGAACTCCCGCATGAGACCGATCAGCGCGGCGTCGGCCTCGTGCATCGCGATCCACGCGCCGGACTCCTCCCTGACCTGACCGGCCAGCCCGGCGTGGTCGGGATGGAAGTGGGTCACGACCACCCCGCGCACGTCGCGGACGTCCATGCCGACCGCCCCCAGCCCGTCGCGCAGCGCCAGCCACGCCTCGGGGGCGTTCCAGCCCGCGTCGACCAGCAGGGGACCGGCGGGGGACTCGATCGCGTAGACCAGCGTGTAGCCGAGCGGGTTGCCGGGGATCGGGACGGGCACGCTCCACACCCCGCCGCCGGTGTCGAACGGACGCTGCTCGCTGTACGGCCTGCGGCGGGATTTCAACGCTGCTGCTCCTTGTGCGGCCTGCGGGGTATCAACGGTGGCGCTCCTTGTGCGGCCTGCGAGGTATCAACGGTGGGCTCCTTTTACCGGCTTTTAACGGCTTTTACCGGCGCCGCTCAGGACGCTTCAGGGGGTCGGCGCCCTTCGCGCGGCCCGGATCCCGGTCCCGCTCAAGGCGCTCCGGGAGGTCGGTGCCGCCCAGAGGCGCTCCGGGAGGGTCGGTACGGCTCAGAGGCGCTCCAGGATGGTCGCGGTCGCGAGCGCCCCGCCCGCGCACATCGACACCAGCGCGGTCGAGGAGCCGGACCGCTCAAGCTCGTGCAGGGCGGTGGTGATCAGCCGGGAACCGGTCGCTCCGACCGGATGGCCGAGCGCTATGGCGCCGCCGTTGACGTTGACCCGTTCCATGTCCGGCCTGTGCACCGACGACCAGGACAAGACTACCGAGGCGAAAGCCTCGTTCACCTCGAACCTGTCGATGTCGGCCGTGCCCATCCCGGTCGCGGACAGCACCCTGGCGGTCGCGTCCACCGGCCCGTCCAGGTGGTAGTACGGCTCGGAGCCGACGAGCGCCTGGGCGAGGATACGGGCCCGGGGGCGCAGGCCGTGCCGGGCGGCGGCCTCCTCGCTCATGAGCAGCACGGCCGCCGCGCCGTCGGAGATCTGCGAGGAGGTACCCGCCGTGTGCAGGCCGTCCTTACCCATGACGGGCCTGAGCCCGGCCAGCCCCTCGACGGTGGTCTCGCGCAACCCCTGGTCCCTGTCGACGACGCGGGTCTCGCCGGTGGGCCGCCCGTCCCGGTCGAGGACCGGCGCGGTCACCGCGACGACCTCCCGGTCGAAGCGGCCCTGGGCCCACGCCTCCGCGGCGAGGCGCTGGGACCTGGCGCCGAACGCGTCGAGCCGCTCGCGGGTCAGCCCGCGCCGCCGCGCGATCCGTTCGGCGGCGGTGAACTGGTCGGGCAGGTCGACGGCCCAGTCGTCGGGCCGGGGGTTGGCGGGCAGCACGTTGGAACCGAGCGGCGCCCGGCTCATCACCTCGACGCCGCAGGCCACGCCGACGTCGACGACCCCGGCCTGGATGAGCGCCGCGACCAGGTGCACCGCCTGCTGCGAGGAGCCGCACTGCGCGTCGACCGTGGTCACGCCCGTCTGGTACGGCAGCCCGGCGTAGAGCCAGGCGTGCCGCCCGACGTGGCCGCCCTGCTCCCCGGCCTGCGTGACGCACCCGGCGAAAACCTGTTCCACGGCGGCGGGGTCGATGCCCGACCTGTCGATCAGGCCGTTGAGCGCCGCGGCGAGGACCGCCTGCGGCTTCAGCCCGGCGAGCCATCCGTTCCGCCTGCCGATCGGGGTTCGCACTGCCTCGACGATCACCGCACCCATAACGATCTCCTCGCCGTCCGGCTCGGAGCTCGCGGCCACCGGGCGGCCATCCTCGCCGGTCCGCCCGCTCGCGCGCCGCTCCAGAACGTCGCTCTAGTCGCTGTACGTAGCGACTGTAACGGGTTCTAGTTTCACGCGGAAGGAGGGGCGGGGTTTCCCAGGGCGCGGGAGCCTTAAGCGGAGGGCTGGAAGTCGGCGAGCAGGCGCCCGGCGGCGATCTCGATGCGGCGCTGGATCTGCTCGTACGTGCGGCGGCCCCGGAGCATCTCCATGAGCTCGTGCACCCAGACGCTGGACAGTGAGCCCGCGAGGGCGAACTGCTCCTCGGTGGCGGTCTCGGCGCTGAGGTCGGCCCCGGCGACGCGCAGCAGCAGCCCCGCCATCCGGTCGCCGAACGGTATGTCGACATCGGCCATGATCAGCGAGCGGATGAGCGCGTCGGCGAGCTCGGGCTCGCGCATCAGGCCCCGGGTGGCGCGCATCAGCACGTCGACGGCCCGTCCCGAGGCCGTGGCGGCGTTGGGCGGGCGGCGCTCGATGCTGGTCTCCAGGAGGTCGATCTCCTCGCCGACGACGGCGACGACGAGATCCATCTTGGAGGGGAAGTATCGGTAGAGCGTCCCGAGCGCGACCCCGGCGCGCTCGGCGACGGTCCGCATCTGCATCGCCTCGACGCCACCCCGCGAGGCGAGGGCGGCGGCGGCCTGGACGATGCGCTTGCGCCGCTGGTGCTGGCTCCTGGTGCGGACGCCCGTGGACGCCGACTCGCTCTGCATGCCGGATGCCCCCTCGGTCGTGGCCGGATCGGCGTCGCTCGGGGCTTGCCTGCCGGTGCGGTGCGGGGTGACCGGCGTATCGGTGGTCGCATGCGGGGTGCGCATGAGAACACGTTATCTGATTTCAGGATACTCCGATGGGTTACTCGCCAGTCACAAAGATGCCCCGCGCTTACATGGCATATGCGGTGCGGCGGTTATGCGATGACTTATTGCGATTGACTGGCCCTGGACACAGAATAGAATCTGTTCTACTTTCCGGAAGGGTGACGCGGCCGACAGAAACCCTGGAGCGCCAGTGGACTTCGATCTCGACGAGACACAGACCGACCTGCGCGGACTCGCGGCCGACCTCCTCGGCAGGGAGGTGACCCCCGCCAGGCTCGAAGCCCACGAGAAGGGGGGCGCGTCCCACGACGCCGCCCTGTGGCGATCCCTGGCCCGGGCGGGACTGCTCGGCGTCTGCCTGCCCGAGGAGGCCGGGGGCGCGGGGCTCGGGCCGGTGGAGATGGCGGTCGTCCTGCGGGAGATCGGCGCCCACGTGGCCCCGGTCCCCGCCGAGCAGAGCCTGGTCGCGGCGCAGGTGATCACCAGGTACGGTTCCCGGGAGCAGCGCGAGGCACTGACCCCGCTGGCCGGAGGCGAGATCTCGCTGGCCGCCGCCCCCTCGGAACCGGGCCGCGACCTCGGTGCCCCGCCGGTCACGACCGCCCGTGAGGACGGCGCCGGATGGGTGCTGGACGGCGCCAAGGGTACGACGCCCTACGCCGCCCAGGCCGCGAGGATCCTGGTCCCCGCCGCCACCGCCACCGGGGTCGGCCTGTTCCTGGTCGACCCCGCCGAGGCGATCCTGCGGCCGGTGCCGACCTCCACCGGCGAGCCCGCCGCCGCGCTCACCCTGGAGGGCACCCCCGGCGAGCTCGTCGGAGCCCCGGACGGCACGGCGTCCGGCGGCCTGCGGAGACTGGCGCTGGCCGGGAACATCGCCGTCACCTCCGGCGTGCTGGCCGGGGCGCTGGCGCTCACCACCGGGTACATCAGGACGCGCAAGCAGTTCGGCCGGGCGCTGGCCGAGTTCCAGGCGGTCACCGTGCAGATCGCCGACGTCTACATCGCCGGGCGGGCCCTGGACGTGGCCGTGTGGTCCGGGGCGTGGCGGCTGGCCGAGGGGGCGGACGAGGAGGCCGAGGCGGACCTCGCCGTCGGCGCCCTGACCGCGGCCGACCAGGCGCTGCGGGCGCTCTACACCTGCCAGCACCTGCACGGCGGGATCGGCGTGGACGTGACCTACCCGCTGCACCGCTACTTCGCCTGGGGCAAGCACCACGCCCACCTGCTGGGCGGGGTGGAAGCCCGGCTCGACACGATCGGAGCGCTCGTCTGATGCTGATCGACCTGACTCCCGGCCAGAAGAGGCTCCGCGACGAACTGCGCGAGTACTTCCGGTCGTGCCTCACCCCCGAGGACCGCGCGCGGATCTCCGCCGACCCGTTCGGCCACGCCTACATGGAGCACTGCCGCACCCTCGGCCGCGACGGCAGGCTCGGGCTCGGCTGGCCCAAGGAGTACGGCGGCGGCGGGTACGGCCCGCTGGAGCAGCAGATCTTCGCCAACGAGATCGCCCGCGCCGAGGTGCCGTACCCGATCATCACCGTCCAGACCGTCGGCCCCACCCTCATGCAGTACGGGACGGCGGCGCAGAAGGAGTTCTTCCTGCCGCGCATCCTGGCCGGGGAGTGCCACTTCGCGATCGGCTACAGCGAGCCGGGGGCGGGCACCGACCTGGCCTCCCTGCGCACCACCGCGGTCCGCGACGGCGACCACTACGTCGTCAACGGGCAGAAGATCTTCACCTCGGGCGGCCACTACTCCCACTACATCTGGCTGGCCGCCCGTACCGACCCGGACGCGAAGAAGCACCGAGGGATCACGATGATGATCGCCGACTGCGCCGACCCCGGCTACTCGTGGACCCCGATCGTCACGATGGACGGGAACCACCACACCAACTCGACCTACTACTCCGACGTACGCGTACCGGTGGACATGGTCGTGGGGGAGGAGAACAAGGGCTGGGACCTGATCGTCAACCAGCTCAACCACGAGCGGGTCACGCTCGGCCCCGCGGGAAACATCGCGCACACCTACGACCGGTTCCTGGCCTGGGCCCGCCGTACCGGCACGATCGGGGAGCCCGCGGTACGCAGGGCGCTCGGCCAGGTCTACGCCTACTTCCGGACCAACGAGCTGCTGAACTGGCAGGTCGCGGCGAACATGGACCTCGGCTGGCTGGGCGCCCCCGACGCCTCGGCCACCAAGGTGTACGGCTCGGAGCGGCTGCAGGACGTCGGCAGGATCGTCGGCGAGGTCCTGGCCCGCTTCGGCGACCCGTCGGACCCGGACACCGCGGACCTGATGCGGCGCGTGGACCGCGGCGCGAAGGGCGCGCTCGTGCTCACCTTCGGCGGCGGGGTCAACGAGGTCCAGCGCGAGCTCATCGCGATGCTCGGCCTGAGCCTGCCGAGGCCGCCCCGATGACCGCCCCGACGGTCGAGACGACGACCGAGACGCTCCTGGGGCCCCGGCACCCGAGGTCGCCCCGATGACCGAGACGCCCGAGACCGCCCCGACACCCGCGAAGCCTCCGGTGGCTTCGGCGGGGTCCGCCTCCTCGCACGAGCGGATCGTCGCCCTGGCGGAGCGGCAGGTCGCCGAGGGCGAGGTGCTCGGCGTCGCGGAGGCGGATCCGGTGAACATCCCGATGATCCGGCACTGGACCGACGCCATGGGCGACGCCAACCCGCTCTACACCGACCCCGAGGCCGCCGAGGCCGGGGTGCACGGGGGGATCGTGGCCCCACCGGCGATGATCCAGGTCTGGACGATGCCCGGCGTGGACGCGAGCAGGAGGAAACGGCCGGGCACGCCGGTCGACGACCTCCTCGCGACGCTGGACGGCGACGGCTACACCGGGGTGGTCGCCACCAACTGCGAGCAGACCTACCACCGCTACGTGCGGCTCGGCGAGTTCCTGGTCCCGGCCACCCGGCTGACCGGCGTCACCGGCCCGAAGCGGACCGCGCTCGGCGAGGGCTACTTCGTCACCTGGAACGTCACCTGGTACGCCGACGGCGAGGCCGTGGCCGACATGCTGTTCCGGATCCTGAAGTTCCGGCCCAGGGAACGGGCGGGGGAACCGGACGGGGACGAGACCGCGACAAAGCGGAACGGGCTCACCCCCGCGAAGAACGCCCCCCTTGAGAACCCGTCCGTTCAGGACGCGCCCTCGCAGAACGCCTCCACCCAGGACGCGCCCTCGCAGAACGCCTCCACCCAGGACGCGCCCTCGCAGAACGCCTCCACCCAGGACGCGCCCTCGCAGAACGCCTCCACCC
>NZ_JBSZKT010000042.1:0-70313 GCF_055690525.1 Streptosporangium sp. H13245 | reverse complement strand
CGGGTGTCGCTCCGGCTCCGTCGTTCGACGACGGGTTGAACGTTCAGCGGGTGCTGGCCGCGGTCGAACACAGCGCCGCCGACCAGAGCCGCCTTACATCTGTGGAGGGGACATGAGCAGGCCGATCACCTTGTTCACCGGCCAGTGGGCCGACCTGCCGTTCGAGGAGGTCTGCCGCCTGGCCTCGGGCTGGGGCTACGACGGCCTGGAGATCGCCTGCTGGGGCGACCACTTCGAGGTCGACAAAGCCCTCAGCGACGACGACTACATCCCCCGCAAACAAGAACTGCTCGCCAAGCACAACCTGTCCGTCTACACCATCTCCAACCACCTGGTCGGCCAGGCCGTCTGCGACAATCCCATCGACGCCCGCCACCAGGGCATCCTGCCCGCCCGCATCTGGGGCAACGGCGACCCCGAGCAGGTCCGCCGCAACGCCGCCGAGGAAATCAAGAACACCGCCCGCGCCGCCGCCAAACTCGGCGTCGACACCGTGGTCGGCTTCACCGGCTCCTCCATCTGGCACACCGTCGCCATGTTCCCCCCCGTCCCACCCCAGATGATCGACGACGGCTACGCCGACTTCGCCGACCGCTGGAACCCCATCCTGGATGTCTTCGACGAGGTCGGCGTCCGCTTCGCCCACGAAGTCCACCCCAGCGAGATCGCCTACGACTACCACACCACCGTGCGCACCCTGGAGGCCATCGGCCACCGCCCCGCGTTCGGCCTCAACTGGGACCCCTCCCACATGGTCTGGCAGGAGATCGACCCGGTCGCCTTCATCCTCGACTTCGCCGACCGCATCTACCACGTCGACTGCAAGGACGCCAAAGTCCGCACCGGCGACGGCCGCCGCGGACGGCTGGCCTCCCACCTGCCCTGGGCCGACCTGCGCCGAGGCTGGGACTTCGTCTCCACCGGACGCGGCGACGTGCCCTGGGAAGACTGCTTCCGCGCCCTCAACGCCATCGGCTACAACGGCCCCATCTCCATCGAGTGGGAGGACGCCGGAATGGACCGCCTGGACGGCGCCCCCGACGCCCTGGCCGTCATCCGCAAACTCAACGCCATCACCCCGCCCTCCACCGCCTTCGACGCCGCCTTCTCCTCGGACTGAACCTCCCTGGACAGGGGCCCGGACAGGCACCCGGACCGAAAACCCCGGGCCGAACTCCCCGGACCGAACTTTCTGACGAAACTCTCTGACTGAATTTCGCAGGTTGAGCTGGTCCGACGGAAACACATGGCCCTGAGACATATATCCGTAATATCCGCATAACGTACGATTCCTTGCACAAGCGGGTCGGACCGCCCGGTCCGGCCCGCCGCGGGGTCGTCTCCTCCGCTTTAACGACCACGTAATGCCCGCTGTGACATCTCCTCCGACCGGACGGCCGCAATGGTGATGTCATCGGCGCCGTCCGGCCTCGGCCGGGCGGATGTAAACCGTCATCCCCCAGGAGTCGACTCACCACAGGAGGCCAGATGCGTACGGGAGTGTGGCTGGTAGGAGCACGAGGGTCCGTCGCCGTCACGAGCGTCATCGGAGCGCTAGCGGTGCGCGCCGGTCTCGCCCAGCCGACGGGCTGCGTCACGGAACTCCCCGAGTTCCGCGGTGCCGGACTGCCAGGTCTGGGAGACCTGGTGTTCGGCGGACACGACATCGTGTCAACCCCGCTGGAGAAGAAGGCGGCCGCACTGGCCGGAGCCGGGATCGTACCGGCCCGGCTGATCGAGCCGCTGCGCGACGAGCTCGCCCGGGTCGAGGAGAACCTGCGGCCGGTGCCGCTCGCCGAGAACCAGGCCGCGACCGCGGAGCTGATCGGCGCCGACATCACCGAGTTCCGGTTGCGGCACGACCTGGAACGGGTCGTCGTCATCAACGTCTCGACCACCGAGCCCGCCCCCGAGCCCCACCCGGCCCACGCCGACCTGGAGCTGCTGGAGGCCGAGCTGGCGGTCTCGCGGGACCTGCTGCCGCCCAGCGCCCTGACGGCGTACGCCGCCTTCCGCGCGGGCTGTCCCTACCTGGACTTCACCCCGTCGACGGGCGCCCGGCTGCCCGCCCTGGACCGGCTCGCCGACCTGATGGGGCTGCCGTACGGAGGCCACGACGGCAAGACCGGCGAGACGCTCGTCAAGTCGGTGCTCGCCCCGATGTTCGCCCAGCGCAACCTCCGGGTCCGCACCTGGTCGGGGATGAACCTCCTCGGCGGGGGAGACGGCGCCAACCTCGCCGACCCCGCCGCCAACGCCGCCAAGGCCGCGAGCAAGCAGCGGGTGCTGGGCGAGACGCTCGGCTACACCCCGCAGGGCGAGACCCGCATCGAGTACGTCGAGGACATCGGCGACTTCAAGACCGCCTGGGACCTCGTCACCTTCGAGGGGTTCCTGGGGACGCCCATGCGCATGGAGTTCACCTGGCACGGCTGTGACTCCGCCCTCGCCGCGCCCCTGGTCCTGGACCTGGCGAGGCTCACGGCGGCGGCGCACCGCTCCGGCCGCACCGGGCCGCTGGGCGAGCTGGCCTTCTTTTTCAAGGACCCGCTCGGGGCGGTGCCGCACGCGCTGGCCGACCAGTGGCGGGTGCTTCGCGAGTTCGCCGCCGCCCTCGGCGGAGAGGAACCGGTCTGATGCCGTCGCTGCGCGACCTCATGGAGCTCGTGCGCGCCCCCGCCGCCCTGTCCGTACCCGGTGACGTCGTCGCGGGGGCCGCCGCGGGCCAGGTGCTCGGCGGCAGGACCCTCGGCCTGGCCTGCTCCTCGGTCTGCCTGTACTGGGCGGGGATGGCCGCCAACGACTGGGCCGACCGCCACCTGGACGCGGTGGAACGCCCGGAGCGGCCGATCCCGTCCGGCCGGGTGTCGCCCGACGCCGCGCTCGGGATCGCCGCCGGGCTCACCGTCGCCGGTCTGGCGGCGGCCGGGCTCTCCGGCGGTCGCCGGGCCCTCGCGGTCGCCGTCCCGCTCGCCGCCGCCGTCTGGTCGTACGACCTGGTGGCCAAGAACACGGCGGCGGGACCGCTGGCGATGGCGCTGTGCCGGGGCCTCGACGTGCTGCTGGGCGCCACCCCGGGGCGGAGCGTCGCGGACGCGCTGCCCTCGGCGTTCACCGTCGCCGCCCACACGTACCTGCTCACCGCGCTGTCGCGGGCCGAGGTGTCCGGCTCCGACCGGAGCCTGCCCGTGGCGACCCTGGCGGGCACCGTCGCGCTCGCCGTGGCCACCGCCCTCGGGCGCGGCGACACCTCGCGCGAGCCGCAGAACGCCCGCGCCGCGCAGGTGGTGCGGGCCGTGCAGGCGGGACTCACCGGCTGGTACGCCGCCAGGTTCGGCCTGTCCCAGGCCCAGGCGGTCGCCGAGCCGTCGGCCTCCCGGCTGCGGGCCGCCGTCGGCACCGGCATCGTCGCGCTGCCCGCTTTGCAGGGCGCGCTCGTCGCCCGCAGCGGCGCCACCCGCGAGGGCATCGCGGTCGCGGCGGCCGTCCCGCTCGGCCGGGCCCTCGCCAGGAAGATGTCCCCCACGTGAGCGCCGACGCGAGTACGGGCACCGGGCTGAGGTTCGGCTACGGCACCAACGGGTTCGCCAACCACCGGCTCGGCGACGCGCTCCGGGTCATCGCGGACCTCGGCTACCAGGGGGTCGCCCTCACGCTCGACCACGACCACCTGGACCCGTACGAGGAGGGCCTGGCGGGCAGGGTCGCGGCCACGGCCGACCTGCTGCGCGACCTCGGCCTCGGCGTGGTCGTCGAGACCGGGGCCCGCTACCTGCTGGACCCGTGGCACAAGCACGCCCCCACGCTGCTGCACGACGAGCGCGAGAAGCGCCTGGACTTCCTGGCCCGCGCGGTCGCCGTCGGCGCCGACCTGGGCGCGGAGGCGGTGTCGTTCTGGGCGGGCGTACGCCCGGAGACGGTCGACGAGGCCACCGCCTGGGCCAGGCTCGTCGACGGCTGCGCCCGGATCGCCGAGACGGCCGACGCCGCGGGCGTGCCGCTGGGCTTCGAGCCCGAGCCCGGCATGCTCGTCGAGACGATCGCCGGATGGCGCAAGCTCCACGCCGAGCTCGGCGAACCGCCGGGGTTCGGCATCACGCTGGACATCGGCCACTGCCGCTGTCTCGAACCCGACCCGGTGCCCGACTGCGTCACGGCCGTCGCCGACCACCTGGTCAACGTGCAGATCGACGACATGCGCCGAGGGGTGCACGAGCACCTGGAGTTCGGCGAAGGGGAGATCGACTTCCCCCCCGTGCTGCGCGCCCTGGCCGGATGCGGCTACCGGGGCCTGGTCGCGGTCGAGCTGCCCCGACACTCGCACGCCGCGCCGAGGGTGGCCGCCCAATCCCTGGACTTCCTGCGCGCCGCCGCCGAAGGGACGAACGCATGACATCGGAACCGAGCACCCGGACGGACAGCCTGCTGGCGGCGCTCGACCAGGAGTGGCTGGCCGGCGCGCGAGAGGGCGTCGCCGCCAAACCCGAGAGCGTCACGCGGCACTTCGCCGCCGCCGGACGACGCGCCGGACGGGCACCGCTGCCGGACGCGCCCGGCTGGACCGCCGACGAGGCGGCGAGGGCGCTCCTGCTCGCCGCGCTCCCGCCGGACGCGGTGGCCGGGCAGGTCACGGACCTCTACCGGTACGGCGACGCCGACGAGAAGCGCGCCGTCCTCAAGGCCCTGCCGCTGCTGCCCGTCGGCGCGGAGGCGGTACCGCTCCTGCACGACGCGATCCGCACCAACGACACCCGCCTGGTGGCCGCCGCGCTCGGCCCGTACGCCGGCCACCTCGACCAGACCATGTGGCGGCAGGCGGTGCTCAAGTGCGTGTTCATGGGCGTGCCGCTCGCCGCCGTGGACCGGCTGGAGGAGCGGGCCGACGCCGAACTGGCCGGGATGCTGGCCGCGTTCGCCGAGGAGCGCACCGCGGCCGGGCGGCACACCCCCGACGACGCGACCGCCCTGCTCGGCCGTCTGACCGGTGAGAAGACCGGTCCTCTGACCGGTGAGAAAACGACCGGCGAGAAGACCGGTCCTCTGAGCGGTGAGAAGACGACCGGCGAGAAGACCGACCAGCCGACCGGCGAGAACCTCGACCGTCCGACCAGCGAGAAGGAGGCCTGATGCGGATCTTCGACCCGCACATCCACATGACGTCGCGCACCACCGACGACTACGCCAGGATGGCCGCCGCCGGGGTGCTCGCCATCGTGGAGCCCGCCTTCTGGCTGGGCCAGCCCCGGACCAACCCCGGCTCGTTCACCGACTACTTCGACTCGCTGATCGGCTGGGAGCCGTACCGCGCGGGGCAGTTCGGCATCCTGCACCACGCCACCATCGCGCTGAACCCCAAGGAGGCCGGGGACCCGCGCTGCCGGCCCGTGCTCGACCTGCTCCCGCGCTACCTGGAGAAGGACCGCGTCGTCGCGGTCGGCGAGATCGGCTACGACTCGATGACCCCCGAGGAGGACGACGCCTTCGAACGGCAGCTCGCGATGGCCGTCGACCACGAGCTGCCCGCGCTCGTGCACACCCCGCACCGCGACAAGGCCAAGGGCACCCAGCGCACCCTCGACGTCGTCGCCTCGTCCGGCATCGCGCCCGGCCTGGTCGCCGTCGACCACCTCAACGAGGTCACCGCCGGGATCGTGCACGACTCGGGCTGCTGGATGGGCTTCTCCATCTACCCCGAGACCAAGATGTCGCCGCCCCGCATGGTGGAGATCCTGCGCGAGCACGGCCTGGAGCGGGTGCTGGTCAACTCCGCCGCCGACTGGGGCGTGTCCGACCCGCTGCTCACCCTGGAGACCGGCAGGGCGATGCTGGAGGCCGGGTTCAGCGAGGACGACGTCGACCGGGTGCTCTGGCGCAACCCCGTGGAGTTCTACGGCCAGTCGGGGCGCCTGGACCTGTCCGAGGTCGCCGGGGCGCGGGAACCCACGTTCGAGGGCAGCTCCATCAAGCGCGGAGGGTCTTGATGCGGCTGCGTCACCCCGGCGGACGGACACTGCACCTGAGCTACTGCACCAACGTGCACCCGGCCGAGGACCTCGACGGCATCGTCGAGCAGCTCGACACGTACGCGGTGCCGATCCGCGCCCGGCTCGGCACCGAGACGCTCGGGCTCGGGCTCTGGCTGGCCGCGCCCGTCGCCGCCGCGCTCGCCGCCGACCCCGCGCTGCTGGCCGGGTTCCGCCGCGAGCTGGACGCGCGGGAGCTGGAGGTCGTGACGCTCAACGGCTTCCCCTACCGCTCGTTCCAGGACCCGGTGGTCAAGCACGCGGTCTACCACCCCGACTGGACCACTCCCGAACGGCTCACCTACACCCTCGACCTGGCGCGGATCCTGGCCGTCCTCCTGCCGGACGACGCCGCCAGGGGGTCGATCTCCACGCTCCCGCTCGCCTGGCGCGACCCCTGGGACGAGGACATGTCCCAGCGCGCCACGCGCGGGCTCGACGAGCTCGCCACCGGGCTCGCCGCCGTCGAGTCCGCCACCGGCCGTGTCGTCCGGGTGGCGTTCGAACCCGAGCCCGGCTGCGTGGTGGAGACCACCGACCAGGCCGTACGCGCCCTGTCCGGCGTCGACACCGACCGGCTCGGCGTCTGCCTGGACCTCGCCCACCTGGCGTGCGCCTGGGAGCGGCCCGCCGACGCGCTGCGCCGGTACGCCGAGGCGGGCCTGCCCGTCGTCAAGGTGCAGGTCTCCGCGGCCCTGGAGAGCGACGACCCGGAGACCCTGCGCGAGTACGTCGAGCCGCGCTTCCTGCACCAGACCCGCAACGCGGCCGGGGACGACGCCGACGACCTCGACGAGGCGTTCGAGCGGAAGCTGCCGGGACCGTGGCGGGTCCACTACCACGTGCCGCTGCACGTCGCACCGCAGGCGCCGCTCGGCACCACCGTGCCGGTGCTCCGCGAGGCCCTCGCGGAGCTGGCCGGCGGCCCCGAGCCGCTCTGCGACCACTTCGACGTGGAAACCTACACCTGGGGCGTACTGCCACCGGCGCTGCGCCCGCAGACCCCCGACCAGCTCGCCGCGGGCATCGCCGACGAGCTGGACTTCGCCCGCGCCGAGCTGCGCGACCTGGGAGTGAAAGCATGACATCGTTGCTGGTCCTCGACGTGGTGGGACTGACCCCGAGGCTGCTGGCGCACATGCCGAGGCTGCGCGCCGTCGCCGACGGCGGCTTCCAGGCCGAACTCGGCACCGTGCTGCCCGCCGTCACCTGCTCGGCCCAGTCGACCTTCCTCACCGGCGCCACGCCCGCCGAGCACGGCGTCGTCGGCAACGGCTGGTACTTCCGCGAGCTGGGCGAGGTGTTCCTGTGGCGCCAGCACAACGCGCTGGTCGGCGGGGACAAGCTGTGGCACGCCGCCCGGCGCGAGCGGCCCGGCTTCACCGTGGCCAACGTGTGCTGGTGGTACGCGATGGGCGCCGACGTCGACTGGACGGTCACCCCCCGGCCCATCTACCGGGCCGACGGGCGCAAGGACCCCGACTGCTACACCTACCCGCCCGAGCTGCACGACGAGCTCACCGGCAAGCTGGGCGACTTCCCGCTGTTCACCTACTGGGGTCCGGGCGCGGGAATCGCCTCGTCCACCTGGATCTGCCGCGCCACCGAGCAGATCATGAAGGACCACAACCCCGACCTCACCCTGGCGTACGTGCCGCACCTGGACTACGACCTGCAGCGGTTCGGCCCGTCCGACCCGCGCTCGGCCGCCGCCGCCTCCGAGCTCGACACCGTGCTGGCCCCGCTGCTGGACGCCGCCGCCGCGCGCGGGACCACCGTGGTCGCCCTGTCGGAGTACGGCATCACCGACGTCTCCCGCCCGGTCGACGTCAACCGGCTGCTGCGGACCGAGGGACTGCTGGAGGTCTACACCCAGGACGGCATGGAGTATCTCGACCCCTGGACCTCCCGCGCGTTCGCCGTCGCCGACCACCAGGTGGCCCACGTCTACGTCGCCGACCCCGCCGACGTCCCGGCCGTCGCCAAGCTCTGCGCGAGCCTGCCCGGGGTCGCCGAGGTGCTCGACGAGGAGGGCAAGGCGAGGAACGGGCTGGCGCACTCCCGCGCCGGGGAGCTGGTCCTCGTCTCCGAGCCCAACGCCTGGTTCACCTACTACTACTGGCTCGACGACGCCCGGCGTCCCGACTTCGCCAACCTGGTCGAGATCCACCGCAAGCCCGGCTACGACCCCGCCGAGCTGTTCTTCGACCCGGCCGCCCCCGGCGCGGCCAAGCGGCGCGCCGCCGTGGCGCTGCTGCGCAAGAAGACCGGCATGCGCTACACGATGAACGTCGTCGGCCTCGACGCGGGCGCCCGCGCCGTCCGGGGCTCGCACGGCCGCCTGCCCGACAACCCCCTCGACGGCCCGGTGCTGCTCTGCTCGGACCCGTCCGTGGCCAGCGACCGGATCGCCGCCACCGAGGTCAAGGATCTGCTGCTCCGGCTCTCCCTGAGCTGAGCGGCTCTTCGACGGCGCCGCCCGCCTGTGCCTGACACCCCCCCCGGGCGGGCGGCGCTCTCCAACCTGTCTCTCCGGCTCTTCGAGCCCGGGTTCATCGCGCCCAGGGCTCGCGGCCGGTGGTGACGTCGGTCGCGGTACGCAGCGACTCCTCGATCGCCAGGCCGAGCAGGTGGTCCTGGCAGCCGTCGGCGAGGGGGTAGGGCTCCGGGGCCTCACCCCGGCACCACGACGTCATCCGGCACAGGAGCGAGACGACGGCCAGGTCGTCCTCGGAGAAGTGCGCGCCCCGGTAGTCGTTGCGCCAGACCACGCGCCCGTCGAAGCTGATGTGGTCCAGCTCGCGGCCCTCCAGGTTCAGGTCGATCCCGGTCTGGCGCCGGACGAGCCGCGACTCCACCGGGGTCCTCGGGTCGGCCAGGCGCACCACGCCGTCGTCCACGATCTCTCCCAGCGACCCCCGGACGACGACGCGCCGGGCGCGCAGGGGGTTCCACCACTGGTTGTCGGTGAAGTCGTACAGGCCCATCCCCTCGGGGAACCCGAGGGTGGCGATCGTGGTCGCGGCCTCCTTCGGCGTGGAGTCGCCCGTCCAGCCGTCCCTGGACAGCGGGTCGGCCAGCGGGGCGGTGAACGACCGCGCCGTCACCGTGGTCTCCCCGAAACCGGCCCCGAGCAGGTGCCGGATCAAGGACACGGCGTGGTAGAGGTGCGTCGAGGAGATCTGCACGGAGGTCACCTGCCCGATGACCCCCTCGCGGACGAGCGCCAGCCTCGCCGCGTGACCGGGCATGTGCGAGTACTGCTCGGCGACCTGCACCAGGCCGCTGGACCCGACGGCCGACCACAGGTCGCGCAGCCCGTCCAGGTCGGCCGCCGGGGGAGTCTCCGCCAGCACCGGCACGCCGAACCCCACCAGTTCCTTCGTCACCTCGGGGGTGACCGGCCACGGCACCGAGGGAATGACGAACTCGGGACGTCCGGCCGCGAGCATCTCCCCGACGGAACGGAACGTCGGCACGCCCCAGGCGGCCTCGACCTCGGCGCCGCGCTCACGCGACCTGGTCACCACGCCGGACACCGACAACCGCTCCGGCAGTTGCCTGGCCAGGCGTACGAAGAACTCCGAACGCCGCCCGCTGCCGACCAGGCCGAAACGTCCTGCTGACTGTGAGCTCATCACACTTCCTTGAAAGGGGGGTGGCGGTCGCGGCGGGTGCGGAGTTTGTAGCGGTTGCCGCAGCGGTCCATCGAGCACCAGCGTCGCGCCCCGGGGCGGGAGGTGTCGAGGAAGAGCATGGGGCAGCGGTCGCCCTCGCACGTCCTGATCCGGTCGAGGGCCGGTCCGCCGAACACCTCGACGGCGTCGCGGGCCACGGCGGAGAGGAACTGCGCCCCGGTGACGGGGGAGGCCCAGGAGCGCCTCAGGGCGGGGCCGATGACCGGGACGGGCGGCGGCGCGGCGGCGGCCTCGTTCAGCGTGGCGAGGTCGGCCCCGGAGAAGGCGCGCGAGCCCGTGGCGGCGGTCGCGGCGAGCCGCTGGAGGGCGGCGCGCAGGCGAAGCGTGGCGGCGAGGTCGTCGGCGGAGACCTGGACGAGGTCGCCGAGGTCCGCCCTGGAGTGCGGGATCCAGGCGGCGAGGTCACCGGGCGTGTGGAGCCGCTCCCACTTCGCGAGATCTCCCTCGCCCCCGGTGACGAGAAGCTCCAGGCACAGCGTTCCGGCGTCGAACCTGAAGCGCTGCCCGCCGAGCGGGGCGAGCTCCATGCTGTTTGCCAGGATCATGGATCGAGTGTAACACTGACACCGGTTAAACCGGTGTCAGTGAAAGGGAGTATCGAGATGAGCCCCAAGCACGAGCAGATCGAGCGCGAGCTGATCGAACTGTCCGAGCGGGCCTGGGAGGCCAACAGGAACGGCGACGCGGAGTTCTACGACCGCTTCCTCACCGGGGCGCCGCTGAGCGTGTCGCAGTGGGGGATCGTGGACGACCGGGCGGCGATCCTGAAGGGCTTCGCCGAGAACCGCAACCCGTACACGCGTACGGACCTGAGCGACCACCGGGTGATCGTGCTGGGTGAGGGCAGCGCGACCCACACCGTCACCGTGGAGATCGACGTGCTCGTGAACGGCACGGACAAGCAGACCCTGAAGGTCTTCGCCACCACCGCCCTGACCCGCCGCGACGGCGAGTGGAAGGCGGCCCTCTTCCAGATCAGCCCGGCCCCCACCGGCTGAGGCGCGCGCCTGCCGGTCGATCATCGGGGTGTCGACGCGACGGAGCGGGTTCGCCTGAGCGACGGCGGGCATCCCGCCTCGGTCGATGGGGGCCGGTGGAACCACGGGCCGGGAAGCTCCCGCGACTCGTCAGGGACCGACTGTCGAGGGAACGCGCCCACGCCAGGTGCGCGCTCTAACGGTAGATGGAGTAGATCGACTGGAGCATCGCCGAGTTCTCCCCGCCGATGTCCTGCCTGTAGGGCTCGTACGCGTACATGACGTCACCGCTCCACATGTTGTGGCCCAGGCCCAGTACGTGGCCCAGCTCGTGGATGGCGGTGCTGTTACGCTGCGCGGCCGTCAGGTTGTAGTGGTCGTTGAACTTCGCTTCCGCCCCGATGAGTGCTCCGGAGTTCGACAGGAAGTAGTAGTGGGTGGCGACTCCCCACCAGCCGGTGTTGCCGTAGTTGGCCGAGTACACGTTGACACAGAAGGCGTCGCTGATCGCGTCGCAGTGGCCCCCGTAGCGGTACCAGCTGTCGATGTTGGGAACGACGTTCCACTTGTACACGGCGGAGTCCGTCGGCCACGCCGCGCTTGAGTAGTCGCTGAACATCACCACCGGGTTCCCCCGGCCCAGGTTCCGCCAGTACGAGACCGGGCAGGTGACCGTCCGCGCCTGGCCGTAGGCGCAGTCGCTCGCCGCCGCGGTCCCGACGCCGGACTTCGCCGCGGCCTCATCGGCGTGCGAGGTCACCTTGACGTCCTTCTTCCCCTCCTTGCGCAGCGAGGCGGCGAGCTGCTCGGGGGTCACGCCCTTCGCGGGCGTGTAGGTGTCCACTCGTACGATCCCGTCGGGAAGCGACTCCGTGACGGTCACGTCCACGATGGGAGTCGTGCTGGCCGGGGCCTTGGCCCGCTCCGCGCGTTCCTGGGCGACCTTCTTCGCGATCTGCTCGTCGGTCAGCTTCGGGTAGGCGGTCAGGTTCGTCTCCGGGCTGTTGGCCTTCGCCGGCAGGTCCCGGGCGTCCGTCCTTCCGGGCGCCTCAGGGGAGGGGGAGCCGGGTCCCGTGACGGGCCTGTCGTGGCCGGGGTCGGCGTACGCGCTGGTGGTGGGCACCGCGACGGCCGCCAGCACGGCGGCCGAGGCGAGAATGGTACGAAGCCGAAGAGAAGGCATTCAAGTTCTTCTTTCTGAGAACCGGCCCGAGAGTCGATCGCCCTGGGCTGATCGAGGATTCGCCGCCCGGTTCAGGTGTTGGCGATGTGCCGGTAGAGGGAATGACTGGGATTACTGTTCCTGTAGATCCTGTGCGGAAGAGCTACAGGAAAGCGGTCAGCGGTCGAGAAGGCGCCGACTGATCGCGGGTAATGACGTGCCACGGCGAAAAGCTCCACCGGGGCACGTCATTCGTTCAGGCCGTACGGGTGGTTCACTCACTCGGGGAGTTGCTTGAGTTCACGGAACCCAAGCAACTCAAGGCGCCGCCATCCCCGTCAGTGGCGCCTTTTCCGGGCTTCCCGGTTTCCCGGTTCACCCGGCGGTCTTCTACCGGGTCCAGGCCGCCTCGCCGTCGACGGTGCGGATGACGAGGTTGCCGTCGTCCTGGAGGTAGAGCGTGCCGCCGGGGGCGCTCTTGCCGCTGCTCCACAGCGCCTTGCCCGAGGTGGAACGGACGACGAAGTTGCCGTCCTTCTGCAGGTAGGCGAACGCCCCGGGGTTGCCGCCCGTCTCGGTGTCCCACAGCACCCGCTTGGCCCCGTTGAGGAGAACCAGGTTGCCGTCGGCCTGCATGTGCAGGAGGTACTTGCGGTTCAGCGACCGGATGTAGTCACCCGCCTTGAGGGACTCGTCGGTGGCCAGCCGCCAGGACGTGCTCTTCCAGGACCACAGCGCCTTGCCGGAGCTCGACCGGATGACCGCGTCGCCGTCGTCCCGCAGGGTCAGCTTGACGCCCGCGCCACTGGTCCTGCTCGTCCACAGGGCCTTGCCCGAGGCGGAGCGGACGACGAGGTTGCCGTCCTTCTGCAGGTAGGCGAACGCCCCCGTGCCCGACGTCCTCGACTCCCACACCGCCAGTTCCCCGTCACGGACGACGAGGTTGCCGTCCTTCTGCATGTAGAGCCTGAACCGCTGGTTCGGGGACTGCAGGTACTCGTCGGCCTCAAGCTTCTCGTCGACGTCGAGACTGGAGCCGAGCAGGGTGGGGGCCCCGACGACGGAGGCCGCCTTCCCCAGCGGCCCGGCCACCGCCTGAGCGGCGTTGGTCGCCGGCAGTACGGCGAGCGCCGTCACCGCCGTGACCAGGACGGCCCTGGAGAGGTTGAAAGACATGCGTTACTGCTCCTTCTGACTGATGGGACATCGGCGCGTCCTCGCGAAGGCATGCCGAGGAGACCGTGCATGCGTCGTTCGACACGCGGAGACGCGCGTGGCAAGACCGTAGGGCCGCGCGTCTACATGTCACCGACAAGCCGCCGACGTGTCACCCACGCGCCCCGGCGCGGACCTTTCTGCGAGGGACGGTCAGAGGTGGCGCTCGATGATCTCGGGGGTCGGCGGGTGGTCGGCGGCCACGATGGCGTCCCTCTCCTCGGCGCCGATGAGATGGAGCGTGAGGAGGATCTCGGCGGAGCGGCGCCAGCACTGCCTGGCCCGGTCGTCCTCGCCCAGGTCGTGCAGGGCTCGTCCGAACCCCCACAGGTGTTCGGCCTCCCAGTAGGTGCCCGCGAGCCCTTCCTGATGGTCGAGGGCGAGGGTCTCCTCGAAGAGCACGGCCGACTGCTTCGCCTCGCCCGCCAGCCGGTGCCCCTCGGCGAGGTTGCCCAGGGCTGCCGCCGCCGCCAGGGTGTCCCCGCTCTCACGGAGGAAGGCGATCGAGCGGGTGTGGGTGTCGATCGCCTCCCGGTAGCGCCCGGCCTGCTGGTAGGTGACCCCGAGGTTGGACAGGGCCCCGCCCTGCTGGTAGTGGTCGCGGTGCTCGCGGAACCCTTCGAGCGCCCGGTGGTAGTGGCCGATCGCGTTCTCGAAGTCGCCCAGCCGCCGGTAGGCGCCGCCGAGCGCTTCGAGCTGGGTGGCCGCGCGATGATGGTTGCCTATCTGGCGGTAGACCTCCAGCGACCGCCGCAGATCGTCGATCGCCTCGTGCAGGTGGCCCAGCCGCGACAGGACCCGGCCCCGGTCGCTGTAGGCGAGGGCGAGATGAGCCGGCTCACCGGAGCTCTCGGCCGAGCGGACCGCCGTCGTGAAGAGCTCCAGCTGGTCTCCCCACCGGCCCCGGTCGTACAGCGGGAAGGCGAAGGCGGCGGAGAGCGCGGTGACCACCTCGTGGTCGGCCGCCCCGGTCGCCTGGGCGATGACGGCGAGCACGTTGCACGCCTCCGCGTCGGTCCACAGGTAGACGTCCTCCCTGGTCGCCAGCTCCGCGTGCTGACGGGCCGGCACCTGGACGCCTACTTCCGTACGCCATCTCGCCTTCGGGTGGGCCAGGTCGGTGGCGGTGCGCGCGGTGGAGACGTAGTGGTGCCACACGCGTTCGACGGCCCGCACCCGGTGCTCGCGGCTCTCCTGCTCCCCGGCCCTCTCGCGGGCGAACAGGCGCAGCAGGTCGTGCATGGCGTACCGGCCGGGGGAGGGGGTCTCCACCAGCTGCATGTCCACGAGCTGGTCGAGGAGCTCCTCGGCCCGCTCGTCCGGGACGGCGGCCAGGGCCGCGGCCACCGGGACGGAGACGTCGGGAAGGCCCAGCACGCCGAGCAGGCGGAAGACGCGGGCGGCGTCGGCGCTTTCCGGGTTCGCCGTCAGGTCGTGGTAGCTGACCATGAAACTCGCCCGGACGGCGTGGTCGTCCACCCTGAGTTCCGACAGGCGGTGGTGTTCGGCGGTGAGCCGGCCCACGAGGGCGGAGATCGGCCAGGCGGGCCGGTTGGTGAGCCGGGCCGCGACGATGCGCACGGCGAGTGGAAGGTTCCCGCACTGCCGTACGACCTCGGCGGCGGGTCCCGGCTCCTCGGCCACCCGGGCGGAACCGACCAGGCGGGCGAACAGTGACAGGGCTTCCTCGTCCGGCAGCATGCCCAGCCGCTGGTGCGCCACACCGTCCAGGGAGCCGAGCGCCCTGCGGCTGGTGATCAGCACACCGCAGCCGGGACCGCCGGGCAGCAGCAGCCGTACCTGTGCCGCGTCACGGGCGTTGTCCAGGACGACGAGCACCCGCCTGTCGTTGGTGAAGGACCGGAAACGCCCCGCGGTCTCCTCCACCTCGGTGGGGACGGCGGAGTCGGCCACGCCGAGGGAGCGCAGGAACCGCCGGAGCACCTCCTGCGGTTTCAACGGTTTCGCGTTGGGGGTGGCACCGTGCAGGTTGACGTAGAGCAGGCCGTCGGGGAACCGTTCGGCGACACTATGCGCGGCGTGGACGGCGAGCGCCGACTTGCCCGTCCCGCCCGCGCCGACGATGGCGACCCTCCTGGGCCCCGGCCCGTCCCCGGTGAGCACGTCGCGAAGAAAGCGAAGCTCACTGCGGCGGCCGACGAAGGTGGTCACGTTCACCGGAAGCTCCGCGGGGACCGGAGGACCCTCACGGCCGCCCGCCCGCGCCACCCCGGGCGCGAGAGGAGTGATCGTCGTCCCGGACGTGCCGGGGGAGGGGGAGAGGGCCAGCTCCGGGTCGTCGGAGAGGATGGCCCGGTGCAGGCGGCGCAACTCGCCGCCGGGGTCTATGCCCAGCTCCTCGCGGAGCAGCGCGACGACGCTCCCGTACGCCCGCAGCGCCTCGGCCTGCCGTCCGCATCGGTGCAGCGCGAGCATGAGCTGGGCCCAGAACCGTTCGCGTAACGGGTGCGCGGCCGTGACCGTACGGATCTCGCTGACCAGCTCGTCGTGGCGGCCGAGCCGGAGGGCCACGTCGAACCAGCGCTCCCGCACCCGCAGGTGCTCCTCGGCCAGCCACGCCACCTCGGTCTGGTGCAGGGAGGCCGACGGCACGTTGGCCAGGATGGGACCCCGGCTCAGCGTGAGAGCCCGCCTGAGCAGGGCGTCCTCCTCCTCGGGGGCGCCCGCCTCCGCCGCGCGGCTCACGAGGTCCTGGAACCGGGCGACGTCGAGGGTGTCCGGGGTCACCTCGATGCTGTACCCGTGGTCACGGGTCCGGATCGGGGACGGGCCGTCGAGGCCCGCCTGGAGGGTGCCGCGCAGCCGTCCGACATGGGCCTGCACCGCCGCGCGCGCGCCGTCCCGCACCACGGCGCCGTCCCAGATCCGCTCGATCAGCAGGTCGAGCGAGACGGGCCGGTTGGCGTGCAGGAGAAGCGTCGCCAGCACGACCCGCTGCTTGACCGCCGAGACCGGGACCACCCGGCCGTCGCGTGTCACCTCCAGCGGCCCCAGAACCCCGAACCGCACGTCCTCGACTCTCGCCACGTTCCCCCACCCGCCTGCCGCCGCGGACACGTTTTCCACGGTCCGGAGCTGTGTGTCAGGAGCCGCCCCGTGGCTCCCGTCGCCTACCACTTTAGGAGGGGTTCGAGGAGAAAGAAGATCTTTTACGAAGACCCGGGCCGTCGTCAGTGC
This sequence comes from Streptosporangium sp. H13245, assembly GCF_055690525.1. Lineage (NCBI taxonomy): Bacteria > Bacillati > Actinomycetota > Actinomycetes > Streptosporangiales > Streptosporangiaceae > Streptosporangium > Streptosporangium sp. H13245. The sequence continues at coordinate 54,040 of NZ_JBSZKT010000042.1, read as the reverse complement.
GATCGGCCGACGAAGGGCACGGCCGTGGCCGGATCGCAGCCCACGGAGACCAGCCGGATGACGAATCCGCAACGCACTCGCCACCCAGCCGCTCGTCCAGGTCCCGACCTCTGTCCGGCGCCCCACCTGGCGAACCAGGACTGAAGCGGGCTGATCGGTATGCGGGAGTCGAAACCGCGACGGTGGCGGTTGGTTGTGGCGATAGCGTCCAGGACGCGGACGGCGAAGGCGTAGGAGAGGTGGCTACCCGGCGGAAGATGGGCTGGTGACCGCCCGCAGGAGCCGGTGAAGAGCCGCCAGGTCGCCTGCGGTGGCGGCGCTCCCGTCGGACACGAAGGCGTCGAGGGCGTCCGGGTCGCCGAGCAGGGTGTTCAGCGTCCCGGGGTCCGTGCGGAGGGACGCGGCCGCCGTGGCCGGCTCGCCGGGCTGGATGTCGACCTGGCCGGACGCCGACCGGACGGCCCACACACGGTCGTCGAGCTCAAGGCGGTAGGTGGTAGCCGGTGCGGCCGGGTCGGGGCGCGCGGAGGAGCGGAGGAAGAGCAGGACCGAGGTGGCGCTGAGCGTGGTGGGCCCGGGCGGCGGCGGGACGCGGACGCCCCAGCCGCCCAGGGCGAGCACGATCGACTCCAACTCCCGCCCTCGGTCGGTCAGCTCGTACACCCAGGAGTTGGCCGGGGGCGGGAGCTTGCGGCGGCGGACCACGCCGTTGCCGTCGAGTTCGCGGAGCCGGTCGGCGACCAGGTTCGAGCTCGCTCCGGGCAGGGCGCGGCGCAGGTCGGAGAAACGCTCCGGCCCGAGCAGTAGCTCGCGTACGACCAGCAGCGCCCACCGTTCCCCCATGACATCGAGGGCGCGGGCGATCCCGCAAGCATCCCCGTAGCTACGGCTCGTCGGCACGACGCGCTCCCTCCACCTCTTGGTTCGAAAATACAACCGCATGGTTGTTTTAAGCAACTTAATTGTGTACGGTCCCGGATGTCCAGCCAGAACAGGGAGGGAACACCATGGGGCGGCCAGTTGTGCACTTCGAGGTCATCGGGACCGACCCGGCGAGGCTCCGCGACTACTACGGCGAGCTGTTCGGGTGGGAGTTCGACACCGGCGGCCCGGTCGCGCCGGCGGTGTCCCAGCAGGGTGACTACGGCTTCACCGACACCGGCGTGACCGGCGACGGGGCCGGGATTCCGGGCGGCGTCGGCGGAGGTCCGGGCCACGACAGCCACGTCACCTTCTACGTCGGCGTTCCCGACGTCGGGGCCGCGCTGCGGAAGGCGGAGAGCCTCGGGGGGATCCGCCGGACGGGCCCCGAGCGGGTTCCGGGCAGGGATCTCGTGGTCGGCCACTTCACCGACCCCGAGGGCAACCTGATCGGCCTCGCCGGTCCGGCCTAGCGGCCCGTCGTGCCCGGGAGACGCTTGACGCCTCAGTCCCGGGACGTGGTTGACAGATGGCGGATGACCGGCGCACAGGAGCCAGGTGGATCACCGGTCGCCTCGTCGACCGGGACCGGTTCGCGGAACCAGGACTTTCCACATGCGTATCCGAGGGTCGCCAGGTGCCGCGGGATCGTGGTCTTGCCGGAGCCGGGGGTGCCGGTGAGGGTGTAGCGCCTCATCGTCGTCCGGGTACCTCTCTGGTCGCACATTGAAATGATCTTGGTTGCGGGGTGCGGGGATCTGATTGACGCCCGGAAGATCGGCCGGGGTTCGCGCAAGGGGGCGTAGGGGAGACGTCAAGCCTTGGCCGTGGGGCGTATGGAAGCCGTCAAGACCCGCAGGAAGGGCGGAAAACAGGGGTTTCCTTACGTATGCCCCGCCCGTCGGACGGTGGCGGACAAACCCCGGATTCGAGGAGTGGGGATGGCAGACGTCATCTTCGTCGCCCTGACGATCACGGTTTTCGTGATCCTCGGGCTGGTCGTCAGGGCGGTGGAACGGTTGTGAGTGCCGTCAACGCCGCAGGTCTGGTCGTGGTCGCCGGTCTGGTGATCTTCATGGTCGCGGCCCTGCTCTTCCCGGAGCGCTTCTGATGATCTCCTCGGCCACGGCGGGGATCCTGTTCGTCGGATCCCTAGTCGCCGCCCTCGCGCTGGTCCACCGGCCGCTGGGCGATTATATGTACCGCGTCTACACCGGCACGAGACACCTCGCCGTCGAACGGGTGATCTACCGGCTCGTCGGCGTCCGGCCGGACGCCGAGCAGCGGTGGGGCGTCTACGCCCGCGCCCTGCTGGCGTTCTCGGCGATCTCCATCCTGTTCCTCTACGGGCTGCAGCGGCTGCAGGACAGGCTGTTCCTGTCGCTGGGCCTCGCCCCGGTGCCCGACCACGTCGCCTGGAACACCGCCGTCAGCTTCGTCACCAACACCAACTGGCAGGCGTACTCGGGTGAGTCGACCATGGGCCACCTGGTGCAGATGTCCGGCCTGGCGGTGCAGAACTTCGTGTCCGCCGCGGTGGGCATGGCGGTGGCGATCACGCTGGTCCGCGGCTTCGCCCGCAAGAAGACCGACGAGCTCGGCAACTTCTGGGTGGACCTGGTCCGCGGCACCGTCCGCATCCTGCTGCCGATCGCCGTCGTCGGCGCGGTCGTGCTGCTGGCGGGCGGCCTGGTCCAGAACTTCGCCGCCCCGCACGAGGTGACCACCCTGACCGGCGGCACCCAGGCGATCACCGGCGGCCCGGTGGCCAGCCAGGAGATCATCAAGGAGCTGGGCAACAACGGCGGCGGGTTCTACAACACCAACTCGGCCCACCCGTTCGAGAACGCCACCGCCTGGACCAACTGGGTCGAGATCTTCGCGATCTTCCTCATCCCGTTCGCGCTGCCCCGCACGTTCGGCCGGATGGTCGGCGACACCCGGCAGGGCTACGCGATCGTCGCGATCATGGGGACCCTGGCGCTGGCGAGCGTCGCGCTGCTGACCGGGCTGGAGATCGCCCACGGCGGCACGGTCCCGCAGGCGGTGGGCGCGGCGATGGAGGGCAAGGACGTGCGCTTCGGCGTGCCCAACTCCGGTACCTTCGCCGCCGCCACCACGCTCACCTCCACCGGCGCGGTCAACTCCTTCCACGACTCGTTCACCGCGCTCGGCGGCATGCTCACGATGTTCAACATGATGCTCGGCGAGGTCGCCCCCGGCGGCGCGGGCGCGGGCCTGTACGGCATGCTTGTCCTCGCCGTGATCACGGTCTTCGTGGCCGGGCTCATGGTCGGCCGCACCCCCGAGTACCTGGGCAAGCGGATCGGCTCCCGCGAGATCAAGTTCGCCGCGATGTACTTCCTGGTCACCCCGCTGCTCGTGCTGACCGGCACGGCGCTGGCGATGGGCTCGGCCGAGCGGCGGGCGAGCATGCTCAACAGCGGCCCGCACGGCTTCTCCGAGGTGCTGTACGCCTTCACCAGCGCGTCCAACAACAACGGCTCCGCGTTCGGCGGCCTCACCGTCAACACGCCGTGGTACGACGTGGCGCTCGGCCTGTGCATGGCCTTCGGCCGGTTCCTGCCGATCATCTTCGTTCTCGCCCTGGCCGGATCCCTGGCCGGGCAGGCACCGGTGCCCGTCTCGGCGGGCACGCTGCCCACGCACCGCCCGCAGTTCGTCGGCATGGTCGTCGGCGTGACGGTGATCCTCGTCGCGCTGACCTTCCTGCCCGCCCTGGCGCTCGGCCCGCTCGCGGAAGGAATCCAGTGATGTCCCCCCAGCCGCGTACCCCCGCCCCCGGGGACGGAAAGGTGGGCGGCGGCCTGCTCGATCCCCGGCAGCTGGTCACCTCGCTGCCCGAGGCTGCCAGGAAGCTCAACCCGGCCACGCTCTGGCGCAACCCGGTGATGCTGATCGTCGAGATCGGCGCGGCCTTCACCACGGTGCTCGCCGTACTCGAACCATCCTTCTTCGCCTGGGCCACCGTGGTGTGGCTCTGGCTGACGGTGATCTTCGCCAACCTGGCCGAGGCCGTCGCCGAGGGGCGCGGCAAGGCCCAGGCGGCGACCCTGCGCGCCGCCAAGCGCGACACCACGGCCCGGCGGCTGCGCGGGCGCGACTCCACCGAGTGGGACGTCGTCGGAGCCCCCGAACTCCTGCGCGGCGACTTCGTCGTCGTGGAGGCCGGGGAGATCATCCCCGGTGACGGCGACGTGGTCGACGGCATCGCCTCGGTGGACGAGTCGGCCATCACCGGCGAGTCCGCCCCGGTCATCCGCGAGTCGGGCGGCGACAGGTCGGCGGTGACCGGCGGCACCAAGGTGCTGAGCGACCGGATCGTCGTCCAGATCACCCAGCGGCCCGGCGAGAGCTTCATCGACCGGATGATCGCCCTGGTCGAGGGCGCCGACCGGCAGAAGACGCCCAACGAGATCGCCCTCAACATCCTGCTCGCCGCCCTGACGATCATCTTCCTGGTCGCCACCGCGACCATGCAGCCGCTGGCGATCTACGCCAAGGCCCAGAACCCCGGCGTACCGGACTCGCTCGCCCTCACCGGGGACGGCGTCACCGGCGTCGTACTGGTCGCGCTGCTGGTCTGTCTCATCCCGACCACCATCGGGGCGCTGCTGTCGGCGATCGGCATCGCGGGCATGGACCGGCTGGTCCAGCGCAACGTCCTCGCGATGAGCGGCCGCGCGGTCGAGGCCGCCGGGGACGTCAACACCCTGCTGCTGGACAAGACCGGCACCATCACGCTGGGCAACCGGCAGGCGTCGGAGTTCCTCACCGCCCCCGGCGTCTCCGCCGACGAGCTGGCGACGGCCGCGCAGCTGGCCAGCCTCGCCGACGAGACCCCCGAGGGCCGCTCCATCGTGGTCTACGCCAAGCAGGCGTACGGCCTGAGAGAGCGCGGCCCCGGAGAGCTCGCCCACGCCGAGTGGATCGGGTTCACCGCGCAGACCCGGATGAGCGGCGTCGACCTCGACGGCCGCCGGGTCCGCAAGGGCGCCGCCACCGCCGTGATGAAGTGGGTACGCGAGCACGGCGGCCACCCCACCGACGAGGTCGGCGGCATCGTCGACGCCGTCTCCGGCTCGGGCGGCACCCCGCTGGTCGTCGGGGAGGTCGTCGAGGGGAAGGCGCGCGTCCTGGGAGTCGTCCACCTCAAGGACGTCGTCAAGCAGGGCATGCGCGAGCGCTTCGACGAGATGCGCAGGATGGGCATCCGCACCGTCATGATCACGGGCGACAACCCGCTGACGGCGAAGGCCATCGCCGACGAGGCGGGCGTGGACGACTTCCTCGCCGAGGCCACGCCCGAGGACAAGCTCGCCCTGATCAGGTCGGAGCAGGAGGGCGGCAGGCTGGTCGCGATGACCGGCGACGGCACCAACGACGCGCCCGCGCTCGCGCAGGCCGACGTCGGGGTGGCGATGAACACCGGCACCTCGGCCGCCAAGGAGGCCGGGAACATGGTCGACCTCGACTCCAACCCGACCAAGCTCATCGAGATCGTCGAGATCGGCAAGCAGCTGCTCATCACCCGCGGCGCGCTCACGACCTTCTCGATCGCGAACGACGTCGCCAAGTACTTCGCGATCATTCCCGCGATGTTCGCGGCGGTCTACCCGGGCCTGGACGCGCTGAACGTGATGCGCCTGTCCAGCCCGCAGTCGGCGATCCTGTCGGCGGTCGTCTTCAACGCGGTCGTCATCGTGGCGTTGATCCCGCTCGCCCTGCGCGGCGTGCGCTACCGCCCCTCCAGCGCGTCGAAGCTGCTCAGCCGCAACCTCTACGTCTACGGCCTGGGCGGCATCGTCGTGCCCTTCGTCGGCATCAAGCTCATAGACCTTCTCGTCCAGTTCCTTCCGGGGATGTCGTAATGGAACGCCTGCCCAGCTGGATCCGCCAGCATCTCGCCGCGCTCCGCGCGCTGCTCGTCCTCACCCTGGTCACCGGGGCCGTCTACCCGCTGGTGGTCACCGGCGTCGCCCAGACCGTGTTCAACGCCGGGGCCAACGGCTCCCTCGTCCAGAAGGACGGCAGGGACGTGGGCAGCGCGATCGTCGGCCAGCGCTTCACCGACGCCGACGGCAGACCGGTCGGCCGCTACTTCCAGAGCCGCCCCTCGGTGGCCGGTGACGGCTACGACATGCTCTCCACCGCCGCGAGCAACCTCGGGCCCGAGGACGTCGTGGACGTCCCGGGGGCCGACGGGAGACAGAGCCTGCTCACCCAGGTCTGCGCCCGCTCCAGGGCCGTCGGGGAGCTGGAGGGGGTGAGCGGCGCCCGGCCGTACTGCACGCCCGACGGGGTCGGCGCCGTGCTGAAGGTCTTCCCCGTCGTCGGCACCCCCACCCGGGCCGTCAGCGTCAACCAGACCTGCCCCGCGACCCCGTTCGCCGCCGAGTACCGGGGCGTGCGGGTCGAGTGCGCCAGGCCCGGCGAGGACTACGCGGCCGGGCGCACCGTCCCGGTCCGCGGCACGGCCAGGGCCGTGGTGCCCGCCGACGCGGTCACCGCCAGCGGCTCCGGCCTCGACCCGGACATCTCCGTCGCGTACGCCGACCTCCAGGCGGCCCGGGTGGCGAGGGAGCGCGGCGTGCCCGTGGAGAGGGTGAGACAGCTGATCGCGGCGAACACCACCGGCCGCGCCCTCGGTTTCATGGGCGAACCGGCGGTGAACGTCCTGGAACTCAACCTGGCGCTCGACCGATGAGAAGGGGGCGGGGGCGGCTGCGCATCTACCTCGGGGCGGCACCGGGCGTCGGCAAGACGTACACGATGCTCTGCGAGGGCCGCCGCCGCCTCGACAGGGGCACCGACGTCGCCGTGGGTCTCGTCGAGACCCACGGCCGCCCCCGCACCGCGGAACTGCTCGACGACATGGAGGTCGTCCCGCGCAGGAGCATGGTCCACCGGGGGAGCGTGTTCACCGAGCTGGACGTGGACGCCGTCATCGCCAGGAGGCCCAGGGTCGCCCTGGTCGACGAGCTGGCCCACACCAACGTGCCGGGCTCGCGCAACGCCAAACGCTGGCAGGACATCGAGGAGATCCTCGACGCGGGCATCGACGTCATCTCCACCGTCAACATCCAGCACCTGGAGTCGCTCAACGACGTGGTCGAGGAGATCACCGGGGTGGTCCAGCGCGAGACGGTACCCGACGAGGTGGTGCGCCGCGCCGACCAGGTGGAGCTGGTGGACATGGCCCCTGAGGCGCTGCGGCGGCGGATGGCCCACGGCAACGTGTACGCGCCGGAGAAGGTCGACGCGGCGCTGTCGAACTACTTCAGGGTCGGCAACCTGACCGCGCTGCGCGAGCTGGCGCTGCTGTGGGTGGCGGGCAAGGTCGACGACCAGCTCGACCGCTACCGCGCCGAGCACGGCATCGCGGGCACCTGGGAGGCCCGCGAGCGCGTCGTGGTCGCGCTGACCGGCGGCCCGGAGGGCGACACGCTGGTACGGCGGGCCGCCAGGATCGCGGACAGGAGCAAGGGGGCCGACCTGCTGGCCGTGCACGTCACGCGCGCCGACGGCCTGGCCGGGGCCGACCCCGCGAGCACCGCCCGCCAGCGCACCCTGGTGGAGGACATGGGTGGCACCTACCACCAGGTCGTCGGCGACGACGTACCGACCGCCCTGCTGGACTTCGCCCGCGGCGTCAACGCCACCCAGCTGGTGCTGGGGGCCTCCCGGCGCGGCCGGTTCGCCCAGATCCTCTCCCGGGGGGTCGGGGTGACCACGACCGCGCGGTCCGGATCCATCGACGTCCACATGATCACCCACGACGGGGTGAGGAGGGGACGCGACCGCGCCCCGTCGCGGGCCGCGCTGACCCGCACCCGCCGGGTGGCGGGCTGGCTCCTCGCGATCCTCGGGCTGCCGCTCCTCACCCTGGCGCTGCTCCCCTTCCGCGACGACGTGAACCTGCCGAGCGACATACTGCTCTTCCTGCTCATGGTGGTGATCGTCGCCCTGGTGGGAGGCATGTGGCCGGCCGTCACCGCCGCCGTGCTCGGCTTCCTGCTGCTCAACTACTTCTTTACGGCGCCCGTCGACCGCTTCACCATCGCCGACCCGGAGAACCTGTTCGCGCTCAGCGTCTACGTGCTGGTGGCCGTCATGGTGAGCGCGGTCGTGGACGTCGCCGCCCGCCGCACCCGGGAGGCGGCCCGCGCCCGCGCCGACGCGGAGGTCCTCTCCACCCTGGCCGGGCACGTGCTCCGTGGCGAGCACGCGCTCGCCTCGCTGCTCGCCCGCCTGAGGGAGACCTTCGGGCTCGCCTCGGTCACCCTGCTGGAACGCACCGGCGACCAGGGGCCCGACGACCAGTCCGACCCCGAGGCGTGGCGGATCGTGGCCACCGCCGGTGACGCGCCCTGCACCTGCCCGGGGGGCGCGGACACCGACGTGGTCATCGACGAGCGGCTCGTCCTGGCCATCCGGGGCAGACTGCTGGAGGCGTCCGACCGGCGGGTGCTGGAGGCGTTCGCCGCCGAGGCGGCGGTGGCGCTGCGGCAGGACCGGCTGTCGGAGGAGGCGGAGCAGGCCAGGCCGCTGGCCGAGGCCGACAGGATGCGTACCGCGTTGCTCGCCGCCGTCAGCCACGACCTGCGCACCCCGCTCGCCTCGGCCAAGGCCGCCGTGGAGAGCCTGCGCAACACCGGCATCGACTGGTCCCCCGAGGACAGGGAGGAGTTGCTCGCCACCGCCGACGAGTCCCTGGCCAAGCTGGACCGCCTCGTCGCGAACCTGCTCGACATGAGCCGCCTCCAGGCGGGGGTGCTCGGGCTCACGCTGGAGCCGACCGCGCTTGAGGACATCGTGCCGCGCGCCGTCGACGACCTCGGCCCCCTGTCCGGGCGGATCGAGACGGACCTCTCCGTCGAGCTGCCCGAGGTCGTCGCCGACCAGGCACTGCTGGAACGGATCCTGGTCAACCTCATGTCCAACGCCGTCCGCTACAGCCCCGAGGGCCGCAAGGTCCTCGTCACGGCCAGCGAGTACGGCGACCAGGTGGAGATCCGCGTCGTCGACCGGGGGACGGGCATCCCGCCCGACGCCTACGACCGGGTCTTCATGCCCTTCCAGCGGCTCGGCGACCGCGACAACCACACCGGCGTCGGCCTGGGCCTCGCGCTCTCCCGAGGACTCGCCGAGGCGATGGCCGGAACCCTGCTACCGGACGAGACACCAGGGGGTGGACTCACCATGATCCTGACACTTCCCATTTCCTCCCGCTCACGGGCGGTGGAACAGCCATGATTCCCTCTTTCCCTGTGCGCGCGGATGGTGGAACGGCGATGATTCCCGCTTTCCTCCCGCTCGTGGACGCTGGAACGGCCATGAACCTGACGCCTCTCGTTTCCTCCCGCTCGTGGACGCGTCCCGTGGTGGAACGACCATGACCCGCGTCCTCGTCGTCGACGACGAGCCCCAGCTCCTGCGCGCCCTGCGCATCAACCTCGCCGCGCGCCACTACGACGTGGCCGTGGCCCCCGACGGCGGCGGGGCCCTGCGCCAGGCCGCCGACTGGCACCCCGACCTGGTCGTGCTCGACCTCGGCCTGCCCGACCTCGACGGGGTCGACGTCATCCACGGCCTGCGCGGCTGGACCACCGTCCCGATCATCGTGCTCTCCGGCCGTACGGGAGGATCCGACAAGGTCGACGCGCTGGACGCCGGAGCCGACGACTACGTCACCAAGCCGTTCGGCATCGACGAGCTCCTCGCCCGCATCCGGGCCGTCTCCCGGCGCAGCGCGCTGCACGACGCGGAACTCGCCCAGATCCACATCGGCGACCGGGTCGTGGACCTGGTCGACAAGACCGTCTCCGACGGCGTACGGCTGACGCCCACCGAGTGGCACCTGCTGGAGATCCTGGTCCGCAACCCCGGCAAGCTCATCACCCAGCGGCAGCTGCTGACGGAGGTCTGGGGTGCCAAATATCTCAGGGAGACCCACTACCTGCGTCAGTACCTGGCCCAGATGCGCAAGAAGCTGGAACGGGACCCGGCCCGCCCGGTCCACCTGCTCACCGAGCCCGGCATGGGATACCGCTTCCAGCCCTGACGAGGTTGCCGGGGTGGTGCCTGGTCTCCTGTGGCACTCGGCGGGTGTCCGTCAGGAGGCCGGTTCCTGATCTCTCGCGGGGTACCACGCGAGGTTCCTATCCTGTGTGCTTCGGGGGGGTGCCCGACCTCCTGTGGCACTCCGCGCGTTTCCGTCAGGAGGCCGGGGGATTCCTGGCTTGTGTGCTTCCGGGGTGCCTCCTGGCCTCCTGTGGCATTCAGCGGGTGTCCGGCAGGAGGCCGGTGCCTACTTCGAGGGGCGTCCTCTCAGGGCGTCGCGTCCTCGGGCCACGATGAGGTCGACGGCCTTGACCTCGTCGATGTCGCGGGCGACGGCCAGCGCGTTCTTGGCCTCGTCGTAGGCGTCCAGGGCCCGCTGCCAGTTGACGCCGCCACCACCCTCGCCCTCGTCGGCCAGGCGGTCGATCTCCTCGCCCAGCCGCGTCACGTTCTCCTCCTGCGACCGCCTGAGCTTCTCCAGGCGGGCCGCCCGCCCGGCCGCCTCCAACCTGGCGGCCTTCCCGCGCCGCAGCCCGCGCGCCACCACCATGACCAGCACCCAGAGCGCGACCAGGCCCGCCAGGGAAAAGAAGATCACCCAGCCGATCGCCAGGCGGCTGGACGACCCCGACAGGTCGGCGTCCTCGGCGAAGTCGGTATCCACACCGGTGACCTCGGTGTCCGTGAAGACGGCGCCCCGCAGCTCGGCGAAGCTCAGGTCGGCGTCGGTCAGCGTCGCCCCACGGAAGACCGCGCCCTGGAACTTGCCGCTGCTCAGGTCGGCCCGCTCCATCCTGGCGCCGGTGAAGTCGGCCTGGTCGGCCCTGGCGCTGCCGAAGTCCGCGTCGCGCAGGTCGGCGCCGTTCAACTTCGCCTCCGTCAGGTCGGCGCTGCCGAACTCCGCTCCCGACAGGTCCGCCTTCGACAGGTTCGCCCCGGCCAGTTTGGCGCTGCCGAGCTCCGCTCTCGCCATGCGCGCCCCCGTCAGGTCGGCCCCCATCAGCTCCGCGCTGCCGAGCTTGGCGCGCTCCAGGCGCGCACCGCGCAGGTCGGCACCCTTGAGATAGCGGATCGTGGCCCCGGTGGCCGAGACGTCGCGCAGGATCGCCCGGTTCAGCTTGACGAGGCCCATGTTGACCCCGTCCAGCTTCGCGCCGGTCAGGTCGGCGCAGCTCAGGTCACGGGGGAAGTCGGTGACCGAGGTCAGGTCCCAGCCCGCGTACTTCTGCCCGCTGCCCGGCTCGCACGCCGGGTCGGGGGCCGGTAGGTCCCTGGGTACGCCCTTGCTGCCCGTCAGCCGCGCGCCCGTGACGTCGCCCAGCTCGGCCCCGCCGAGGTCGGCGCCCCGGAAGGTCGCGCCGTCCAGCACCGACCCGCGCAGCTGCGCGCCGCGCAGGTCGGCGTTCCGGAACACGGTTTTGATCATCGTGGAGTTGTACAGGCGGGTCTTGGCCGCCTTGAGGCCGGTGAGGTCGGCCCGGCGCATGTCCGTACCGTAGGCGTCGGCGTCGGTCAGGTCGACGCCGACCAGCTTCGCGTCGTCGAACTGGGCCGAGTACGTCTTGGCGCGCACCATCGTGGCCCCGCTCAGGTCGGCCCCCTCGAAGTGCGCGTAGTAGGGCAGGGAGTCGTCCAGGGTCGCCTCACGCAGGTCGGCGCCGCGCAGGTTCGCGTAGTACAGCTCCGCCTCCGACAGGTCGGCCCCGCGCAGCCTGGCCCCTGCCATCTCGGCGTTCCCGAGGCGGGTGCCCTTGAGCGAGGCGCCCCGCAGGTCGGCCCCGGTGAGGATGCTGCGCACGACCAGGCCGTCCAGCTTGGCCTTCCGCAGGTCGGCGCAGGACAGGTCGGCGGGCAGCGCGACCCGGGTGAGGTCCCTGCCCGCCAGCTTGGGACCGCTTCCCGGCCTGCACCCGGCCTCGGCTCCCGAGGTCGCCCGGATGTCTACGACGGTGTTCTGAGCGACGCGGGCCGATGCCGCCGGGGTGGGCAGCAGGGCGGCCGACAGGATCGCGGCCCCGGAGAGCAGGCGGATAAGGCTGGACATGTCTCTCTCAATGTCTCCCCCGAGGCGCGCGGATCCGACCGGCGGGGGAGAGGCGTGGCCGGGCGGGAGTTCGTGGACAGACCGGTGCGGGTGACACCCCCGCCCGAGGGACCATACGGGAACGCGCCTCTTTATAGGAGGGCCCGGTTGCGGCCCGCTTGCGAACCGCCTTCTGTCCCCGATCCCGTTCACCGTGCCGTGAACCGTCCTCCGTCCCGGTCCCCCGCCGTATCGCGAACCGCCCTCCCGCCCCGGCTTCTTTCCGTGCGATGCGCGGTGCCGTGAATCCCCGCCGCGCATCGCCGTACCGCGTGTCTCGGTACGCGGTGCCGCTACAGCGGCTCCGGGCCGTTCGCCGGGGACTGTTTCGCCCAGGCGAGCTGCTCGTTTCCGCGCAGCTCCTCCTCGGCGGTCTGCTCCACCCTGGCCATGGCCCAGCGCAGGATCGGCGGCGCCATGAGCGAGGTCACGATCGCCACCAGCACGATGATCGTGTAGACCTCGACGCTGAGGATGCCCAGCCGCAGGCCCACCATGGCCACGACCACCTCGATCACGCCCCGCGCGTTGAGCCCCGCGCCCAGCGCCAGGGCTTCCCACCGGTTGAGCTTGCTGGCGCGCGCTCCCGCGTACGCCCCGACGAACTTGCCGATGATGGCCACGGCCAGGATGCCGAGCCCGGCGAGCAGGACCAGCGGGTCGGTCAGGGACGTCAGGTCCATGCGCAGCCCGGCGGTGGCGAAGAAGATCGGCGCGAAGCCGGAGAGCACCACCGTACGCAGCGGGGCGAGCCGCGCGGGGTTGACGCCGCCCGCGGAGCCGATCAGGATGCCGCACACGAAGGCGCCGAAGACGGCCTCCAGTCCCATCGCGTGCGTGGCGGCGGCGGAGAGCAGGAGCAGCACGGCGGCGGTCGCGACGGCCGAGCCGGGGTCGTCCTGGTTCCGGGAGGTGAGCCGGAACGCGTGCCGTACCAGCGGGCGGCCCACGGTGAGCGCGAAGACCACGACCGCCAGCAGGCAGGCGAGCGAGACCAGCACGTTCCCGGCGCGCAGGCCGGTGGTGGCCATCGCCGACACGATCGACAGCATGAACCAGCCGAACGCGTCGTCGATCATTCCCGCGGCCAGCGTGAGCTGCCCGACGTTGCGGTGGAGCAGACCCATGTCCATGAGGGTCTTGGCGATGACCGGGATGGCGCTGACGCACATCGCGACGCCGAGGAAGAGCGCGAAGACCAGCGTCTCCGTTCCGGTGGGAATGAGCGTGGCCGGGAGCAGGAAACCGGCGCCGACACCGAACGCGAGCGGTACCAGCAGCCCACCGGCGCTGACACCGGCGGCCGTCGCGCCCCGGCGCCGGATCAGCCCCATGTCCATGTGGATTCCGGTGATGCCGACGAGCAGCAGCACGCCGATCTGCCCGACCGCGTCGAGCAGGTGGAACTGGGCGCTGTCCTGCGGGAACAGCCAGGTGGACAGGCCCGGCGCGACGTGCGCGAGGAACGACGGGCCCAGGAGTACGCCGACGAACAGCTCGCCGACGACGGCGGGCATGCCGAGCCGCCTGGCGAGACGGCCGAAGACGAGGGCGAGCAGCAGGAGCAGCCCGACCTGGAGTAAGAAGATCAGCAGTTGGTGCGCGGCGATCGGCGCCACCGGCGCCGCGAGCGAGACGTGCACGACAGACCCCTCCGGTCTCTCACAAGGCACCACCCTGTCTCCCCAGTCAGGACGGTACGGCGTAGAGCCTGACAAAACGAAGATCGGCAATCAATCCTTGAAGAGTTACCCAAAATATGCGTTGGCACGTGTGTCGCATGTTTTGTGAGAGGCATCACCTGGTCAACCGTGTTTCATCCGCGGATGTCAGGGCGTGACGTGTATTCAGGCGCCTCCTCGGGCCGCGGAGTGGAATGGTTCCGGGTGCCCGTCCTCCGTCTCCGACGGCCGGGGCACGACCTCGCGGTCGGCGGGACGCGCCCAGCAGGTGACGGCGGGGGCAGGGCCGACGGGAGCGCCGTCCCGGAAGAGCATCCGCAGGACGCGGGGAAGCTCGCCGGTGCGGTCCAGGCCGAGGTCGTGCACCAGCACCGTCGCGGGCCGCGTCCGGGCGACGGTGTCGGCCAGCTCGACGAGCCCGGTGGGGGAACCGGCGGACGGCGGCGACGTCAGGGCCAGGAACCGGGCGCCCATGTCATCGGCGAACCGCGCGAGCCGTGCCCCGTCCAGAGCGCGTGCCACGCCGTCGCCCGTGGGAGAACCGGGGAACACCAGCTCGCCCCGGTCGCCGGAGAGCCGACCCGGGCCCACGAGGTGAACCACGTCCGCGGACCTCCCCGCCAGTGCCGCCCCGATCCAGTTGAGCCACGGGTCACCGGGACGCGGTGCCAGGGCCACAGGCGGGTCGTGGACCACGATGCCGGGACGACGCGCCACGAGCCCGCGTACCCGCCCCGCGCTGTCCCGGCCGGTGAACACGTGCACGCTCACCCGGTGGCCGGTGCCGTCGTGCCACTGCTCGGCGATGTCCGCCAGGTCGGGCGCGAACACGGGACCGCCCGCGCAGAGCACCACCCGCAGGTGGCCGCCGGGCGTCGGCGGGCGCGGCGTGAGGTACGGCGTGCGCAGGACGGTCCTGGCCAGCGACGTCGACAGCAGCCGTTCCCAGGGAAACAGGCGCAGGTGGTCGCGCGGGCTCCGGACGTCGAGCCAGAGCCGGGAGTTCCCGCCCTCGTCCGCCCCCAGCGCCCCGCCGACCGCGCGCAACACCTCACCAGGCACGGTGAACCCGTCCGAGGTGAACTCGTCCGAGGTGAATCCGTACTCGGGGAACCTGTCCGCGCCGAACCCGTCTGCGGTGACCCCGTCCGCAGTGCCCCCATACTCGGTGAAACCGGCTGTGGTGAACCCGTCTCCGGGGGGCTCGCCGGTCGGCGTCGCCTTGTCCGGTACGCCGAACAGCCGGGCGGGCCAGGACGCGCTCCATCGCCGTGCCGGGTCCCGGTGCGGCACCTCCAGGATCACCCAGTGCTCGCCCGCGGCCCTTTTCTCCAGCCGCGCACGCAGTGTGGGCGCCTCCTCCATGATCACTTCCTTACCGGGGAGAGGGATGCTGGTTCTCCACCGGGACGGGACGCGCCTCACGGGGTTCGCGCCTCGTCAAGGACGGCCCCCGTCGTGAACCGCTCCTTCGCCCGGTACGGCGATGATGGGCCGTACGGGGCGCGGGAGACCTGAGTAGGCCCCTACTCAACCCTCATCGGGGGCCAGCGGTGTCGTTCACCCCAGACCTTCAGCGGCTACTCGACCCTCATCGGGCGTCCAGCAGGGTGTGGACCAGGGCGCGGCCGTAGCCGGGCGCGAGGGTGTCGCTCATGAACAGGACCCGGTACATCATCGGCGCGAGCACGTGGTCCCGCACCGCGTCCAGCGCGGGCACGTCCTCGCCGCGCCCGGCGGCGCGGGTGAGGATGGTCTCGATCTGACCGCTGGCGTACGCGCAGCACTGCCCGGTGCTCCTGCCGCCGTCGTCACCGGCGACCACGTCGCGGGCGACCGCGCGCCCGGTGGGGGAGGACATCTCCTCCAGCCACTCCTCCGCCCAGGCCGCGAGGTCGTCGCGCAGGCTCCCGAGGTCGGTCGGGGGGCCGTCGGGCCGCATGTGCTCAAGGGCGACGTCGGCCAGCAGTTCCTGCAGGTCACCCCACCTGCGGTAGACGGTCGAGGGGGTCACGCCCGCGCGGGCGGCGACGAGCGGCACGGTCAGGTCAGCCCGGTCGCGCTCGGTCAGGAGCTGACGGACCGCGTCGTGGACGGCCTGCTGCACCCGTGCGCTCCGGCCCCCGGTACGGACCGCCTGCCTCGTAGTCATGGGCCGAGCTTAACGCAAAATATTTGCTTCAGTGGTCCGCGGTGTGTACGTTTCTAACGCAAATCTTTTGCTTTAAAGCCTCGGGAGCCCCTCATGACCACCGTTTCCCCCGCGACGTCCCCCTCGGCTTCGAGGCCGCCTGCCCGCCGGGCCCGCTCGGGGACCGGCGTGGCCGTGATGCTCCTGGCGACGACCCTGACGACGTTCATGGCCGCCGCCAGCGCGCCCACCCCGCTGTACGCGGTGTACCAGGGGCACTGGGGCTTCTCCTCCAGCGTCCTGACCGCCGTCTACGCGATCTACGCCGTCAGCCTGCTGGTGGCCCTGCTCACCGTCGGATCCCTGTCGGACCACGTCGGGCGCCGCCCGGTGATCCTCGGGGCGGTGGCGCTCGAAACGGTCGCGATGGCGGTCTTCGCCTTCGCCGACGGGGTGCCCGCCCTGGTGGCCGCGCGCGTCCTCCAGGGTTTCGCGACCGGTGCCGCGACCGGGGCGCTGGGAGCGGGCCTGCTGGACGCCGACCGGACCCGCGGCCCGCTGGTCAACAGCGTGGCCCCCGCCCTGGGCCTGGCGGTGGGCGGCCTGGGGTCGAGCCTGCTCGTGCAGTATCTTCCCGCCCCGACGCGGACGGTGTTCGTCGTCCTGATCGTCGCGTTCGTGCTGCAGGGCGCCGGGATCCTCCTCCTGCCCGAGTCCGTCAGCCGCAAGGCGGGCGCGCTGGCCTCGCTGCGCCCGCACGTCAGCGTGCCCGCCGGGGCGCGCCGGACCCTGCTGATGGTCACCCCGATCACCGTGGCCGGGTGGGCGCTCGGCGGGTTCTACCTGTCCCTGGGGCCGTCCCTGGCGCGCGGCGTCACCGGCTCGGGCTCGATCGTGGTGGGCGGGCTGCTGGTCTTCGCGCTGACCTTCAGCGGAACCGTCGCGATCCTCGCCCTGCGTGCGGTCCCCGCCCCGCGCGCCATGCGGGTGGCCTCCGTACTCCTCGCCCTCGGGGTGATCGTGACCCTGCTCGGCGTGAACACCGGCTCGGGAGTGCTGTTCTTCGGGGGTACGGTCGTCGCCGGGCTGGGCTTCGGCGCGGGCTTCCAGAGCGCCGCGCGCACCCTGCTCCCGGCCGCGGCCCCGCACGAGCGGGCCGGGCTGATGGCCGCCTTCTTCATCGTCAGCTACCTCGCCATGAGCATCCCCGCCACCGTCGCCGGGATCGCCGCGGGCCGCCTGCCCCTCGTCGAGATCACCACGTACTACGGGGCCGTCCTCGCCGTCCTGGCCCTGGTGGCGCTGGCCGGGACGTTCCTCGTCCGCGACCGTCTCCCCGAGGTGGCGCGCACGGCGTGACCGCTCCCCGGCGGGGGCCCGGCCGGTCCGGCGTGGAAGGCTGTCAACCATGACTAATTTGGACATTCCCACGGTGAAGCTGGTGAACGGCGCGAACATCCCGCAGGTCGGCCTGGGCACCTGGCCCATGTCGGACGAGGAGGCGGAGGTGGCGGTCGCCGCCGCCGTCGAGATGGGCTACCGGCTGGTGGACACCGCCTACGCGTACCGCAACGAGACCGGGGTGGGGCGCGGGCTGCGGGCGAGTGGCGTGCCGAGGGAGGAACTGTTCGTCACCACCAAGCTGAACGGCGAATGGCACGGGTACGACGCCGCGCAGGAGGCGTACCAGGCCAGCCTGGACCGGCTCGGCCTCGACTACGCCGACCTCTACCTGATCCACTGGCCGCTGCCGCGCGAGGACCGCTACGTGGAGGCGTGGAAGGGCCTGGTCAAGCTGCTGCGGGACGGCCGCGTACGGGCGATCGGCGTGTCGAACTTCAAACCGGCGCACATCGACCGGCTGCTGGACGAGACCGGCGTGGTGCCCGACGTGAACCAGATCCAGCTCAACCCGTTCCACACCCGCGACGAGCCCCGTGCCTACGGCGCCGAGCACGGGATCGCCACCCAGTCCTGGGGTCCCATCGGGCAGGGTGGCGACCTGCTGGAACAGCCGGTCGTCACGGCCGCTGCCGAGCGGCACGGCAGGACCCCCGCCCAGGTCGTGCTGCGCTGGCACATCGAGCTCGGCCTGATCACGGTGCCGAAGTCGTCCAGCCCCGAGCGGATGAGGGCGAACGCCGAGATCTTCGACTTCACCCTCACCTCCGAGGAGGTCGCGGAACTGTCCTCCCTCGACCGGGGCGAGGCCGCCGCGACCGACTCCGACTCCGTCGGCCACTGACCTCGGCGGACCTCCTCCGCCGGGCACCGGCGGCCACCGCTGTACGCTACCTCTGAACGCCCCGCGCGGGACGCACACCGCCGGGGCCGCCGTCGACCAGGCCATCGCCTTCCCGCGCCTCGTGCTCGCCCAGTCCCGAGCCCGTGCCCTGAATCCCCGCCCTGAGCCCGTTTCCTGGGCTCGTGTCCCGGGCCTGTGTCCTGGACCCCGTCCTCCGGGCTTGTTTTCCAGGCCCGTCTCCGACCGGCGACCGTCACAGAAACAGACCGTCACAGAAACAGAAGGAGCCCCACGCATGTCCGTATCGCATGACGTCCAGCAGATCGAGCAGGCCAACTCCTCCGGCCGGACCCCGGTCGTCTTCGTCCACGGGCTGTGGCTGCTGCCCAGCAGCTGGGACCGGTGGGCCACCGTCTTCGCCGAGGCGGGCTACGCGCCGGTGACGCTCGGCTGGCCCGACGACCCCGACACCGTGGCCGAGGCCAAGGCCCATCCCGAGGTCTTCGCCGACAAGACCGTGGGCCAGATCGCCGACCACCTGGCCGACCTGATCGGCAAGCTGGAGCGCAGGCCCGCCGTCGTCGGCCACTCCTTCGGCGGCCTGCTCACCCAGATCCTGGCCGGACGGGGCCTGTCGGGCGCCTCCGTCGCGATCGACCCCGCCCCCTTCCGCGGCGTGCTGCCGCTGCCCGTCTCCGCCCTGCGCGCCTCCGCGCCCGTACTGGGCAACCCGGCCAACATCCACCGCGCCGTCCCGCTCACCTACGAGCAGTTCCGCTACGCCTTCGCCAACGCCGTCACCGAGGAGGAGGCCAAGGAGCTGTACGAGACCTTCTCCGTCGCGGCTCCCGGCGCCCCGCTGTTCCAGGCCGCCACCGCGAACTTCAACCCCTGGAGCGAGACCAAGGTCAACAGCAGGAATCCCGAGCGCGGCCCGCTGCTGATCATCTCGGGGGAGAAGGACAACACCGTCCCCTGGGCGATCGCCAACGCCTCCTACAAGAAGCAGAAGCGCAACGAGGCGGCGGTCACCGAGATCGTCGAGATTCCCGGCCGGGGGCACTCGCTCACCATCGACAGCGGCTGGCGCGAGGTCGCCGACACGGCCCTGACCTTCGTCCGGCGCTTCGTGTGATCGGCGGCCCCCGTAGCGGGGCCGCCCGACACGCAAGAGCTGTACGACACAGCCTGTACGACACGCGAGGGCCTGAGCGGGGCTCTCGCGGGCGCACCTGACCGCGAGAATAATTCACAGTTAACCTATAGAGATAGTAGATTTAATCGAGACCAGCCCACATGAGGTCATCGGCCAGAGGCAGAGGCACACCGTCGGGGGGACTTTCGGATGCACATCACGGCTCGGAGCGACTACGCCATAAGGGCGATGCTGGTCATCGCGCTGAGCGATCCCGCTCCGGTCAAGTCGGAGACGATGGCCCAGGCGCAGGAGATCCCGGCGAGTTTCCTGCGCGGCATCCTGACCGATCTGCGCCGCGCCGACCTCGTCTTCGCCCAGCGGGGTCACGAGGGCGGCTTCACGCTCACCCGGCCGCCCGTCGACATCTCCGTCGGGGACGTCCTGCGCGCCGTCGCGGGCGAGCTGACCTCGGTACGGGGGCTGCCGACCGGCGACGTGGCGTACTTCGGGGAGGCGGTGCGGCTGCGTACCGTGTGGCTGAACATCGAGACTTCCATCAGCGCCATCGTCGACACCGTCAGCCTGGCCGCCCTCCTGTCGCCGGTGGCCGAGGCGGGCAGGCGACGCAGGGCCTGACCCCGCGGGTGGGATGAAGATTCCCATACCTTGAGACGCCTTGCTCGAAACGTGACTTGACGTCGCCTTGGCATTCAATCACCATAATTCCTATCAACAGAGTAGGAAAAACAGGAAGGGGGGCGTTGTGCGTGCGCTCATCCTCTTAGGCCTGGTCGGCTTCGCGGCACAGCTCGTCGACGGCAGCCTCGGCATGGCCTACGGTGTCACCTCGACGACGCTGCTCCTGGCCATCGGCACCAACCCCGCTGCCGCCTCGGCCACCGTTCACCTCGCCGAGATCGGCACCACCCTCGCCTCCGGCATCTCCCACTGGCGTTTCAACAACATCGACTGGAAAGTCGTCGCGAAGATCGGTATCCCCGGCGCCGTCGGCGCGTTCGCGGGAGCGACCTTCCTGTCCGGTCTCTCCACCGAGGTCGCGGCCCCGGTCATGTCGATCATCCTGCTCGTGCTGGGGCTCTACGTCCTGATCCGCTTCACGGCCTTCGGCCTCCCGCGCGGCAACCTGGGCAAGCCGCTGCGCAAGCGCTTCCTCGCGCCCCTCGGTGTGGTCGCCGGATTCGTCGACGCCACCGGTGGCGGCGGCTGGGGCCCGGTCGGCACCCCGGCGATCCTCGCCAGCGGCCGTCTGGCGCCGCGCAAGGTGATCGGTTCCATCGACGCCAGCGAGTTCCTGGTCGCCGTCGCCGCCAGCATCGGCTTCTTCTACGGCATCGGCTCCGAGAGCATCAACTTCTCCTGGGTCGCCGTCCTGCTGATCGGCGGCGTCATCGCGGCCCCCATCGCCGCCTGGCTGGTCCGCCACATCCCGCCGCGCATCCTGGGCTCCGCCGTCGGCGGCGTCATCATCCTGACCAACGTCAGGACCCTGCTGCGCAGCGACTGGATCGACGCCTCCAGCGGCGTCCAGACCATCGCCTACATCACCATCGCCGTCATCTGGGCCGCCGCCATCGCCTACTCGGTCCGCGAGTACCGCCGTGACCGCGACAACGAGACGGTCGAGGCGATCGAGGAAGAGGAGAGGCGCCGCGCCGCGGAGCAGGAGACCGCCGGTACCGCCAGCTGAACCCGGCGGCGCCCCCGGGCGCCGTGCCCGTACGCACGAAGGCCCCTCTCACCGAAGTGAGAGGGGCCTTCGTGCCGTACCGCGTGGTCCCTCCCGTTCCCACTCCCGCTCCCGCGAGAAGACCCGGGGCGTGCGGTCCCGCGAGAAGGCTTGGCGCCCGTGTGCAAGCTGATCGCCAGGCGGATCGGGCGAGTCGTCGCCCCACGGGGACGATCATCGCCCACAGGGCCATGGCCTCGTGGCGCTCGGACAGGCGCCCACGGCCGCGGACGCACCGCCGGAGCCGAACCCGGCCGTGAGTGCGACAACCGGCGCGCTTGACTTCAACTCCGCTTCAGCTTCTAGCGTGGTCCGCAGTTCCGATCCGGACGCTCAGGAGGATCATGATGCGGATCAGCACCACCCTGCCCATGACGCAGGCCGGTGTGCCTGACATCGCGATGGCGCGTCACCTTGAAACCCTCGGCTACGACGCGGTCAGCATGGCCGATTTCATCGTCGGAGACGGGACGCCGGGCTTCGACGCCACGCTTGTCCTGGCGGCCGTCGCGACCGTGACCGACAGGATCGGTCTGGAGTTCGGCGTGCTCAGCCTCCCGCTGCGCCCTACCGCCTGGGTCGCTACGCAGATGCAGACACTTCAGCACCTGTCAGGCAACCGGGTTGTCCTTGGCGTCGGGATCGGGGGCTTCCCGGGTTCGCCGTTCTGGCGTGCGGTCGGGGCGCCACCCCAAGGTCGGGGGCGCTGGACCGACGAGGCGTTGCGGGCGTTGCCGGGCCTTATCCGTGGTGAGGCGACCAAGCTGGGCGAGGGTGAGGTCACCCTCGGCCCCGCCGCTCCGGTCCCGCCCATCCTCGTCGGGGGGAACTCCGAGGCGGCGATGCGCCGTGCCGTCCTTCACGGTGACGGCTGGGCACCCTCCTTGATCAGCCCCGCGGCCCTGGCCACGAAGGCGGTACGGCTACGTGAGATCGCCCACGAGCTCGGACGCCCGGTCCCGTCGATCTCCGTGGGAGGTCATGCGATCCTCGTCGACAACCCGGCCGCCATCGAGTCCTTCGTCCGCGTGCTGGTGGACGTGCATCGCATGGCGCCGGAGGAAGCGGAGGCCGTCCCGGTCACCGGCGGCCCGGAGCAGGTGGCGGAACGCCTCCACGCCTACTCGGAGGCCGGAGCCGACACGGTCGGACTCAGCCTTGACGGCGGGGACTGGACTCGGCAGGCGGAGACACTCGCGGAAGCCAGAGCGCGGCTGAGCCGTACCCGGACGGAGGAAGCGGACCGAGGACGATCGTCTGCGGGCACATGAGGACAGCGGACCTCACCCACCGGTTCTCCCTCCGTCCGAACGCTACGGCGACCCGAAGTGCTCGGACACCCGCTCGGCCCTGAAGACGCCGCGCTCGGTCGCGATTCCGGTCACCAGGTGCGGCGGGGTGGCGTCGAAGGCGGGGTAGTGGCCGGTGACGCCCTCGCCCGCGGTGCGCGCCCCCAGGACGTGCAGCACCTCGTCGCCGTTCCGCTGCTCGATGACGACGTCGTCGATCCCCGGTGCCTGCGGGTCGGGCGCGGGGATCAGCACGTAGTACGGGACGTCGAAGGCGCGGGCGGCGAGCGCCACCCCGAGCGTGCCGACCTTGTTCACCACGTGCCCGTCCATCGTCACCCGGTCCGCCGCGGTCAGCGCCACGTCGGCGAGTCCGTTGGCCAGCACCGAGGCGACCATCCCGTCGGTGATCAAGGTGGGCCGGTAGCCCATCTCCACCAGCGTCGGCGCGGTCAGCCGCGCCCCCTGCAGATAGGGCCGGGTCTCGGTGCAGACGAACTCCAGCCGCTTGCCCGCCTCCTGCGCGGCCTCGACGGTCGCGATCAGGTAGGCGTCGGCCCAGCAGTGGGTGAGGACGCGGGCGCCGTCCTCCAGCAGTGCCGCCGCGTGCCTGCCCAGGGCCGCGCTGCTCGCCCAGTAGGCCGCGTCGTGCTCGGCGGCGGCCAGGCGTATGGCCTCCACCAGCTCCTCGCCCGAGGACTCGGGCAGCGGCCCGTCCACGGTGGAGGCCAGGACCGCGTGGACGGCGTCGCGGATGTGGTTGTTCGTGGGCCGGGTCGAGATCAGCCGGTCGCCCGCCGCGCGCAGCCGCGCCGCGGCCAGGAGCGGCGGCTCGTGGCGCGCCTCGCGGGCGGCGAGCGCCATCCCGGCGGTCGCCGCGAAGGACGGCCCCGTGCTCTGCGTGACCATCTGCTCGATGGCCACCGCGACGTCCTCGCTGGTGGCGCAGTGCACCCAGCGGTGCTCGAAGGGGTAGACGCGGCGGTCGAGGATCTCCACGCCGTCATCGGTGATCCGGACGGAGTCGGCGAGAACGGGTCGTCTCCCGGTCATGCTCATGAGGCCTCCAATGGGGGTTGGGCGGCGTGCCGCCGTACCGGCGACGACCAGGATCACGTAGGGGGCGGCGTCGGCGGTCCGCTGCGGGGGCCCGGCACCCTGCGGCCGGAAGCCGAGTGCCTCGGCCGCGCCGAACACGGTGACCGCGCGGCCTCGGGATGCCGCGCCGTCGCAGTCCCGAGCGGGTACGGCGCAGTCATCAGGATACTGCGATCTTCAGGAGAAGAGTGAGGGGCGTCAGAGGTGACCGGGGTCCAAGCGCCGGTCCCAGCTCGGCCAAGGCGGGCAGGCCATCCGGGGACACGTACCTGGCTTCCCTCTCGGGGCGTTTCCTGTCACAACCGCATGGTTTGGCAGGAGATGTCCTGAGACGCCTTCCCGTGAGACGTCCGTACGGCGCGTGCCGCGTACCCGGCCCGCCTCAGGCGAGCTTCTTGCCGATCTCGGTGATCTGGGCGCGCTGCTCGGTGACCATCTTCTCCGCCAGATGGGTGGTGGGCTGGTGCCTGCCCAGCGCGATCGCGACCTGGGCCATCTGCACGCCGCTGTTGAGATGCTTGCCCAGCACGCTCAGCCACAGCTTGTCGAAGGCGGCACCCGACCGTCCCTCCAGGGACGAGATCTGGGTGGCGGACAGCATGCCCGGCATGGTGTGCGTGGCGTGGTCGCCCTCCGGGGGTACCTCGACCTTCCACGACCGCAGCCAGCCGGACATCAGGTCGATGTCGGCGGACTCCTTCTCCTTGATCTTCGCGGCGAGGTCGCGCACGTACGGGTTCTCGCTCCGGCCGGACACCAGGTCGGCGAGCTGGATCGTCTGGCGGTGGTGGGGGATCATCTCCTGGGAGAAACGGACGTCGGCGTCGGCCCGATCCCCGGCTAACCCGACCGCCTGGACGGTGGTTCCGGTGGGCACGGCCGCTGACGAGCACCCGGCGACCAGTATGGCGGAGACCAGCAAGGTGGCGGTCAGAGACCGTCGTTTGCGCGACCGCCGGGTGCTCATCGAGATCACTGCCCCTTTCCTGCGGGCGAGAGGACCATTCGTGCCGTTCCGTCCAGAGATACGCGGGCATCGTTTCCGGGGTTCAGGGTCGGTCGGAAATCGTGTGCCGGAAATCCCGGACGCCGTACTCCGGTTCAGGTGGGTTCCGGCGTGGAACCCGGAGGGTCAGGGGGCCCAGGGGGCGCTGACGGCCCAGGTGGTGTCGGCCAGGTAGGCGGCCGTGCTGTCCCAGGGGTGCGAGCCGCCGTTGCCCGCGATGTACACCTCCTCGGCGATGTGGCGCAGGTAGGTGCCGGGGACGTTGTACGACGACAGCCGCAGCGCGCCGGGCGGTCCCTCGGCGCAGAACGTCGCGTCGGCCCTGAACAGCGCCGAGCCGTCGTTGGGGTCCTTGCGCACCCGGAAGTCCCGGTGGCGCAGGAAGTGGCCGGGGAAGTTGCGCGACTCGAACGAGTAGCAGCTCCCCTCCGCCAGGCCCGGCCGTACCAGGAAGGTCGAGTCCTGCCTGAGCACGGCGTCGCTGCCCGAGCCGACCACGTCGGTCCTGGCCAGGTCGGCCTGGTGGCGCAGGTACCGGTCGGTGTAGCCCGGCGTGGTGACCCGCAGCGAGACGGCCGCGCCGGACGTCAGGGGACGCGTCCCTCTGGACAGGGCGATGAGCGCCTGCTGTGCGGTCCTGATCCGGCCGACGTCGACCTTCACCACCTGGCGGTCGTAGGTGTAGAGGCCGTTGAGCTCGTTCTCCACGTCGGTGATCTGGGTGTAGATCGCCGCGGACAGGCCGAACCTGGTCATCCGGGTCTGGACCCCGCCGAGCATGTTGAGGTACCCGGCCGTCACGTCGTTGGTGTCGGAGGAGGCCACCGGGGTCCAGGTGTGACCCTGCAACTGCTTGCGGATGCCGCCGTACTCCCCGAGCACCGCGGCCCGGGTGGCGCTCGGCTGCTGGGGGCTGCCGGGACCCGGATAGATGTGGTCGTCGATGACGTCGCCGTTGCCGCCGTCCCAGCCGCAGCAGTTGGACCCGGAGTTGTTGTTGACCAGCCTGGACGGGTCGAGGCTCTTGACGAGGTCGGCGTTGGCCGCCGGTTCGTACTCGCCCCAGCCCTCGTTGAACGGGACCCACATCACGATCGACGTGGTGCTGCGCAGCTGGTCGATCATGCGGCGCATCTCGGCCTCGTGGTACTGCCTGCCGAGGGTGTCGGAGGATCCGGACGGCATGTCCTGCCAGACGAGGAGCCCCAGCCGGTCGGCCCAGTAGTACCAGCGCTGCGGCTCGACCTTGATGTGCTTGCGTACGGTGTTGAACCCCATGTCCTTGTGGGCCTGGAGGTCGAACCTGAGCGCGGCGTCGGTGGGCGCGGTGTGGATGCCGTCGGGCCAGAAGCCCTGGTCGAGGGTGCCCATCTGGAACACGTACGAGCCGTTGAGCACCGGCCGCAGCACCCCGCCGACCGAGGCCAGCCCGATCGAGCGCATCCCGCTGTAGCCGCCGACCGTGTCGACGACCGTGGCGCCGCTCACGAGCTCCACCCTGAGGTCGTACAGGAACGGGTCGTCGGGGCTCCACAGGCGCGCGTTGGGGATCGCGACCCGGATCTCCGCGCCGACGGCCCCGGAGGCCGTACCCACGACGGCGCCTCCGGCGGAGGCGGTCACCCGCGCGGTGTGGCCGCCGGTCCCCGCCCCCCTGACGACGACGCGCAGCTGCCCGGCGGGCACGTCGGGGGTGATGTCCAGCCGGGTGACGTGCGCGGCGGGGGTCGGCTCCAGCCAGACCGTCTGCCAGATGCCGGACGTGGCGGTGTAGAAGATGGCGCTCGGGTTGAGCGTCTGCTTGCCGACCACCTGCGAGCCGCCGGTCGCGTCGTAGACCGAGACGACGACGGTGTTGACGCCACCGTTGAGCAGGGGCGTGATGTCGTGGCGGAAGGAGTCGTAGCCGCCGGTGTGGACGGGGCCCGCCTGGGTGCCGTTGACCCACACGGTGGTCTGCCAGTCGACGGCGCCGAAGTTCAGCTGGACCCGCTTCCCGCTCCAGCCCGCCGGGACGGTGAAGGTACGCCGGTACCAGAGCCGGTCATTGCCGGTGATCTTGCGCATGATTCCGGACAGTGCCGACTCTGCGGGGTAGGGCACCCGGATCTGCTCGGTCCAGGTGGACGGCTGCCCCGCGTCGCGGCCGGTGACGGCGAAGTCCCAGATCCCGTTGAGGTTCTGCCAGTCGGGCCTGGTCAGCTGCGGGCGGGGATACTCCGGCAGCGGGTTGTTCACCGGGACCTGCGAGGTCCAGGGGGTGCTCAGCGGCGGGGTCTTCGGCGCCCAGGCGGCCACGGCGGTGCCAGCGGTGCCAGCGGTGCCGCCGGTGCCGCCCGAGGTCGTCGAGGTCGCGGCGGCCGGCCGGAACGGGAGGCCGCCCAGCGCGAGGACCAGCAGGGCGGCCACCAGGACGGCGACACACCGGGGTGAGAAGGGCATGGGGGTACGCGACATGGCTACTCCGAGGGGGTGTCCCGGGCGTTCGGCGAGATCGGCGGCCCGGTGAGATGTCGTTAACCACGTTGATACATTCAATGACAAATAGCGTCAATATCGGATCGAATTCGATCGTTATGGATCGGTGGTCGCGGACGCGTCGCGCTGACCTGGACTGAGCGGAGCCTTCTGCGCGCCGGAGGGGAGCGAGCCGCCTCACCGGTCGGTTCCGGTCGCCCGCCGACACGCGCTCGGCGACCGAGCCGTTTGCCGCCGGGTCCTGTGCCGATGGAGTCTTTCGCCGACGGGCCGTCCGGCGTCAGGCCGGTCGCCGAGCGTGCCGCTTGTCGCCAGGCCGGTTGCCGCCACCGGTTGCCGACGAGGCGTTTGGCGAGCGGATCGTTTGCCGTCTGGCCGGTTGCCGCCGGGGCCTTTGCCGACGGGCCCGGCCCCCGCGCCGCCCTGATGGGAGACGACGCGGGGGCCGGGACCCGGAGAGAGGGCCGGGCGCGGAACGCGGGAGTACGGAGCCGTCCCGGCCGCCGGACAGGTCAGCCGGGTCAGCCGTTCTGGTCCCGGTGGTCGGAGATGCTGTCGAGCCAGGCGCGGTGCAGGTCGGCGTAGCGGCCCGCCCTCCCGATGAGCTCGCCGGGAGGGCCGTCCTCCATGATCCTGCCGCCGTCCATCACCAGCACCCGGTCGGCGATCTCGACGGTCGACAGGCGGTGCGCGATGATCAGAGCCGTCCGGTCCGCGAGGACCGTCCGCATCGCCCGCTGCACCAGCCGCTCGCTGGAGACGTCCAGGCTGGACGTCGCCTCGTCGAGGATCAGCACCGCCGGGTCGGCGAGGAACGCCCTGGCGAACGCCACCAGCTGCCGCTGCCCGGCCGACAACCGGCCGCCGTGCTTGCCGACCTGGGTGTCGTACCCCTCGGGAAGCGCGGAGACGAACGCGTCGGCGCCGATCGAGCGGGCCGCCGCCACGACGTCGGCCATGCTCGCGCCCGGCCGGCCGAACCTGATGTTGTCCGCCACCGACCCGCTGAAAAGGAAGTTCTCCTGGGTGACCAGGACGACCGCGTCGTGCCGCGTCTCCTCGCCGAGGTCGCGCAGATCGACCCCGTCCAGCAGCACCCGCCCCGCCACCGGGTCGTAGAACCTGGAGACCAGCTTCGCGAGCGTGGTCTTGCCCGCTCCCGTGGTGCCGACCAGCGCCACGGTCTGCCCGGCGGGGACCACCAGGTCCAGCCGGGGCAGCACGGGGGTGCCGTCCAGGTAGGAGAACTCCACGTCCTGGAACTCGATCCTGCCGCGTGGCCGTTCCAGCGTCACCGGCTCGTCGGGCTCGGCCACCACGGGACGCTCCTGCAGCACGCCGGAGAGCTTCTCCAGCGCGGCCCCGGCGGACTGGAACGTATTGTAAAACTGCGAAATTTCTTGCATCGGCTCGTAGAACTGTCGCAGGTAGAGCAGGAAGGCGGCCAGCACGCCCACCGTCACCTCGCCCTGGATCGCGAGCGTGCCACCGTAGAACAGGACGGCCGCGACCGTCACGTTCCCGATCAGCTTGACGCCCGGGGAGAAGATCGCGATCAGGTGCATGCTCCGCAGGTTGGCGTCGCGGTAGTCGACGTTCAACTGGGAGAAGATGGCCTGGTTGCGGGGTTCCCCGCGGAACGCCTGGACCGCGCGCATTCCGGCCATCGACTCCACGAAGTGGACGATCACCAGGGCCACGGTCTCCCGGGTCCTGCGGTAGGTGATGCTCGACTGCCGCCGGAACCAGCCGGTGAACAGGATCAGGACCGGCAGCGGCAGCAGCGCGACCACGCCGAGGTGGACGTCCAGGACGAGCAGCAGGACCGCCGTGCCGACCAGCGTCAGCACGGCGGTGACGAGGTCGTCGAAACCCGACTGCAGCATCTCGGAGATGGCGTCGATGTCCGAGGTGAGCCGGGAGACGACCCGGCCCGAGGTGTAGTCCTCGTGGAACGACAGCGACAGCCGCTGGAAGTGGACGAACACCCGCCGCCGCAGCTCCAGCAGGATGCCCTGCCCGATGCGCCCGGCCATCCTGAGGAATATCCGCCGGGTCACCAGCTGGACGACCGCCGCCGCCAGGATCGCCGCGACGACCGTCACCAGCGTCCGAGGCCCCTCACCCGCGACCATCGGCGGGATGCCCGCGTCGATGCCCACCTTGACCAGGTAGGGGATGGCGAGCGAGGCGACGTTGCAGGTCACGATGATCGCGACGAGCAGGAGGATCTCCCTGCGGTACGGACGCAGCAGGTCGCCGAGCAGCCGCCTGGACCTGTCGCGCAGCAGGAACGACACCTGCGCCGACAGCTCGTCCTGGTTCTCCGCCGCGACTCCCCGCCACTCCAGCACCCCGGCGCCGGAAGCCCCAGAGGACGCGGGAGGCCCGGAAGGTTCGGTCACGCTCACAGCCGTGCCTCCTCCGCGTCCGGGTCCGCCGACAGCAGCGCGCGATACTCGGGCACGCCCGCCATGAGCTCGTGGTGCTCGCCGACGTGCGCGATCGTGCCGTCGAGCAGCAGGGCCACCCTGTCGGCGAGGAGCACGGTGGAGGCCCGGTGGGCGACGACGATCCCGGTCGCCTCCCGCAGCACGTGCCGGAGCGCCTCCTCCACCAGCGCCTCGGTCTCGACGTCCAGGGCCGACAGCGTGTCGTCCAGCACCAGGATCCCGGGACGGCTGAGAACCGCGCGGGCCAGCGCGAGCCGCTGGCGCTGGCCGCCGGACAGGGACATGCCCTGCTCGCCGATCCTGGTCTCCAGCCCCCACGGCAGCGCGTGGACGAACCCGGCCTGGGCGATCCGCAGCGCCTGCGCGATCTCCTCCTCGCTCGCGTCGTGCCGTCCCAGCGTGAGGTTCTCCCTGACGCTCATCGAGAACAGCGTCGGTTCCTCGAAGGCCGTGGCGACCAGCGAGCGCAGCGTGGGCAGCGGCAGGTCGCGGACGTCGACCCCGTCGATGGTGACCCGGCCCGCGCTGACGTCGTGCAGCCTCGGCACCAGGGAGGTCAGCGTGGTCTTGCCGGAACCCGTCGCGCCCACGACCGCCACCGTCTCTCCCGGCCGTACCTCCAGCCAGACGTCGTGGAGCACCGGTCTCTCGTCGCCGGGGAAGGTGAACCCGGCCCCCTCGAAGCGCAGGTGTCCCCGGGGTCGTTCGATCGCGCCGGTGCCCCCGACGATCTCCGGCTTGGTGTCGAGCACCTCCATCACCCGGTCCGCCGCGGTCATCGCCTCCTGGCCCATCGTCAGGATGAAGCCGAGCGCGGAGACGGGCCAGACCAGCTGCAGCATCAGGGTGGCGAAGGCCACCAGCGTGCCCAGCGTCAGCGTGCCGGAGCCGACCGCCAGGGCGCCGAGCAGCAGCACGAGCGCGAGGGTGATGTTCGGGATCACCTCTAGGAAGGTGAAGAACCTGGCCGACAGGCGGACCTTCTCCATTGAGGTGCCGTAGACCTTCAGCGCTCCCTCCTCGAAGACGCCGGAGACGTACGGGCCCCGGCCGAACGCCTTGATCGTACGGATGCCCGCCGCCGACTCCTCGACGACCGTGGCGAGGTCGCCCTGCTCGTCCTGGACCCGGCGGGAGATGGTGATGTACTCGCGCTCGAAGCGCAGGGTGGTGACCACGATCGGCACCGCCGAGGCGACGACCAGCAGCCCGAGCGGCCAGTACATGTGGAGCAGCAGCCCGGTCACCGTCACGATCTGGACGGTGGTCAGGACGAGGAAGAGCAGGCCGAAGCCGAGGAAGCGCCGGATCGTCGACAGGTCGGTCGTCGCCCGGGACAGCAGCTGGCCCGACTGCCAGGAGGCGTGGAACCCCATCGGCAGCCGCTGGAGGTGGCCGTAGAGGTCGTCGCGGATGCTGGTCTCCAGGCCGAGGACGGCGGGGGCGAGCAGCCACCGCCTCAGGAAGACGAGCAGCGCCTCCAGCGCGCCCAGGCCCAGGGCGAGCAGCGCAAGGGGTGGCACGGCCCCGGCGTCGCCCCGGGCGACGGGGCCGTCGATGATCTCCTTGCCGATCAGCGGGATGGCGATGCCGATCGCGACCGCGGTGAAGGACAGCACCCAGATGGCGGCCAGGCGGGCGACGTGCGGGCGGAGGTAGGACTTCAGCCGCCACAGGGAGCCCGCTCCGGCCCGGCGCGCGGGGAGGGACCGCGAGGCCGGGGACGACGGGGACGCTGTGGTGCTGGCCGAAGTGTCTGTGTTGTCGGTATTGTCGGCGTTGTTGGCACTGGCTGTGGTGGTTCCGGTGTCAGGGGGCATCGGCAGGCGGCACGCTCCTCACGGTGTTCTGACGGGGTGAGAGCCGTCCGGGGCAGGGCAGGCCGGAACGCCATCCCCTCTCAACCGGTCTCACCCGTGCCACCGCTCCCGGTGGCCGCCCCGTCGGATCACCGCCACCCGCGTGACACGGGCGACCCTCCAGTTTCCGCACCCCGGTACGGCGTCGGCAACTGATTTGACGGTCGGCATGCTGTAACCGGCAGGCCAGAGTGCCCGTTGACCGCGAATCCCCTCCCGGAGTAAACGGCCCGCGTCTCGTTTTCGGCCCGCTGAGACGGGCACTGTCGCGGCGCCGAAATAGGGGGACTAAAATTTTCGGTGGTGTCGAGCGCGAGGAGGCGGCCCCCCGATGGATCTGAA
The DNA here is from genome assembly GCF_055690525.1 of Streptosporangium sp. H13245. NCBI lineage: Bacteria > Bacillati > Actinomycetota > Actinomycetes > Streptosporangiales > Streptosporangiaceae > Streptosporangium > Streptosporangium sp. H13245. The sequence continues at coordinate 22,484 of NZ_JBSZKT010000042.1, read as the reverse complement.
GACGTTGCACGACGTCTCCGAGCTGAGCGACCCTATCGAGCGCGCGCGGGTTCTGAGCCGTCTCATGACCGAGGAGCAGGGACTCGTCGCGGAGGCGGCGAAGATGCGCCGCCAGGCGATCGCCGAGGCCCGTGACGCCGGGATGAGCCTGGAGGAGATAGGGGCGAGCCTGGGCGTGTCCCCGGGCCGCATCTCCCAGATGAGGAAGGGCCCCGCGGCGCGCGCCCCCGAGGGACCCGCGGTCCGCGCGCCGAGGGTCCTGGTGCGGCGGGCGCTGCCGACCGATCCCGCCGTACGGGGTTCCGCGTCCCTGTTCCTCGCCGAGGCGGAGCGGCAGGGCGTCACGCCGGACCGCAGGATGCTCTACGTGGGCCCTGAACCGGCCGGTGAACACGTGGCCGCCTGCCTGCGTGTCGAACCCGGCGCCGAGGTGATCGCCCGCCGGAAGATGATGACGGCCGACGGGATCCCGGTGCGCGTCGCCACCAGTTACTTCCGGGCGGACCTGTTCGGCGGGACCCGCCTCGCCGAGCCCGGGTTCGTCGAACCGTCACTCCAGTCGGCGCTGATCGCCCTCGGCCACACCTTCGGCCACGCCGAGGAGAACCTGACGGCCCGCCCGCCGACGTCCTTCGAGTACGAGACCCTGGAGCTCGAACCGGGGGAGTGGGTCGTCCAGGTCCTTCGCGCCGGGTACTCCGACGAGGACACGCCCGTCCACGTCCTGGAGACCATCTGCGCCGCGAGCAGGCACATCTTCCCGATCGGCCAGGTCTCCGGGCACGACGAGTTCTGACCCGCCCCCGTCCGTTTTCCCGTCCGGTTTCCCGTCAGAAGTCCGAAGCCCGAAGAAGCCAGGAGATCCGGGAAAAGGTCAGAAAAAGGGGAGGCCGTGGCGGGCGGGGCGGTTGTAAGGTCGGCGGTATGACCTGGCGACATTGATCCTCAACGATCGGTCGGTCCGGCGCGAGCTGCCGTGGACCCCCGGAGATGCCGAGCATCCCGAGTCCGCACAGCCCCCGCGAGAAGGACCTCATGACCACTTCCTCTTCTCTTCGCGCGCCCGAAGGTCGTACGAAACGCCTGGCCGCGACGCTTTACGCCTACACCCTCCTTGATGAGTTCGTCCTGTTCTACCCGTTCTACGCGTTGTTGTTCGTGGACACGGGTCTGTCGACCGCCGAGATCTCCTCGCTCCTGGCGATCTGGTCGGTCACCTCCGTCGTGCTGGAGGTTCCCTCGGGGGTGTGGGCCGACGCCGTGTCGCGGCGTGCGCTGCTCGCCCTCGCGCCGCTGCTCGCCGCCGCGGGTTTCGGCCTGTGGGCCGTGGCCCCCTCCTACTGGGCGTTCGCCGTGGGCTTCGTGCTGTGGGGCGCCTCGGGCGCGCTGCAGTCGGGCGCGCTGGAGGCGCTCGTCTACACCGAGCTGGACCAGCTGGGCGCGACCGGCCGCTATGCCGCGATCATGGGTCGTACCCGCGCGATCGGTACGGGCGCCGCGATGGCGTCCATGGCCGTGGCCGCCCCGGTGTTCGCCCTGGGCGGCTACCCGCTGGTCGCGGTCGGCAGCGTCCTGGCGTGCGTGCTCGCCGCGGTGACCGCGCTCGCCTTCCCCGAGCATCGCGTACGCCCCGATGGGGACGGCGAGAACCCCGGTGAGGAGGAGCCGGAGGGGGGCTATGTCGCGATCCTGCGCGAGGGGCTGCGGGCGGCGCGCGCCGACCGGTCGACGCGCCGGGCGCTGCTGCTGGTCCCCGCGGTGACGGCCCTGTGGGGTTCGCTGGAGGAGTACACCCCGCTGCTCGCGATCGGCACCGGTGTCGCCACGCACGTCGTACCGCTCCTGGTGCTCCTGGTCTCGGTGGGGATCGCGGCCGGTGGCGTGCTCGCGGCGGCCGGGCGGAGTTTCACGGACCGGGAGTTCGCCGCGCTCCTCGCGTTCGGGGCGCTGGCGCTCGGCGCGGGCGCGGTCAGCGGCGTCGCGGCGGGGTTCGTCGCCCTCGCGGTGGCCTTCTGCGTCTTCCAGATGGCGAGCGTGCTGGCCGACGTGCGGTTGCAGGAGAGCATCACGGGCCGGGCCCGCGCCACCGTGACCTCGCTGGCCGGGCTCGGCACCGAGCTGGGCGCCGTCCTCGTCTACGGCGGCTACGCCGCGGCCTCGTCGGTGACCGGCGATGACGTGATCTTCGCCGTCTCCGCGGTGCCGTACGCCGTCCTCGCCCTCGTCCTGTTCCTCGGCGGGTCCCGCGCGCGGAGGGCCGCGACCGTCCGGACCTCGCTCGGCGACCCGTGAGACGGGCCGGTGGGGGCGGGTTCACGCCGGTCGGAGCCCGCCCCCGGCGCCGGGGTCAGCGTTTCGCGAAGCGGGGCAGGCCCAGCTCGGAGAAGACCGGGCGGTGGTCGGTGTACGGGAGGCGGTGGACGCCGAAGGTCCTGATCGCCATGCGCGAGTCGGCGAGCACGTGGTCGATCGTCACGCCGGGAACGGGCTCCCAGCCCTGCTGCGGCCAGGTGGCCGTCAGGCCGTGCCCGGTGACGTCGGCCGCGTCGCGGTAGCCGCTGTCGAGCAGGTCGCGGACCAGCCGGTGGTCGAGGGTGGCGTTGAAGTCCCCGGCGAGCACCCGCAGCTGCCCGCCCGCCCTGGGCAGCGCCCGCAGTCCCTGTTCCCAGCACGGGACCCTGTCGCCGTACCGGGGCGCGCAGGGGTGGACCGAGACGACCTCGATCGCGTGGCCGCTCGGGTGCTCGATCACCCCTCGCGCCTGCCGGAACCTGCCCAGCGCGATCAGCGGCCTCTCGGTGATGGGGTGCTTGGAGTAGATGCCCGAGCCCCACACGCCGTCGACCGCGCGGTCCACGGTGTGGGGCATGCGCTCGCGCAACCCGGCCGCCTCCAGACGGTCGCGGGCGGCCGGGGTGACCTCCTGGAGGGCGAGCACGTCCGGGTCGAGGGAGCGTACGAGCCTCATCAGGACGTCGGTGTCGCCCGCGCCGACGGCGAGGTTCGCGGCGAGCACCCGGAGCCGCCCCCCGTCGGCCGGGGGCTGGTCGTCGTCGCCGAAGTAGCGGGGGAGCACGGCCGTCGCCAGCGTCGCGCTCGTGACCAGGGCGAGGACCGCGGCCGTCCAGCGGCGCAGCCCCAGCGCCAGGAGCAGCGGGACCGTCGAGGCCGCCGCCACGTACGGCGTGAACGCCACCAGGGCGACCCACTGCCAGAGCGGGGTCCACCCGCCGATCCTGAGCACCGCCCAGGCCGCGAAGGGCAGCACCGCCAGCCAGACCAGCAGGCTCACCCATCTCGATCCGATCATGCCCCCGGAGCGTAACGGTTTCCTGTGCATTTTCGGTGGAGATTGACGGTTTTATCCGCCCAGCTGGGAGAGCCCGCGACAACGCGGAGAGCGGGGTCAGTGACCCCGGGTGAGGTCGTACGCCTGGGCGACGAGCTCGTAGGAGCGGATCCTGGCGGCGGAGTCGTGGACCATCGTCGTGATCATCAACTCGTCGGCCTCGGTGCGCTTGCGGAGATCCTCCAGCCCCTGCCGCACCCCGGCGACGTCCCCCAGCACCACCTTGGACAGGTAGTCGTCGAGGAAGTCCCGCTCCAACGGGCTGTACGGGTAGCTCTCGGCCTCCTCGGGGGTGGGGATCGGCTGCGGTGCCCCGCGCCGCAGCCGCAGCATGGACAGCCCGCCGGACCTGGCCAGGCGCAACGCCTGCTCAGGGGTCTCGGCGGCGATCGCGGAGACGCCGATCATCGCGTACGGCCGGTCGAGGACGGCGGAGGGCTCGAAGGACGACCGGTACAGCTCCAGGGCCGGGATGGTGTTGTTCCCGCTGAAGTGGTGCGCGAAGGCGAACGGCAGGCCGAGCATCCCGGCGAGCTGGGCGCTGAAGCCGCTGGAGCCGAGCAGCCAGATCGGCGGGCGGCCAGACTCGGGGGAGCGGGGCACCGCGACGACCCGCTCCAGCGGGTGGCCCTGCGGGAACGTGCCGTCGAGGAAGGCCGTCAGCTCGGCCAGCTGCTCGGGGAAGTCGTCGGCGTCCAGGCCGTGCCGCCCGCGCAGCGCCCTCGCCGTGGCGGGGTCGGTGCCGGGGGCCCGGCCGAGCCCGAGGTCGATGCGGCCCGGATGCAGCGCGTGCAGGGTGCCGAACTGCTCGGCGACGATCAGCGGGGCGTGGTTGGGCAGCATGACGCCGCCAGAGCCCAGCCGGATGCTCCTGGTCGCGGCGGCCAGGTGGGCGATCAACACGGCGGGCGAGGAACTGGCCACGGACGGCATGCCGTGGTGCTCGGCCACCCAGATCCGGTGGTAACCCCACTCCTCCGCGCGCCTGGCCAGCTCGGTGCTCGCCTCCAGGGTCTCGGTGGGCGTCACACCGGCGCCGACGGTTGCCAGCTCCAGGATCGACAGGGGTACCTCGGAGGAGCCGCGGGCCGTCCCGCGGATGTCGTCAACAGCCATGTAGGCGGCAACCAGGCGACGCGGGGGTTTATTTCTGTCGACCAGCCGAGATTGATCTTGCATGACTCGACAGACCTGAGTCAGGATTTGTCATGAAATTTGAAAACCGCACAGCCTGCGGGCACGCTTCCCCACCCCCCTTCGGAGGCCGCTTTGCGTTTCCCCGTCCGGTTTCCCACCCGGTTCGCCACCCGTCTCCCCGCCCGTCTCGCCGTGGTGGCCGCGCTGGTCGCGTCCATGACCGCCTCGATCGTCGGCGCCCCCGCCCACGCGAGCGCCGCCACCCTGAACGGCCTCACCTTCGGCGGCGTCCACAACGCCTACGAGAGGACGGCCTACCCCTACCTGATCGACGCGCTCGACGCCGGTAACCGGATGATCGAGATCGACCTGTGGACCTTCTTCGGCCAGTGGACCGTCAGCCACTCCAACCCCTTCGGCAACGACAACAACTGCGAGCAGGGCACGACCGCCGGAGAACTGCGCGACTCCGCCCGCAGCCAGCCGTTCAACCGCTGCCTGGACAACATCAAGGCGTGGCACGACGCCAACCCCGGCCACGAGCTTCTCGTCGTCAAGCTGGAGATGAAGGACGGGTTCCACGACAACCGGGGTAAGGGACCCGACGAGCTCGACACCGTCCTGCGCGACCGCTTCGCCGGGGCGATGATCACACCGTCCACGCTCAAGGGCGGCCACCCCACCCCCGACGCGGCGGCCAAAGCCGGTGCCTGGCCGTCCGACACGCGCGGCAAGATCCTGGTCTACGTCATCAGGGGCACCGTCGAGAACGACAGCCTGCCCACCGAGCTGGAGTACGCCCGCCACCTGCGCGACCACCCTGCGGACGCGCAGGTGTTCCCGGTTCCCCAGGGGTCGTACGGCAACGGCGGTGCCGACCCGCGCCAGAGCTACGAGGAGTCGCTGCGCCCCTGGTTCGTGGTCTTCGACGGCGGTGCGACGACCTTCGCCGGGCTGTCGGCCCAGGCGCGGACGTTCTACCGCGACTACTTCACCACGGTCACCGACGCTCACAGCGTCGCCCCCGCCCTGGACACCTACAACCCGACCCCGCAGCAGGCACTCGACCGGACCCGGCAGCTCGGCTGCCTGGGCGCGACCGTCGTCTCCAGCGACTGGCGTACCGTCCCCGGCTGGCAGGGACCGCACGACCGCGCCGCCTGCTAGCGCGGCGATAGGCGCCCCCCGGTCTTTCCAGGCCGGGGGGCGCTTGTGTGGTTTGAGACAGAGGTGTCCGCTTTTGTCGGTGGGAGGTCAGGGCCGATCGAGGCGCCGCCGCTGGCGGAAGGCCCGCATCGACACCTGCGAACCGCAGCCGGGGCCGCAGTAGCGGGCACGCCGGTTACGGGTGCGGTCGACGAAACCGGCGTGGCACGGGGGGTTGGAGCACGCCTTGATCCGCTCCCAGTCCCCCCGCCGCGCCAGTGTCGTCACCGTGGCGAGGACGGCGCCCAGCGCTCCGGGGACACCCGTGGCCGCGGGCAGCAACCGCGCTCCCCGGACGGTGATGACCGTTGCCAGGAGATAGCGCCCACCGGCCTGGCGCAGGTAGCGGTGCGCGCCCTCGATCACGCCGTCGTCGAGGCCGGGGGCCTGCGCGTGGGCCAGGAATATCGTGACCAGCGCGTCCCGCAGCTCCCGTGCGGCGGACGCGTCCGAGTCCGTCACGATCGTGTCCGTGTCGAGCAGGCCCTCCCGGCGTGCCCAGGCGCCGAAGCCGGACGCCGAGGCGAACCGCTCGACGCGGCCGGAGCCGTCGGCCCGGGTGTTCACGAACCGTAAGAGGGTCTCTACGGCCTCCGTGGTCTCCCTGGTTTCCACGGCGTTCCCCGGTGTCTCCGGCTCCGGCGGCGACCCGCCTGCTCCATCCATGTCCATGCACCGTACAGGGATGCGGCCGTAGCCGGAAGGGGCGCAACCAGACCGGGACATACCGCTTGCGATGTTGTGAGCTAAAGGCTTAGGCTCGCAACATCGTGCGGTTTTCTCCCGCTGGGGAACGCGGCAGGGCGGGACGCGCGCCGTGCGCCGGGCCGACGGAAAGTGGAGACGAAAGGCGTCATGACCTCCCCGAAGAAGGACCACGCCTCCGGCGACGGGCCCGCGCCGATGCGGTGGGACCGCCAGCGCAGGGACGCCGTGGACGACGCCGCGCTGCCGGGGCTCGCCCGCCTGTCGACCCTCGTCCGCAGCGTGCGCACCCCGGAGTTCCAGGGCGTGACCTTCCACGAGATCCTGGCCAAGAGCGCGCTGAACAAGGTTCCCGACGACGCGCGGATGCTGCCGGGCGAATGGACCCTCAACCCCTACCGGGGGTGTTCGCACGCGTGCCAGTACTGCTTCGCCAGGCCCACCCACACCCGGCTCAGCCTGAACATGGCCGAGGACTTCGACCGCGAGATCATCGTGAAGGTCAACATCGTCGAGGTGCTCAGGGGAGAGCTGGCCCGCAAGCGGAAACTGCCGCCGCGCGTCGCGTTCGGCACGAACACCGATGTGTACCAGCGGGCGGAAGGCCGCTACCGGCTGATGCCCGGCATCATCGAGGCGCTCACCGCCGCGCGCGTGCCGTTCTCGATCCTGACGAAAGGCACGCTGATCCGCCAGGACCTGCCCCTGCTGGTCGCGGCGAGCGCCGTGACGGCGGTGCACCTGGGCGTCTCGGTGTCCCTGCCGGACACCGAGCTGCAACAGTCCGTCGAGCCGGGCACGGCGACCACCCGGGCCCGCCTGGACACCGTGCGGGCGATCCGCGAGGCGGGCCTGGACTGCACGGTCTTCTTCGCCCCCGTGCTGCCCGGACTGAGCGACAGCCCCGCCCAGCTGGAGGAGATGGTCAGGGCCGTGGCGGGGGCCGGTGCGACGGGCGTGCACTGGACACCGCTGTATCTCGCCTCGGGTGTGAAGGAGGTGTTCTTCGCCTGGCTGCGCACCCACCGTCCCGAGCTCCTGGAGACCTACACCACGCTGTACGCGAAGGGCTCGGAGGTCCTCCCGGAGTACCGCGAGGACATGCGTGCCCGCCTGTTCCCCCTCCTGACCCGGTACGGGCTGCCGTTGCCGGACAGGGCCACCGATGACAAGTTCGCCCTGCACGGCCGTCGCGGCCAGCCGGAACCACCGCGCCAGGCGACGCTGTTCTGACCACGCCGGACCCGGGTGTGACGAAGGGCCGCCGTCCACGCGGCCGGGATCCTCGACGAGGGCACCCGCACCGGCCTGAACTTCGGCACGCTCAACACCGTCGGACACCGGACCGGGGAAGCCATGAGTGACCAAGAGCTGGCGGACGTCCTCGCCGAGGGGCTGACCGTCGTCTTCGTCGGCATCAATCCCGCACCGGTCTCCGTCGCGGCCGGGCACAGCTTCGCGACCCCGGGGAACCGGTTCTGGCCGGCCCTGCACGCCTGCGGGTTCACCCCGGCCGTCCTGCGTCCGCAGCAGGAACGGGACCTGCTGGAACTGGGACTGGGCATCACCAGCATCGTGCGCCGCCCCACCTCCCGGGCCGACCAGCTGACACCGCGCGAACTGGCCGACGGTGGCCGCGACCTGACGCGGCGCCTGCACGCCCTCTCTCCCCGCTGGGTGGCGTTTCTCGGCGTGAGCGGATACCGCGTCGCGTTCGGCGTGCCCCAGGCCCGCGTCGGAGCCCAGGCAGAGACGATGGGCGGGGCCCGGGTGTGGATACTGCCCAACCCCAGCGGACGCAACGCCCACTTCCCGCCCGCCGCGCTGGCGGTGGAGTTCGCCCGGCTGCGCCACGCGACAGGACTGCCCGACCGGTCCGTGGCCCCCGGCCGTCACCACATCCGGTGATGTGGCCCGGAGTCGGCCGGGCAACGGATGTGGGTGCGGCGCCGATCGAGGACGGCCAGAGGACATTGACCGGCCAGTGGGAGCACCGGTCAGCTCAAGCAGGCATCAGGCGGCGAGTGCGGCGAGTAGCGGGCGGCGAGTCGATGTGATCGGGACGCGGGGCGGTCCTATGCCGCCCGGACCTGGGCAGGCTTGGCCGGTGTCAGGTGTACTTGACATCCCGGCAGGTGCCTTCTAGCTTGTCAGGTGTACTTGACTTTTCGTCGCAGCGCCACCGGACCGCAGGGAGGGCAACCCGTGCACGTACACGACGAGACCGGGGCCTATCGGGACTCGATCAGGACAACCGTCCGACTCGGACTCTGGACACTCGCCTGGCTGGCGACCCTCGCCCTGGCCAAGTTCGGTCCCGGAGACCTGTGGGACTCGCGGCAGCCGATGGCGAGCTGGGCCGCGGTCGCCGCCAACCTTGCCGTTGGCATCGGATGGATCATCGCCTTCGCGGGCTTTCTCCGAGGACAGGATGAGCTGCACCGGAAGATCCTGCAGGATGCGCTGGCGGTCACCCTCGGGGCGGGGTGGGTCGGCGGATTCGCCTACGTCGTCGCGGACGCCGCCGACCTCGTCGTCCACGACGTCGACGTCGCGGTCCTCCCCGCGCTCCTGGGGGTCGTCTACCTGGTCGCCATCGCCGTCGGCAAGATCAGGTACCGATGAGGAACCGCATCAGGGACCTCCGGGCCGAACGCGCCTGGACGCAGGCCGACCTGGCCCAGCGCGCCGGTGTGTCAAGGCAGGCGATCAACGCGATCGAGACGGGGAAGTTCGACCCGAGCCTTCCGGTCGCCTTTCGTCTCGCCAGGCTGTTCGACCTGAGGATCGAAGAGCTCTTTCTCGACGACCAGTGAAGCGCCCCGGGTGCGGCTCGCGCCGGCCCGGCCCGGGGCGAACCTCGTCCCAGGTCGGGCCTGCCGCGTACCGTTCAGCCGATCAGCAGGTCAGCAGGTTACGGCGATGCGGGCGTGCTGAATGTCCGTCACCTTGTACCACTGCGGACCCGGGTACTTCAGCCAGGTGTTCACCGCGTCCTTGGCCCGGCAGTTGGTGTAGACGAAGAACCCGTCCGCGTCGACGACGCCGACGTCCTTGGAGCTCCGCCCCGGCGGCACCCACACCCAGTTGTCGGGCGTCCCGATCCAGTTGTTGGTGACGCGCAGCGAGGCGTTCGAACCGGGGTGGTTGTAGATGACGCCACAGATGTCTATGCCCGCATCGGTGCATATACCGAGCGTGGAGACGTCACCGCCGGTCGCGTGCGCCGGTGAGGTGGACACCGTGGCCGTCGCGGCGGACAGGAGCAGCGCGGCGGCGACGTACTTCAGCTTTCCCAAGGAAATCCCCCTGTTTTGTCAGTGTGATCATGAACAGATCGAGGATGGGGTGACACGCCTATGCAAGATCAGGGGTTGGGATTTGGCTATCTGTAAGGTTCCAGGGAGCCGCGGAGGGCGGGGTCCGGCCCCGATCATCTCGGTAGCCCCTGCCCGCGGGAACGCGAGACCGGCACCGATCCACCCCGAAGGCCCCCGCACGCGAGAACGACGCCGGAGCGACCGCCGTCAAGTGCGGGAAGGCGGTTCAGGAGCCGCCCGCGGAGGCGTGTGAGATGTGCGGCGCGGGCGAGGCGACGCGGAGGTCGTGGCCGGAGCCGAGCCGCTGGGCGGTGGCGGTGAGCCGGGCGGTCAGCTCGGGGAGCCGGTCGTCGCCCAGCCGTACTGACCGACGGGTGGAGCCGCTGGGCCACCTCGGTGGGGGAGAGGGTCGTCGACCGCTCGAACGCGCGCAGCACCGCGATGGCGCGTTCGATCGCCTGGGTGCCCCTGCGGGTGGCGGGCCGAGACCGCCGAGCGGATCCGGCGCGTCAGGGAGGAGGCGGCCAGGCACGGCCGCGAGATCACCTTCAGCCTGTCCACCCGGCCGATCGTCGCCGCCACCGAGGCCGAGGCCTGGCAGGAGGCCGAGCGGATCCGGGCCGCGACCGCCGGGCGGACCTCCGGCGGCGGGCTGCGCTGGGGGAAGGGGAAGAGCGAGTCCACCTCCGTCGGGGCCGCCAGGCTCCAGGAGCAGGGCGCCGAGCGGGAGGTGCACGACGAGCGGCTCTGGTACGGCGTGACCAACCTGATCGGTCCCGGCGGCAACTCCACGGCCGTGGTCGGCATCCCCGAGCAGGTCGCCGAGGCGCTGCTGAGGTATCACGACCTCGGCGTCACGACCTTCCTCATCCGCGGCTTCGACCCGGTGGACGACGTCGTGCGGTGGGGGGACGAGCTGGTCCCGCTGCTCCGGCAGGGTGCCGGGCGGCGCGAGCCCGCGGGCGTGGGCGCGTGAGCGCGACCGGCGATCCGCGACGCGGACGGGTTCGTCGTCCACGTCCTCGCCGGGGACCAGCGGGACGTGGCCGAGCTGTTCGCCAGGACGGTCGCCGACAGGTTCGCCGACCGGGACCGCTGGGAATCTCTCCCCGGAGGGGAGCCGCTGCTGTACGGGACGGCCGCGTGGCTGCTCTGCCGTACGCAGGAGCGTTCATCGCGGGTGACCACCGGCTGGTCGTGGGCCGGGTCGTGGAGGGGCACGCCGATCCCGCCCGCCCCCCGCTGCTGTACCACGATGGGAGTTTCGGCGCGCTCGCGCCGCGCCCTTCCGACCGAACCAGGAGCGACTGATGCCGATCGTCCTTCCCGAAGACCCGTTCCACCGGCGCCTGCACCACATCGCGCCCGGCGGTCTCACCTCCGAGACCGCCCAGACCGGGGGCATGCGCCGCCGCGCGGCCATCAGCGGCGCCACCGTCGGCTCCAGCCGCCTGTGGATGGGCCAGACGCACGTGGCGCCCGCCACCGTCTCGGCGAACCACCACCACGGTGACTCCGAGACCGCCATCTACGTCGTCAGCGGCAACCCCTCGTTCGTCTTCGCCGACATCGAGGGGGAGGAGCCCGTCGAGGTACGCATCGACGCCGAACCGGGCGACTACATCTTCGTGCCGCCCTTCGTTCCCCACCGGGAGGAGAACCCCGACCCCGAGCTGGAGGCGATCGTGGTCATCGCCCGCAGCACCCAGGACGCCATCGTGGTCAACCTGGACGACCTCACCTGGGCGGGGCCGGTCCTGACCTCGCGGTGACGGCGGCCCGCCGTCACCGCGAGGCCGTCATGTGCCCGACCGCCCTGCCCGCCGGACGGATCCCGGGCCGGTCATCCCCGTTCGCCGCTTCTCGCTCGTCCGCCCGCCGGATGGATCCCCGGCGGGCCGCTCACTCGCCGGTGTCACCGGCCGCCCAGCCGCCGGCCGCCTCCCCGGCCAGTTCGTCACCCGCCATCACCCCGGCGTACACCAGGGCGGGCGGTACGTTGCGCCAGATCGGGCCCAGGGTGGCGACGGTGGCGAACGTGCTGTTCATCACGCCGCGGAAGTGCCGGAAGCGCTGGAACGGCATCACGGTCAGCGTCGTGATGGTGCTGAAGGCGCCGCCGGGGGCGAGACAGGCCGCGATCTCCTCCAGTACGCGCCGCTGCTGGGCCTCCTCGAACAGGGTCCAGGGAAGGGAGGAGACGATCGCGTCGGCCTGGGACAGACCGGCCTCCCGCAGCAGTTTGCCGAGGTCACCCGCGTCGCCGGGGATCACTTCCAGCCAGGGCCTGCTGCGCCGCAGGTGGTCCACCATGCCCTCGTTGACCTCCACGGCGAGCTGCCGTCCCCCCGGGGGGAGGCGGTCGCGGATCGCGTCGCTGATCACTCCGCCGCCGGCGCCGAGTTCGACGACCACGGCTCCGGGGGTGGTGGGAACGATCGAGGCCGCCAGGCGTGCGACGGCCTTCGAACTGGGGGCGATCGCCCCCAGCTGGTGGGGGTTACGCATGATCGCACCGAGGAATGTGAGCGTGTCACTACCGGCAGGACGAGTTTGAGAGAGCATCGACAGCTTATTCCCCCTGTTGAGGGGGTTATGCCAGATTGACGGGCTTTGATGATCGGACTTCCGCCGCCGTACGGCTGCCGTACAGCCGCCGTACAGGTGCCGGTCCGCCGGTCGGGAACGGATATCACGACGGCGGCCCGGTCCGCCGCCGGTGGCGGTTCCCACCCGCCCCTGCCCGGGGGAGGCGGGGCGAGGTACCGTCGTCTTATCGGATCCCGGTCATGAGGGGAGCCGCCATGCCAGACGATTCCGATCACGTGCTCGACTCCATCGACGGCGCCGTCGACGAATGGCTCGCCATGAGCGACGACTCGATGCGCTGGACGCCGCCGGAGAAGGCGCGGCCGAAGCCCCAGCTCGGCCTGCCGGTGCCGCCGCTGCCGCAGGTGCTGGAAGACCTCATCCAGGAGGTCGGCACCCGCCTCGGCCCGCCCGCCCAGGCCATGGTCGACGCGTTCCGGCCGCTGGGGGAGGGGGTGGTCGACGCGGTCTCCACGTTCCTCGACAGCCCGCCCATGCGGCAGCTCCTCGATCCGCCCGGCCCGTCGGGCGACCGGCCGGAGACGCTCGGGATCCACGCGTTTCCCGACACGTTCGAGCCTCCGGAGGACGCGCCCCGGCCGCCGCGCATGATCGAACCGCGGCCGGACGAGGCCGATTCGCTCGCGGATCCATCCGGTCCCTCGGGTGCCTCGGGTCCCTTGGACCCATCCGGTCCGCCGGGCGAGTCCGGGGACGCCGGTCCGTCAGGACGCGACGGGTCCCCGGCCGCGTAGGCTCCGGGGTGCCCCCTCCAGATCACCCCCGCTCGCCGAACCGGGCGTGACAGGGCCTCGACGCCGGTCACCGGCGGTGCACCGCCCGATTCCCCATGAGATCTTCCGGGCGGAAAAGGTGAGTTCCTTCGCCGGGAGGGAAGCGGTTCTGTCTCGATCGCGGGGAGCGGGTTCACGGTTTCACTTTCGCCCAAAGTGCCCCGTGAAGTGCGGAACTCCTTTTTTCGGGCAAAGAATAAAAAACCCGATCAACCGGCGTACTTCAGGAGTGATGAAATGGCGGGTCTGGCGGGGCCGATCGCGGTCGGTGTCGAAGAGGAGTTCCACGTCGTCGATGTCGACACCCGGCACCTCGTCCCACGGGCCGGAGTCCTGCTGGAGCAGTTGCCGGCGGAGCGCTTCACCCACGAGCTGCAGCGTTCGGTGGTCGAGGCCAACAGCAGGCCCTTCATGCACCTGGAGGACCTCGGGCACGACCTGACCGCGCTGCGCCGCACGGTGATCCAGGCGGCGGACGGCCTGGGCCTGGGAATCGTGGCGGCGGGCAGCGTGCCGCTGGTGGACCTGGAGGCGCTGAAGATCTCCCCCGATCCCCGCTACGAGCAGATGCTCGCCGACTACCAGCTGCTCACCCGCGAGCAGCTGATCTGCGGGACGCAGTTCCACGCCGACGTCGAGGACCGCGACCTGGCCGTGGCCGTCGCCCACCGCCTCGCCCCCTGGATCCCCCCGCTGCTCGCCCTCAGCTCCAGCTCGCCGTACTGGCTGGGATCCGACACCGGGTACGCCAGCTACCGCCCGCTGCTGTGGCAGCGCTGGCCCACCGCCGGGCCCGTGCCCAGGTTCGAGTCGGCCGCCGAGTACGACCAGGTGGTGCGGGAGCTCGTCGCCTCCGGGGTGATCACCGACCCCGGCATGATCTACTTCGACATCCGGCCCTCGGCGCACCTGCCCACCATCGAGCTGCGGGTCTGCGACGCCTGCCCCCGCGTGGGCGACATCGTGCTGATCGCCGGGCTGTTCAGGGCGCTGGTGGCCAGGGAGCTGGAGGCCGCGCAGAACGGCCCCGAGCGCACGGTCCGGCTGGAGATGGTCCGCGCCGCGTCGTGGCGGGCCTCGCGCTCCGGGCTGGAGGGCGACCTCGTCGACCCGGTCGACGGCACCCCGGGACCGGCCGCCGAGGTGATCCGGCGGATGGTGAACGGCCTGCGCCCGCAGCTGGAGCAGTGCGGCGACTGGGAGCTCGTCACCTCCCTGGCCAGGGAGTCACTCGCCAGGGGAAGCTCCGCGGCCCGCCAGCGCGAGGCGTACGCCCGCAGCGGCCGGCTCGCCGACGTGGTCGACCTCGTCATCGCCGAGACGCGGTCCGAGGAGTGGGAGACCGCCTTCGGCGGGCCGATGCCGAGGATGCACACCAGCCTCCTCGACGGGTACGAGGCCCCCGGCGACGAGGCGATCATCGAGGGCACGGTGCGCGAGTCCTACCAGCCGGTGCTGCGGGTCCTCGACCGCCTGGGCGCCGAGGGACTGCGCGACCGGGAGGAGAAGCGCGACGCCTACCAGCGCCGCAACGGGATGACCTTCCAGGTCGAGGGGGGCGGCGAGAGCCGGATCTACCCGTTCGACCTGATCCCCCGGCTGGTCCAGGCCGGGGAGTGGGCCGGGATCCAGCGGGCCCTGCCGCAGCGGGTACGGGCGCTGGAGGCGTTCCTGCACGACATCTACGACGGACGCGAGATCATCCGGGACGGCACGATCCCCGCGTGGGTGGTCGACGAGTCCCCCGGCTACCGCAAGCCGGGCCGCAGGGTGCCGCAGGGCACCGTGCGCTGCGCCGTGGCCGGGCTGGACCTGGTCCGCGACAACGTCGGACGCTGGGCGGTCCTTGAGGACAACCTCCGGGTGCCCTCGGGCCTCGGGTACGCCGTGACCAACAGGCGGCTGATCACCGAGCTGATGCCGGAACTCGATCCCGGCGACGGGGTCGCCGACCCGAGGGAGGGCCTGCGGACGCTGCGGGAGGCACTGCTCGCGGCGGGCTCCGGCGACCCGTCGGCCCTCGCCGTGGTCTCGGGAGGCCCCGAGGACTCCGCCTACTACGAGCACAAAATGCTCGCCGAGGAGCTGGGGGTGACCCTGGCCGTACCGGCGGACCTGTCCTTCAAGAACGGTCACCTGGAGATCGAGGGACGCAGGATCGACGTCCTCTACCGCAGGATCGACGAGAGCGAGCTGCTCGACGGCCGCCTCGGGCTGGAGATCATGGACGCCGTCGAGCGTTCCGCGCTCGTCCTGGCCAACGCGCCGGGCAACGGCGTCGCCGACGACAAGTGCCTGTACCGGTACGTGCCGCGCCTCATCGAGTACTACCTGGGGGAGCGGCCCCTCATCGACAACGTCACCACCTACCTGTGCCGCGACGCCACGGACCGCGAGCAGGTGCTCGACCGGCTGGCCGAGCTGGTCGTCAAGCCGGTGGACGGCTTCGGCGGGCAGGGCGTGGTCGTCGGCCCCGACGCCTCCGCCGAGGAGCTCGAACAGGTCAGGAAGACGATCCTCGCCGCGCCCGAGGGCTGGGTCGCCCAGGAGACGATCCGGCTGTCGACGCACCCGACCTTCGACGGGGAGCGGCTGAGCCCGCGCGTGGTCGACCTGCGGGCCTTCGTCTGCTTCGGTGAGACGGTGACGGTGCCGCCGACGGCGCTGACCCGCGTCGCCCCGGCCGGAAGCATGATCGTCAACTCCTCCCAGGGGGGTGGTTCCAAGGACACCTGGCTTCCGAGGGGACCCGTCGAGGCGCGGCCCGGGCGGTGAGCTCAGGCGTGAGCCCGGCGAGTGAGACGTGTGCGATGGGTGACCGGAGCGGTGAGCCGGTCATCGGGGGGGTTCGATGTGTGGTCTGAGCGGTGAGCTCCGGTTCGACGGCCGCCCGGCGGACGTCGCCGCCGTGGCCCGGATGAACGACGTGATGCACGACAGGGGACCCGACGGCGCGGGCCTGTGGTCGATGGGCCCGGTCGCCCTCGGCCACCGGCGCCTGAGGATCATCGACCTGTCGGACCGGGGCGCCCAGCCGATGGTCGACAGCGACCTGGGCCTGACGGGGGTCTTCAACGGGTGCCTGTACAACTACCGTGAGCTGCGCCGGGAGCTGGAGGGCCTGGGATACCGCTTCTTCTCCACCTCGGACACCGAGGTGCTGGTGAAGTCCTTCCACCGCTGGGGGCGCGGCTGCGTCGACCGCTTCAAGGGCATGTTCGCCTTCGCGGTCGCCGAGCGCGACACCGGCAGGCTCACCCTCGGCCGCGACCGGCTGGGGATCAAGCCGCTGTACGTCACCCAGGACGCCGGACGGCTGCGCTTCGCCTCGTCGCTGCCCGCGCTGCTCGCCGGGGGAGGGGTGGACACCGGCATCGACCGGGTGGCCCTGCACCACTACATGACCTTCCACTCGGTGGTGCCCGCCGAGCGCACCATCCTCGCCGGGGTGCGCAAGCTCCCCCCGGCCACCGTACGCACCGTCGAGCCCGACGGCACCGTCACCGACCACCTCTACTGGCAGCCGCTGCACACCCGGTCGGCCCTGCCCGAGTACGCCGGGCTGACCCCGGACGAGTGGCGCGAGGCCGTGCTCGACCTGCTGCGGACGGCCGTACGCAGGCGCATGGTCGCGGACGTGCCGGTGGGCGTGCTGCTCTCCGGGGGCCTGGACTCCAGTCTGATCGTCGCGCTGCTGGCCGAGGAGGGGCAGGCGGGCCTGTCGACCTTCAGCATCGGGTTCCCCACGGCGGGAGGGGAGCGGGGGGACGAGTTCGCCTACTCCGACCTGGTCTCCAGGGAGTTCGGCACCGACCACCGGCGCATCGTCGTCGACGACACCCGCATGCTGCCCGCCCTGGAACGCGCGGTGTCGGCGATGAGCGAGCCGATGGTCAGCCACGACTGCGTCGCCTTCCACCTGCTGTCGGAGGAGGTGTCCAGGCACGTCAAGGTCGTCCAGTCCGGCCAGGGCGCCGACGAGGTGTTCGCCGGTTACAGCTGGTACCCGCCGCTCGCCGGAGTGCCGCGCGAGCAGGCCGCCGCCACGTACGAGAGGGAGTTCTTCGACCGCTCGCACGGGACGCTGGGCGCGATCCTGTCACCCGAGTACATGCTGGACGAGGACGTCAGCGGCGATTTCGTCCGGCGCCACCTCGCGCGGCCCGGCGCGGACACTGCGCTCGACGCGGCGCTGCGCCTGGACACGAACGTCATGCTCGTCGACGACCCGGTCAAGCGGGTGGACAACATGACCATGGCCTTCGGGCTGGAGGCCAGGACCCCGTTCCTCGACCACGAGCTGGTCGAGCTGGCGGCGGCCTGCCCGCCCGAGCTCAAGCTCGCCTCCGGCGGCAAGGGCGTCCTGAAGGACGCGGCCCGCAAGCTGCTGCCCGCCGAGATCATCGACCGGCCCAAGGGATACTTTCCGGTCCCGGCCATCAGGCACATCCACGGCCCGTTTCTGGAGCTCGTCAGGGACGCGCTGACCGGCCCGGCCGCGAGGTCGCGCGGGCTGTTCGACCAGCCGTACGTCGACAAGCTGCTCGCGGCTCCGGACGAACACCGCACTACCCTGGGTGCCAACGCGTTGTGGCAACTCGGACTCCTGGAGCTGTGGTTGCAGGCACAAGGAGTTTGATGACCGAAATTCTCGGCGCCCGTTCCCGTCCCTCGATGGGCACGGGCCTGACCGCCTGGAGCTGCCGGGCGCCCGCGCTGGCGCCCGACCTGAGCGCCGTCGCCTTCGTCGGCGACCGGGACGGCTCGCCGCGCGTCTGGATCCAGCCCCTCGGCAGGGACCTGGAGGCGTGGCTCCCTGGGGAGACCTCGCAGGAGCCGCCGGAGGAGGATCCGGAGGCCTGGCCGGTCGACACGGGATCCGAGCCCGTCGCCGACGTGAGCTGGTCCCCCGACGCCCGGCGGCTCGCCGTCCTCGTCGTACCGGGCGGCGGGGAGCACACGCAGGTCTGGACGGTCAGGCCCGACGGCGGCGACCTGCGCCCGCTCGCCGCGCCCGAGGGCGGGTCGGCGGCGTTCGTGCGCTGGACCGGCCACGGAGAGGTCCTCCTCGTCGCGGAGGTCTCCTCGTCGGGCCGTACGGACGCGGTGCTGATCGACGCGGGCACCGGAAGCCGGGAGGTCATCGCGGGCGGGGCGCTCATGCACCCGGCCTCGGTCAGCCGCGACCACCGGCGGATGCTGCTGCGGCGCGGCCCACGCGGCGTGCGCCGGATGTACGTGGCCGACCTCCCCGCCCTCCCCGGCACCTCCGCGAGTCATCGCCCTGCTTTCCCCGGCACCTCCACGGGTCACCTTCCTGCTTTCCCCGGCACCGCCGCAGGTCACCTCCCCGGCACCTCCGACACTCCCACGGAGCGTCTTCCCGCCTTCCCCGGTGACGATCCCGCAGGCCACCTCCCTGCCCTTCCCGGTGCCCCCGTCCCCGGTCCGGCCCTCCCCGGCGATCCGGCGGGCTCCCCTCCGGCCCATCCCGGCGGCCTCGTCTCCGGACTGTCCCACCCCGGCGACCTCACCGCAGGCCCGCCGGGTGGATCGGGTGGATCGGGTGCGTCCCCCGCCGACCTTCCCGCCGTGGTCCGCTTCGGCCTTCCCCCCGGCGATCCGGCCGGTGTCTCGCCCGGCCTGCCCGCCGACCCTCCCGCGGGGGTCCGCTTCGACCTCCCTCTCGGCGATCTCGCCGACGTCCCGCCCGGCCTGCCCGCGAGCCTTCCCGACGAGGCCGCGGGTGACCTGCCGGGCCCCGGGGAACGGCCGCTGCTGGCCGGGCTGACCGGCACCACCGACTACGGCATCCTGTCTCCCGACGGGAGGACCGCCTACCTGCTGTCCGACGTCGGCCGCGACCGGGCCGCGCTGGTCGCGGTGGGCGAGGACGGCGCGGGCGTCGTGCTGGCCGAACGCTCCGACGCCGAGCTGGACCAGTTCGCGCTCAGCGCCGACGGCCGCCTCGCCGTCCTGGTGTGGAACGACTCCGGCCGCTCGGAGCTGGCGGTGATCGAGCTGGACACCGGCGAGACGCGCCCGCTCCCGCCCCTGCCCGCCGAGGTGGTGTCCTCGATCAGGGTGTCGCTGGACGGCAGCCTGGCCGTCCTGGCGGCCGAGGGACCCGGCCACCCCTCCCACGTGCTGCTCTGCGATCTGGCGACCGGCGGCTACCGGCGGATCGCGGGCTCCGGGCGGATCCCCGAGGCGGCCGGAGCGGAGCTGGTGCGCTTCCAGGCGGGCGACGGCATGGAGCTGACCGGCTGGCTCTACCGCGTCCCCGGCGCCCGGGGCCCGGCACCCTTCGTCGTCTACCTGCACGGCGGCCCGGAGAGCCAGGAGAGGCCCACCTTCAACCCGCTGTTCCAGAACCTGCTCGCCGCCGGGATCGGGGTGCTCGCCCCGAACATCCGGGGCTCGTCGGGGTTCGGGCGGGCCTTCCGCAACGCCGACAACCACGCCCTCCGCTTCGACGCGATCAACGACGTCGCCGACTGCGCCCTGGAGCTGGCGCGGGCGGGCATCGCCGACCCGGGCAGGATCGCCTGCATGGGACGCTCGTACGGCGGCTACCTGACGCTGGCCGCTCTCGTCACCCACCCGCGCCTCTTCCGCACCGGGGTCGACGTCTGCGGCATGGCCGACTTCGAGACCTTCTACGAGCGCACCGAGCCGTGGATCGCCGCGGCGGCCGTCAGCGAGTACGGCCACCCCGTCGCCGACCGCGACCTGCTGCGGGCCCTGTCACCCCTGCACTCCTTCGACCGGCTGGCCGCCCCGCTGCTGGTCGTGCACGGCGCCCGCGACACCAACGTCCCCCTGTACGAGGCCGAGCAGGTGCTCCGGGCGGCACGAGCCCGCGAGGTGCCCTGCGAGCTGCTGCTGTTCGAAGACGAGGGCCACGAGATCCGGCAGATCGCCAACCGGGTGACCTTCGTCAAGAACGTCGTCGAATGGCTCAGATGGCACCTGTCGCTCCCCGACCCGGCGTGACGCCTCGTTCCCCGCCCGGCTCGGGTCGGTGACAATGGCGGTATGCCACGTACGGAAACACCGTGGGGACCGTGGGAACCGGCTTCGCGGGCCGAGGTCGTCGAGCTGTTCCGCGAGCTGGGGACACCCTGGTGGATCGCCGGGGGATACGCGATCGAGCTGGAGGTCGGTCACGTCTACCGCGAGCACGGGGACATCGACGTGGGCCTCCTCCGCCGTGACCAGGCCGCGGCGCGCGAGCTGCTCGCGGGGTGGGACTGCTGGGCCGCCGACCCGCCGGGCACGCTGCGCCGATGGCCGCCGGACGAGATCCTTCCCGACGGTGTCCACGACATCTGGGTCCGTGAGGACGCGGAAGGGCCGTGGCGGATCCAGCTGATGCTCGACGAGGCCGACGGGCACGACTGGGTCTACCGGCGGGACCCGAGGATCCGCCGCTCGCTGGCGTCGTTCACGGTCGCCGAGGACGGCTTCTCGCGCATCGCGCCGGAGATCCAGCTCCTGTACAAGGCCAAGGGACGACGCCCCAAGGACGAGCTCGACTTCACCGAGGTCCTGCCCCGGCTGGACGAGGCGCAGCGGACCTGGCTGGACGAGGCCCTGGCCACCGAGCACGGCACCCACCCCTGGCACGAGCGCCTCCGCCCTCGGGGATGAAGGCGATCACCTGGTACGCCACCGGCATGGAGCGCGTCCGCGACGTGCGCCGGGCGCTCCAGCCGTGGGCCGATCAGGAATGTGTCCAGCACCTGGACGACCGGCTCTACGGGTGGAAGACCACTCTCATCGCGCTGCGGCGTTGACGGCGGAGATGCGGTTCCCCGCGATGCCCACCCACAGGCCGTTGGCGCGGAGTTGTTTCAGCGACGGTCGTACATCCGGATAGAGGTCATCCTCACCGAACCACTCCGGCCGTCCCTCGGAGGCACGCCTCTCCCGCTCCTCGTACAGGTCGAAGCCCGGACGAAAAATCTGGAACGTCTCCCGGTAGTCCAGCCCACGCGCGATCACCGCGCCAAAGGTCGCGGCGAAGGTATGCCGGGGAACGCCCAGCCAGTCGGCCCACGTGCCGTACTCACGCGTCTCGTCCACCAGACACTCACCGACGTCGAACACCACAGCTCTGATCACGATCAGCAGCCTACGACGCACTCTGTCGGCCTTCGGGTGAGAGTGGTCGCGTGGGTCAGGTCAGGGTGGGGAGCAGTGCGTAGGTGATGACGGTGAAGGTGTTGTTCACGGCGTGGACGATAACGCCGGGCCAGATCGATCCGCTGCGGCGTCGGAGTTCGGCGGCGATGAGTCCGACGATGAGAGCCACGGGAAGGACCACGTTGACGCCGTGGAGCAGGGCGAAGATCACGGCGCTGCCGACGACCGCGACGAACGGGCCGTAGCGCAGAAGTGCCGTGGTGAGGACACCGCGGAAGAACAGCTCCTCGCCGATGGGCGTGAGGACGGCGAGGAACAGGAAGGACAGGAGCAGGAACAGTGCCCCGCCGCCGGCGCTGGCCTCGTAGCCGGCCTGCGTGTCCGTGGGGGCGCCGGTGAGGGCGACGAAGGCCGGGACGATCACGATCTTCGCCGCGAGTGCGACCAGTCCTCCGGCCAGCCCGATCAGCAGCCAGCGCCACGAGACGCGGCACACGCCGAAGGCCCGCCAGGAACGGACCCGCACCAGCGCCGCCGCCGCGAACGCCGCGATCCCCGCGACGCCGGAGAGCGTGGCCTCGACCAGGCCGCCCACCGCCGGGCTGAAGTCGAGGGGCGCGAGCAACAGCAGCGGGACTCCGAAGGCGACGACGACCAGGACGACCAGGCCGACGCCGATCTCGGTCCACCCCGGCCTCGGGGAGTCGGTTACTTCCAGCCGGTCGTGGTCGGGGGGAGTGTGACTCACGGTGTTCGACTCCAATCAGTGGTGGGAGGGTTCGCGAGGCTTCCTAGCCGTCCTGGTTGTCGAAGCCGCCGGGATCGTCGGGACCGTTGACCTCGACGCCGCCCTCGTCCGCGGTGTCGTCACGCTGGGGCGGCGCGGGCTGGCAGCTCTGGCCGCACCCGCCGAACCGTTCGGTGTCGAGCGGGGTGAAGGGCGTCGGCTCGACGTTCCTCAGCGCCGCCAGCATCGTGTCCTTCCAGATCGGGCCCGGAATGCTGGCACCGGCGACGATGCCGTAGTAGCGACCGCCGATCGTGACGCCGGTCAGTTTGTGTTTCTGTGAGCCGCGTGGGTCGCCGATGCTGACCGCTGCGGCCAGGTCGGGGGTGAACCCGGCGAACCACGCCGTGGCGTAGGCGTCGGTGGTGCCGGTTTTGCCTGCCGCGTCGCGGCCGATGCCGCCCACGTTGCGCATGGTGCCCTTGGTGAACACCCCCGACAACACATCG
>NZ_JBSZKT010000041.1:0-72466 GCF_055690525.1 Streptosporangium sp. H13245 | reverse complement strand
ACACCGCCTGATGCAACGCCACCAACGACGACGAACACGCCGTGTCCACCGTCACCGCCGGACCCTCCAGCCCCAGCACATACGCCACCCGACCCGACACCACACTCGACGTCGTACCGGTCAGGCCGTAGCCCGCCGTCTCCCCCTCGGTCTCGTGCAGGCGCGGGCCGTAGTCGGTCGGCATCGCGCCGATGTAGACGCCGGTCTGGCTGCCGCGCAACGACGAGGGGTCGATCCCCGCCCGCTCCACCGCCTCCCACGACACCTCCAGCAACAACCGCTGCTGCGGATCCATCGCCAACGCCTCACGCGGAGAAATCCCAAAAAACTCCGCATCAAACTCCCCCACCCCATCCACAAACCCCCCCACACCAGACGCCGACACCTCCCCCAACGCCCCAAGGTCCCACCCACGATCCACCGGAAAACCCGACACCACATCCCGACCCGACACCACCACATCCCACAAACCCTCCGGAGACACCACCCCACCCGGAAAACGACACGCCATCCCCACGATCACCACCGGATCGGTGGAAGTGGAGGGTGTCGCGACGGCCGGGGCCGAGGGGGTGGCCGGGGCCGAGCCCAGGTGGGCGGTGAGGGCCGAGGGGGTGGGATGGTCGAAGACGGCGGTGCCCGGCACCGGCCGTCCGGTGGCGGCGGCGAGCCGGTCGCACAGTTCGACCGACATGGCGGAGTCGAAGCCGAGGTCCTTGAAGGTCCGGTCCATCTCCACGGCGTCGGCCGCGTAGTGACCCATGATCGCGGCCACCTGCGCGCGCACCACACCCGCGAGATCCCGTCCGGCGGGCGGCGTTTCCTCCCGTACCGGCTCGGAGGTGGTGTCGTGAGCGGCGCGGGACGGTCCCGGGCCGGTCCGCGTGTCCAGCCAGTAGGGGCGCCGCTCGAACGGGTACGTCGGCAGGTCCACCGCCCGCCCACCCGGGAAGATCGTTTCCCAGTCGACGGAGGCGCCCGCGACCTGCGCCTCGGCCAGCGAGGTCAGGAAGCGGTCCATGCCGCCCTCGTCGCGGCGGAGGGTGCCGACGACCGCGCCTCCGGCCCCGAGGGTGTCCCGGACGGCCCCGGTGAGCAGCGGGTGCGGGCTCACCTCGACGAAGAGGTCGTGGCCCTTGGCCTCCAGGGCGCGGACCGTCTCCTCGAAGCGGACCTGCCGCCGCAGGTTGAGGTACCAGTAGGAGGCGTCCAGCAGGCGGGTGTCCAGCGGCCCGGCCGTGACGGTGGAGTAGAACGCGACGCGCGACTCTCCCGGCCGGAGGTAGGACAGCTCGCCGAGCAGCCGTTCGCGTACCGCGTCGACGTGTTCGCAGTGCGAGGCGTAGTCGACCGCGACCCGGCGGGCTCTGACGCCGTCCGCCTCGCAGGCGGCCCGCAGCTCGTCGAGCGCGTCCAGGTCTCCGGAGACCACGACCGACGCGGGGCCGTTCACGGCGGCGACCGCGAGCCGCCCGGACGCGCGGGCCAGCCGTGCCCGGACCTCGTCGGCGGGCAGGGCCACCGACAGCATGCCTCCGCGCCCGGCGATCGCGGACATCGCCCGGCCGCGCAGCGCGACCAGGCGCGCGGCGTCGTCCAGTGACAGCGCGCCCGCCACGTACGCGGCGGCGACCTCGCCCTGGCTGTGGCCCACGACGGCGGCGGGCCGCACTCCGAGGGAGCGCCAGAGGGCGGCCAGCGAGACCATCTGGGCGAACAGCGCGGGCTGGACGACGTCGTCGCCCGTCAGGGGCTCACCGTCGGCCAGCCGGTCGATGAGGGAGAAGCCCAGGTGGGGGGCGAACGCCCGGGAGCAGTCGGCGAGCCGGTCCCGGAAGACGGGAGCGGTCTCCAGGAGCCGGGCCGCCATCCCGGTCCACTGCGAGCCCTGGCCGGGGAAGACGAACGCGATCCGTCCGGCGCCCGCCGTACCGGCTCGCTGGACGAGGCCGGGCGCGGGTCCGCCGCGCGCCAGCCCGGTCAGGGCACGTAGCAGCGTCTCGCGGTCCGGCGCGACGACCGCCGCACGGCGTTCGAAGGCGGTCCTGGTGGTGGCGAGCGAATGTCCGAGGTCGGCGAGGTCGAGTCCCGGGTCGCGCTCCAGCCTGTCCAGCAGCAGGCCCGCCTGTGCCCGGAGCCCTTCCTCACCGCGTGCCGAGACCGGCCAGACGCCGGGAAGGCCCCTGCGTACTACGGGCTCCGCACCGGTGGGGTCCATGGGGGATCCATCCGAAAGAGCGGCGGAGCGTGAGGAAGCCACGGAGCCCGGGTGCGGTTGCCGTCCTTCTGAACGATCGCCGTGTCGATCGGCTCCTGGGAAGACCGGGTGCGGGGCCTCGGCGAGGATGACGTGGCAGTTGGTACCGCCCATCCCGAAGGAGCTCACCCCGGCCACCCGAGGGCGGTCCGCGGCGGGCCACGGGCCGGTCTCGGTCTGCACCCGCAGGCGCAGCTCCTCAAGCGGGATGTCCGGATTGGGCGTCTCGAAGTGCAGGCTCGGCACCAGCTCGCCGTGGGCGACGCACAGCGCCGCCTTCACCAATCCGGCGATACCGGCCGCGCCTTCCAGGTGACCGATGTTCGTCTTCACCGAGCCGACCCGCAGCGGCGCCCCCGCTGCCTCCGGTGCCCCGGGCACCCCCGGTCCCCCCGCGAAGGCCGCGCCGAGGGCCCGTGCCTCGACCGGGTCGCCGACCGGGGTGCCGCTGCCGTGCAGCTCGACGTACTGGACCTCCTCGGGGCGCACCCCGGCGCGGGCGTGGGCGCGCCGGACGACCTCTTCCTGGGCCGCGGCCTCGGGTGTGGTGAGCGTACGGCCGCCGCCGTCGTTCCCGGTCGCGGTGGCGCGGATGACGCAGTGGATCCGGTCGCCGTCCGCGAGGGCCGAGGCCAGGGGTTTGAGCACGAGGACGGCGCCGCCCTCGCCGCGCACGTACCCGTCGGCGCGGGCGTCGAAGGTCGCGCACCGGCCCCGGGGGGACAGCCCGCCGAAGGCCGCGGAGACCTCGGCGCTGTCGGGGCCGACCATCAGGTTGACGCCCCCGGCCAGGGCGAGGTCGGACTCGCCGGACAGCAGGCTCTCGCAGGCCAGGTGCACGGCCACCAGTGACGACGACTGCGCCGTGTCGACGGTGAGGCTCGGGCCGCGCAGGCCGAGCGTGTAGGAGAGGCGGTTGGCGATGACGCCGCGGTGCAGCCCGGTCATGGCGTGGGGCGTGAGCGCGGACGCGTCCCGCCCTCCCGCGAGGGCCGCGTAGTCGTCCCAGATCGCGCCCGCGAAGACTCCCGTACGGCTGCCGCGCAGGCTCGACGGTACGATCCTGGCCTCCTCCAGCGCCTCCCACCCGAGTTCGAGCATCAGCCGCTGCCGCGGGTCCATGAAAGCCGCCTCCCTCGGCGAGACGCCGAAGAAGGCCGGGTCGAAGTGGTCGATCCGCTCGATGAACCCGCCGCGCGGGCCGGTTTGACCGGGGCGGTCGTCGGGCGGCCCGGTGACGGCGTCCACACCGTCCCTGAGGAGGGTCCAGAACTCCGCGGGACTCCCGGCCCTGGGGAACCGGCAGGACAGTCCGATGATCGCGATGGTGTCGTGGCCGCTACGCGCGCCGGGATCGCTCATTCGTACACCTCACCCCCGTGAGAACACTCGCCCCCGTGGCGGGTCAGGCCCCGCCGTCCCGCCTGAACGCGGCGTCATGCCACGTCAGCGGCGTAAATCACCAAGGCCCCCTTTAGCGAAAGATGATCTACAACACGAATAGTACGTCGCCGGATGACCGAGTACGTGTCCGTCCTGTTACTTGTTTTGGGGCGACATGACTTGCCATTCGATGCGGTGATCGCGGGGGGTCCGGCCTCACACTCCCGCTCCGATGTGGCCGATGGTCAGCACGGGTCCCGGAGTTGACTGGAAGGTTGACAGAGGGGCGGGGCGGCACCGGTTACGCGGGGAGCGAACGCATATGTATTGACACACCGAATTACCCAGAGGTCCACGTTGGGCCATTTACGGTGCCATCTGTCATCATGAATGGTCAATCTAGTCAAATATCATGAAAGACATAAAAAAGAGCATTACGGCCATTGAAATGGACAACCAACCCGTCAGGTCGGAGTACGGGACATCACCCGCACCGGAACCCCACGGGCCGTCGATCCAAGGAGAGGACCGCATCCCCCACGGGCGATCGGTCAGGTGACCGGCGGCGTGACGTGGTGGAGGAAGGCCTCGGCGATGGTCCTGAGCCGGTCGGTGCGCCACAGCACGGCGTAGTCGAACGTGACGTCGCCCTCCACGGGGACGCAGACCAGGCCGGGGCGCGGGTAGAGGTCCGGCGTCTGGGCGCCGACGAGGGCGACGCCGTGGCCCGAGGTGACGTACGCGAGGATCTCCTGGAAGCCGGGCAGGGACGCGGTGTGGCGGCCGGGCACCGGCAGATGGTGGTCGATCCAGTAGCCGGGCAGGTCGTCGGCGAAGAAGACCCTCTCGCGTGCGATCTCGTCGTGGCCGACGTGGGTACGGCGCGCCAGCCGGTGGTCCGCGGGCACGGCAAGCATCACCTGCTCGGACAGCAGCACCGGCCCGATGGTGAGGTCCGGCTCCCGGGCCGGCAGGGGCAGCACCGACAGGTCGACCTCCGCCCGGCGAAGCGGGCCGAAGAGGTCGGCGAGCGCGGTCTCGCGGATGGCCACCCTGCGGCCGGGCACGCGGCGGCGGAAGCCGTCGATGAACGGCAGGAGGACCTGGGCCACCGCGGCCGACATGTAGCCCACGTCCAGCGTGCCGGTGATGCCGTGACCCGTCGCGGTCGCCCGCGCGATCGCGGCCTCGACCTGCGCGTACGCGGGCCGCAGGTCGTCCAGGAGCTGCCTGCCGAGGGAGGTCAGCTCGACCCGGCGGGTGGTGCGGTGGAACAGCGGCGCGCCGAACCGGCGCTCCAGCTTGGCGACGGTCTGGCTGATCGTCGCGGCCGAGACGTGGAGGCGCTCGGCCGTACGCGCGAAGTGCAGCTCCTCGGCGAGCAGAAGGAACACCTCGATGTCCTGACGCTCCACCGCTTCCTCATTCTTCAGTAGGTACGAACAATTGTTCCAGATTCCGTGATTGATGAGACCCTGCGATGACCGCGAGGATGTGGCGGCACACCGACGATCACGGGAGGAACGATGGCGGACAGACCGGCACCCACGGGCGGGCACGGGACCGCACCGATCGAGGATCTCACCGCCGGGCACCTCGCCCACCGGGTCCACGGCCGGTGACCGGCATGTGGGAGATGGTCCCCCGGCTGCTCGGCGAGAGCCGCTACCTCGTGCTCGCCACCGCCGACCTCCAGGGGCGGCCGTGGGCCACCCCCGTCTTCTTCGCCACCCGCGACGAGGACCGGCTCTTCTGGGTGTCGGCACCGGACAGCAGGCATTCCCGCAACCTCGCCGAACGCCCGGACGTGGCCATCACGGTCTTCGACTCCCACGCGCCGGTAGGCGGCGCCGAGGCGCTCTATCTTGAGGCGACCGCCGGTCCCGCCGACGATCCCGTCGCGGCCCTGGCGGCGCTCAACGCCCGCCTCCCCGCGGGCAAGGAGCTCACCGGCGACGACCTCGCGCCGTCCGGCCCCATGCTGGCCTACAGCGCCGACGTACGAAGGCACTTCGTCCTGGTCCGGGGCGGGGATTCGCGCTTCGACAACGTCACCGACGCGCGGCTCCGCGTCACACGCCCCCAATAGGGGCCGCGATCCTCCCGCGCGGATCGCTCGATCGTGAAATCCATCCTCTGCACAGGAAAGAAGGCACACCGTGGGTAAGCTCGTCTACTCCATGATCACGTCACTCGACGGCCACACGAGCGACAGGGACGGCGACTTCGACTGGGGCCGCCCCGACGAGGAGTCGCACAAGTTCATCAGCGAGCACGGACGATCGATCGGCACGTACCTGTACGGCCGCCGGATGTACGACACGATGTCCTACTGGGAGACCGTGCGCGCGATGCCCGGTCTGGAGCCGTTCATCCTGGACTGGGCCCAGGTCTGGCAGGCCGCCGACAAGATCGTCTACTCCACGACGCTGCGCGAGGTGACCGGCGAACGGACCCGGCTCGAGCGGACGTTCGACCCGGAGGCGGTACGGCGGCTGAAGGCCGAGACCGACCTCGACATCGCCGTCGCCGGGCCGCACCTGGCGGCGCGGGCGGTCCGGGCCGGGCTGGTCGACGAGTACCACCTCTTCGTCAAACCGGTGATCGTCGGCGGCGGCACCCCGTTCTTCCCCGACGATGCGCGCGTCGATTTGGAACTGCTGGACGAGCGGCGCTTCGGTGACGGCATGGTCTATCTGCGGTACGGCACGCGGGGGTGAGTCGCCCGCGCCGTGCAGGTCCGGGCCCTGGCCCGCCTGCCGCGTGCAAACCCTTCCGCTGAAGGACGCGTCTCACTCATATGGGAATGTTGTCTCGCGGCACCGCCGTGGCCGTCGCCTTCTTCGTCGCCGCCGGACCGGCCGCAGCCGACGCCGAAGCACCGGCCGGCCGGTGGAGCGTCGTCCACGACCAGCGCCGTGACTCCTACGACGCGGTGACGGTGACGCCGGGCGGAGCGGTCTGGGTCGCCGGGACGAGGCGCGCCGAGCCGCTCCTGCTCAAGGGGCGCGGGTCCACCTTCAAGCGGGTCACCGGGCCGGGCTTCCGGGTGAAGCGGCTGGCGTCGGCGTCCGACACCAGGGTCTGGGCGTTCGGCGCGTCGCGGTACGCCCGGTGGGACGGCGAGCGCTGGCAGGTCAGGCCATGGCGCCACGGCCGGGTGGATCGGGCGTACTCCATCGGTGAGAACCTGTGGGTCGTCGAGAACTCGAACACCTTCCCCGCGGCCGGTGACGCCGGATGGAAGGCGCGGTCCACGCTGCGGCGCCTGGCCGGGTCGGTGTGGCGCAAGGTCAATACGCCGATCGTGGTCAAAGGACTCGACGGCAAGTGGGCGGCGGGCTCGGTGCGGGGCAGGGCGGCTCTGGCCCGCTGGACCGGCACGGCCTGGCGCGCGGTCGCGCTTCCCGCGATCCCGTCCGCACGCCCGGGCCAGATCTCGGAGCTGACGGACGTCGCGGTCGACGGCGAGACCGGCCGGGTGATGGCCGTCGGCTGGACCGCCTGGCCGTGCGGCGGCGCGAAGCGCTCCTTCTGCGGTGAGACGCTGCTGCTGTCGGGCTATCTGGGCGGCTTCAGCTTCGAGGTCCGTGGCGAACCGGGCATCCAGCCGCGCGCCCAGGCCGAGCCCGACGGCAGAGGCGGGGCCTGGGTCGTCCACGACGCCAGGGGCGGAGGCAGCGGGTTTCTCCACATCGGCACCGACGGTGTCGAGCCCGGCGCCTTTCCGGCCCCGCCGAACCAGAAAGCGTTCGTCCGTGACCTCGCGGTCCAGCCGGGGAGCGGTTTCGTCTGGGCGGTCGGCGCGACATCCTCCGGCCGCGACGGTTTGATCTGGACCCACAACCGCTGAACCACCCGCGGCGCCCCACCCCGTGCCCACCCACCGGGCCGGACGAGGGTCGGCGGAGTCCACAGAGATGGTGCACGAGTTTCCCCAGGCAGCAGGGGCATTGCACCGCGAAACAAGGACGCTCCGTAGCGGATCCGCCGAACACCTCCGGGCGCGTAGCACCTATCCCGGCGGCAACTCTGACCGCCCCACCCACCTCCGGAATCACGACGCCGCCATACGCCGATAAGCGGACATCGCCGGACAACAACCCGACCGGATTCACGTCGCTGTTGACACATCAAATGAACGTTCTTTTAATTGACCCATGGGACGTATCGCGGGCGTCACCGCCGCCGAGACTCGTGAGCGGTTGCTGCGGGCGGCGGCCGAGGCCTTCGCGCGGCGTGGCTACGACGGCACCCGTGTGGCCGACATCGCCACGGCCGCGGGGGTGAGCAACGGCGCCCTGTACGCGCATTTCGCCTCGAAGGCCGAGTTGCTGGTGGCCGCGCTGCGCGCGCACGGGCCGCTGCTGCTGGCGAAGCTGCTCGCCGCCGACCCTGACCGGCCGATCACGGAGCTACTGGCCGTCGTCGGCCGGGGGCTCCCCCGCCGACGGCGCGACGCCCACGGCCATCTCATCATCGAGGCGCTCGTGGCCGCCCGCCGCGACGAGGACGTCGCCGGGCCGATGCGCGACTACATCGGCGAGCGCGCCGACTGGCTCGCCGGGCTCGTCCGCGCCGCCCAGAACGACGGCGAGCTGGACGGCGCGCTGTCGCCGGACGCGCTGTCGCATTTCTGCCTGCTGCTCGCGATGGGCAGCACGCTCGTCACATCCGACCTGCACACGGTCGACGACGAGGAGTGGGCCGCGTTGCTCACCCGCGTCGTCGCCGCCCTGGCCCCCGCCGACACCGCGCCACAAGCCTCACCCCCCGCCAGCACCGCGGCACAGGCCCCGGTCCCCGCCGACAACGCGGCACAAGCCTCACCCCCCGCCAGCACCGCGGCACAGGTCCCGATCCCCGCCGGAACCGCGACACAGGCCCCGGCCCCCGCCGACAGCGCGCCACAAGCCTCACCCCCCGCCGGAACCGTGGCACAGGCCCCGGTTCCCGCCGACATCACAGCGCAGAGGGGAGCGCCACAGTGAAAGTAAAGATCAACTCTGAGGGATGCCAGGGACACGGTCGCTGCTACGTCCTCGCTCCCGCCCTGTTCGGTGAGGACGACGAGGGCTACGGGCAGGTCGTCGGCGACGGCGTCGTACCACCGGACGAGGAGCGGGCGGCACGCCTGGCCGTGGCGAACTGTCCGGAAAGAACAATCGAGATCCTCTAGGAGGCGCGGCATGACCGTCGACGACCGCTTCAACAAACAGGTGTTCGAGGAGAGTCTGCAAAACCGTCCTGACGGCGTACGCAACGAGGTCGTCACCGGACCGGTCTCGGACTGGGCGACCGACTTCTCCCACACCGAGCCGGAGTGGGCGGCCGACCCGTACCCGATCCAGGACGATCTGCGGCGGCGCTGCCCGATCGCGCACACCGACCGGTTCGGCGGCGCCTGGCTGCCGACCCGCTACGAGGACGTCGCGGCCATCGCCTACGACACCGAGCGCTTCTCCTCCCGGTCGATCATCGTGAGCAACTTCCGGCCGCCGCCCGAGGTGGCGCCGGTGGGCGGCACGCCGCCGATCTCCTCCGACCCGCCCTTCCACCACGACGCCCGCAAGCTGCTGCTGCCGATGTTCACCAAGACGGTGGTCGCCCGGCAGGAGCAGGCGACGCGAGCGTTCTGCCACTCGCTCATCGACGCGCTGGAGGGGCAGGACGTCGTCGACGCCGCCCGCGACTACGCCCAGCACATCCCGGCGCGCGTCATCGCCGACATGCTGGGCTTCCCGCCCGAGGACGGGCCGCGGTTCCGCGAGTTCGTCGAGAACGCGCTGGAGGGCGTCAACCTGCCGCCGGAGGAGCGCATCCCCCGGATGGAGAAGCTGTTCAGCTACCTGCTGGCGCAGATCCGCGACCACGTCGACAACCCGCGCGACGACCTCACGACCTACCTCGTCAACGCGGAGCTGTACGGCAGGAAGCTGGAGTCGCTCCACGTGGCGGGCACGATGGCGCTGCTGCTCATCGCGGGCATCGACACGACGTGGAGCGCGATCGGCGCGTCGCTGTGGCACCTGGCCAAGACACCGGCCGACCGCGAGCGCCTGGTCGCGGAACCCGGCCTGCTGCCGACCGCGATGGAGGAGTTCCTGCGCGCCTACGCGCCGGTCACGATGGCGCGACTGGTCAAGGAGGACATGCACTGGAACGGCGTCGACATGAAGGCCGACGACTGGATCCTGCTGTCGTTCCCTGCGGCCAACCGCGACGGGGCCCAGTTCGAGCGGGCGGACGAGGTCGTCATCGACCGCGAGGTCAACCGGCACGCCGCGTTCGGCCTGGGCATCCACCGTTGCGCGGGCTCGCACCTGGCCCGTATGGAACTGCGGGTCGCCCTTGAGGTCTGGCTGGAGCGGTTCCCCGACTTCGGTCTCGACGACCCCTCGGCGGTGACCTGGGCGACGGGCCAGGTCCGCGGGCCCCGCACGCTCCCGCTCCGCGTCAACCGGCCGTGATCGGCCGAAGGTGTTGTTTCGCGCTCTCCGTCTGGGCTAGACAGGTCCCATGACAGAGACGTCAGCGGCCGGACACCCTCTTCCGCGGATCACCGACCGGCGGACCTGGCAGGAGAGGATCGACGAGCTCCGGGTCAGGGAGAAGGCCCACACCAGGGCCGGGGACGCGCTGGCCGCCGAGCGCCGCCGGCTGCCGATGGTCGAGGTCGATCCGCGGACCCCGCTGATCGGAGCCGACGGCCCGGTGCCGCTGGCCGACGTCTTCGGCGGCCGGTCCCAGTTGATCGCCTACTTCCAGATGTGGCACACCGGCAGCCCCGCGGCGGAGCAGTGCGAGGGCTGCACCTTCTCCACGGCCCACATCAACGAGCTGTCCTACCTGCACTCGCGGGACGTGAGTTACGCGACCTTCTGTCAGGGGCCGTACGAGGAGAGCTCACGCTACCGCGACTTCATGGGCTGGACGGTTCCTTGGTACTCGGTGCCGGAGGGCTCCGTGGACCGGCTGGTCGCGGACCGGCACTTCGGCATGCTGGCCGCCTATCTCCGCGACGGCGACCAGGTCTACGAGACCTACTGGACCACCGGCCGTGGCAACGAGCCGATGGCGCCGTCGTACGGGCTGCTGGACCTGACCGTCCACGGGCGGCAGGAGTTCTGGGAGGACTCGCCGGAGGGCTGGCCTCGGCACTGGGATTCCAGGGGTGGCCAGTTCCGGCTGAACGGCCGCCCGACCGCCCAGTGGTCCCGGATCGAGGCCGGACGCGACGACGATCTGGGCACCTCGCCCGACGATCGTCACCGGCCGCACCACCACTGAGCGGGCGTCCCGGGAGACCCGGCGGGCGCGTGGCCGCCCGGGATCGTCCGGCCCGCGTGGCGTCCGGTCTTCGCGGCCGGAATCGGCGGCGGCCGAACTAAGGTGGTGACGTCCATGTCGCGCGACCGGTCGGCGACGCGGGATGACCTCCCCCCTCACGCTTCGAAAGAGGCCGAGGAGAGATCACATGTCCCGCAGCCACATCGCCGCCACGGGGGGCGTCCTGGCGATCACCGTGCTCGCCCTGACCGCCCTGCCGACCGTCGCCGTACGCTGGGCGGCGGGCGCCACCCCCGCCGTCGCCACGTCCCGGGCCGCGGGCACCGCGCCCACCCCGGCGGCCCTCCCCCCGGCCACCGCACCGCGGGCACCGCACGTCCCCGCCACGGTGAGCCCGCCGCGAGGCGTCATCGGGGCGCTCCAGCGCGACCTCGGCCTCACCAGGAAGCAGGTCGAGGCCCGGCTGCTCAACGAGACCCGGCTGGCACCGGTCGAGGCCCGGCTGCGCGAGGAGCTCGGCGACCGTTTCGGCGGCTCCTGGCTCACGGGAACCACCGCGCGGGCCCTCGTGGTCGCCACCACCAGCGCCGCCGACATTCCGAGGATCGTCTCCGCGGGCGCCAGGGCCGAGGTCGTCCCGGTGTCACTGGCGAGGCTCAGGGCGGTCAAGCGGAAACTCGGCGACACCCTGCCCGCCCGCCCGGCCGGCGGGCGCGTCCGCTACGTCGACGTACGGAGCAACAAGGTCGTCATCCTGTCCAGGCACGCCGTGGCGACCCAGAACGCCATCAGGTCCATGGAGGTGAACGACGACATGGTGGTCGTGGTGGCCTCCAAGGAGAACCCGCGTCCCCTGGGGCCCCGCTACGACCTGAGGGGGGGCGACGCCTACTACGTCAGCGCGGGCCGCTGTTCCGTCGGCTTCCCGGTGACCCGCGGGACACTCAGCGGGTTCGTCACCGCCGGCCACTGCGGCAAGCAGGGTGACACCACCACCGGCTTCAACCGGACGGCCCAGGGCGTCTTCCGGCACTCGACCTTCCCGGGCAGCGACTTCGCGTGGGTCTCGGTGAACGACGACTGGACCCCCACGGCGAAGGTGAGCGGCGGCCTCGCGGGAAAGGCCGGGACCGTGCCCGTCTCCGGTGCCGTGACGGCCATCGAGCGGGCCTCGGTCTGCAGGTCGGGCGCCGCGACCGGCTGGCACTGCGGCCTCATCCTGCAGCGCGACGTCAGTGCCGTGTACCCCACCGGCAAGGTCTTCGAGCTGACCCGTACCGACGTCTGCTCGGAGAAGGGCGACTCCGGCGGCGCCTTCATCTCGATCGACCAGGCCCAGGGGATCACCTCCGGCGGCTGGGGCGACTGCGCCACCGGGGGCGTCACCTACTTCCAGCCGATCCGCGAGATCCTCAGGACCTACCGCCTGACCCTGGTGACCGCCGCCCCGACCCCGACTCCCGCTCCGGCCCCCACCCCGACCCCGGCCCTGACCCCGACTCCGACCCCGGCCCTCGCCGAGCGGGGCCGGTAGCGGGGGTCGAAGTCGGAGTCAGCCCGCGAAGAGCAGGAACAGGCCCGCCACCGTGTAGGCCACCATCAGCACGAGAAGGGGGATCTGCCCGACGACGGCGGTCCGCCTCGGGAACAGGGCCAGCGCGCGGTCGTGGGCGAGCACGGTGCCGACCACGTGGCCGATGACGATGACCGTCACCTGGAGCATCGCGATCCCGGCGGGGGAGGTACCGGCCGCCTGGACGGTCCATCCCGCGGTGCCCAGCCAGTTGGCGCCGGTGTCCAGCGGGTCGGAGAGCAGGGCGAGGGTCCGCTGCCCTTCGAGGAGGAGGAGCGTGTAGTAGTGGGCGACCACGTACCCGACGGCGATCGGGACGACCGCGTGGGCGAGCTCACCCGCCGTCGTCCCCGGCTCAGCCGCCCCCCAGCGTCCGGCCAGCGCGGTCGCCCCCCGGTACGCCGCGAGCACCAGGCCGATGACGACGAGCAGGCCCGCCGTCCCCATCACCGGTGCCGGTACCGCGCTCTCCTGTACGAAACGCACCCAGACCGGGGCGTTGGAGAGGCTGTCGTACATGGTGGAGCCGAGGAGCACCACCACCAGCACCGTCAGCCCCGGCACCGGCCGCAGCCCGGCCATCCCGTCGAGCGAGTTGCGCCAGGTCACGACGCCGTCGGGGCGTCTCACCACCGGGGCGAGCCGGCCGACGAGGGTGCTGTAGACCTCGAACGCGTCCGCGTGGCCGAACCAGCGCGACCCGAAGAGGACCGCTCCCCCGAGCATGAACACGACGTACACGGCGAGCCAGGCCC
Organism: Streptosporangium sp. H13245; assembly: GCF_055690525.1. NCBI lineage: Bacteria > Bacillati > Actinomycetota > Actinomycetes > Streptosporangiales > Streptosporangiaceae > Streptosporangium > Streptosporangium sp. H13245. The sequence continues at coordinate 59,208 of NZ_JBSZKT010000041.1, read as the reverse complement.
CGATGACCGGCAGGGTGGCCCGTTCCGGGGCGACCAGTTCCAGCCAGACGAAGGCGAGCAGACCGCCCGCCGCGGGCCAGTAGCCGACCCCCTCCGGCAGCGGCCGCAGGCCGGTCTCTGGGTCGCGCCCGAGTCCCCGGCAGGCCAGCAGGTGCAGCGTGCGCAGCGGGTTGAGGACCGGCCACACCGGTCCGAACAGCAGTGAGAGCGGCACCAGGCCGACCCAGAACAGGACGTAGAACACCCCCGCGGTGGGGTTCTCGACCCGGTCGGGGCCGAAGAGCAGGCCCACGCAGAAGTACGCCGCGGCGACGAGCCCGGCTGCGCGCCAGAACCACGGCCACGCCCGCGCGGACACCGTCCTCTGGACCAGGGAGGCCAGCGGGCGGGGGTGGCGGAGGTCACCGCCCAGCCGGGGCTCGGTCCACAGGGCACCCAGCGCCACGAACGACACCAGCAGAGCGATGATCGCGCCGATCAGCGCCGCCTCGAAGGGGATCGGCAGGTCCTGGCGACCGCCGATGCCGTGAGCCAGGAGCATCACGCGGGCCTAGCGCACCACGAGCTGGAAGAGCTGCAGGTTCGAGTCGTGGGTCTCGACCTCGAACAGCCCGTCCCGGTCGGCGACGAACTCGATCGTCGCGGGGGTGCCGGGCCTCAGGTCCGCCGCCTTGTCGTAGCCGTGGACGTGCGCCACGTCGGCCGCGTCACCGGTCACCGTGATCCGTACCGTCTGGCCCTTGGTCACGTCGATCCGTCCAGGCGGGGGCGTCACCTGCCGTCCGGCGATGGTCACCGTGATCTCCTTGACCGTCGAGGCGCCGGGGGCCGCGCTGGGCGAGCCGCAGGCCGTGGCCATCAGCAGGGCCGCGCCGAGCATGAGCGCGGCGAGCAGCGGGCGGCAGCGGGCAAGGGGGGACGTCATGGCTGTTCTCCTGGAAGGGGGTGGGGGGTCAGGCCGGCGCGAGGGGTGGCGAGCCGGAATCCGGAATGGGGACGGGGACGGGGACGGGGAGGACGGGGAATCGGTGCGGGGCCGGTGGTGCGGGCGGAGCCGGAGCGCGGGCGGCGGGTCAGCGTCGCCTGGCGGTCTTGGCGGCCTTGGCCGTACCGGTGTTCCGTGGCTTGCGCGACGCGGTCGCGGGCCGGCCTCGGGGCGTTCTCGCGGGCGGCCCGGTGGGGCGCCTGCGGACCTCCGCGCCACGGGGTGACGGCCGCCGTGCCGCCCGGAACACCATGAACCCCACTCCGGCGACGAGGACGGCGGGCAGCAGCCACACCGACAGGTCGAAGCCCGAGCCGGCCTGGGGCGCGTTCGACGCCGCGGCCTGGGGCGTGGTCTGCGGGGTGGCCTGGGGGACGACGGGCCCGGCCGCTCCGGCCGACGGGGTGGCGGCGCCGGGCTCGGCCGGGGCGAGCAGCGCGGGGTCGGGCTCGTTCGTGGGAGCCTTCCAGCCCTTGGGCGCCTTCGTCATCCGGCCCTCGTAGGTGAACTTGACCTCTCCGGTCACCTTCTCACCGTCCGAGGCGACCGACACGTAGCGGGCGACGTACAGGCCCTGCTCAGGCCAGTAGGCGACCGGGACGGTCGCCGGGAACCCGGTGTGGTACAGCTTCGGCTGCCACTTGCCGTCCAGGAGGTTGTACTCCGTCACCGGCTCGTCGAGGCGCTTGGGCTCCCCGTGCGACCAGGGCTGGTCGACGCGGGCACCGCTGGGGGTGGTGACGGTGAAGTACGCGTTCGGGGCGGGCTTCTCGGTGAAGTAGAGCGCGAGCGACTCCATCGGCTCTTTCACCGTGCTGTCCTTGGCCGGTGTCGACATCGCGAGCTGGCCGTGCGCGGACGCGGGCGTCGCGAAGGCGGTCAGCGCGACGCCGGCGACAACGGCCAGTACGAGCAACTGGCCCAACCAGCGCGCCATCGCCACCTCTGCTCTCCACCGGAAGGCCCACTGGCCATGGGAACGGCGGGCGATTCCAACCGCTCATGGTCAATTCCCGTCGAGAGTAGCCGCTTTTGTCCCATATGAACAGAACTGTGGCCCGTATCCAACCGAAGAGCGCCAGAGATTGTGAGCCACGCCGCCCCGCACCCGTCCCGTATCCGCTCCGGGAGGCACGACGGCTCCCCACGACCCCGCGACCGGGCTTTGAGAGCGCTCTCAGGCTTTTTCCGACTCGGGTGTTGACCAAACTTAACCTTCGCGTAACAGTGAGACCAATCGGTCTTTACGCTGCAGCGACGTTCGGCCGTCCTTCTCGTTCGCCCTGTGAGAGGTCCCGAATGAGCAACCCCCCAGGAAGAAAGCGCTCTCTCGGATGGATCTCGGTCATCGCCGCCGCCCTGGTGCCGACGCTGATCGCGATCGCCGCCCATGCCTCCGTGCCACCGACGCCCTCCGGGTGGTCCCTGGTCTGGAGCGACGACTTCAACGGCGGCGCCGGGTCACTGCCCTCCTCCGCCAACTGGATCGTCGACACCGGTCACGCCTACCCGGGCGGCCCCGCCAACTGGGGCACCGGTGAGGTCCAGCGCTACACCAACAGCCCCGCCAACCTGAGCCTCGACGGCGGCGGGAACCTGCGCATCACCCCGATCAAGAGCGGGAGCGAGTGGACGTCGGCCCGCGTCGAGACCCGCCGCGCGGACTTCAAGCCCGCCGCAGGACGCGTGCTGCGTATCGAGAGCCGCCTGCAGATGCCCAACGTCACCGGCAGCGCGGCCCTGGGCTACTGGCCCGCCTTCTGGGCGCTGGGAGCGCCGTACCGGGGCAACTACTGGAACTGGCCCGGCATCGGCGAGTTCGACATCATGGAGAACGTCAACGGCGTCAACTCCGTCTGGGGCGTGCTCCACTGCGGCGTGAGCCCCGGCGGGCCCTGCAACGAGACCACCGGCATCGGCACCAGCAGGACCTGTCCCGGCGCCTCCTGCCAGTCGGCGTTCCACACCTACCGCTTCGAGTGGGACCGCGCCGTCACCCCGAACCAGTTGCGCTGGTACGTCGACGGGCAGCAGTTCCACAGCGTGAGCCAGTCGCAGTTCGACGCCGGGACCTGGAACGCCATGACCGGCCACCAGGGCTACTTCCTGCTGCTCAACGTGGCCATGGGCGGGGCCTTCCCCAACGCGCTGGCCGGGCCGACCCCGACCGCCGCCACGGTCTCGGGACGCCCGATGCTCGTCGACTACGTGGCCGTCTGGCAGAGCGGCTCCGGCCCCGGCCCCAGCCCGACGATCACGCCTCCCCCGGGCGGGGTGGACGCCCGCTCGACCATCCAGGCCGAGCGCCACCAGGCGCAGTCGGGTACGTCGCTGGAGACCACCACCGACACCGGCGGCGGGCAGAACGTCGCGCAGATCGGCAACGGCGACTGGCTGCGCTTCGACGGCGTGAACTTCGGCACCTCGGCGGCCGGGCAGTTCAACGCCCGCGTCGCGTCCGGGGCGGCCGGAGGGGTCAGCGGGCTGGTCCAGGTGCGCCTGGACAGCCCGACGGCCACCCCGATCGGCGACTTCGCCCTCGGCAACACCGGGGGCTGGCAGAGCTGGCGCACGGTCCCGGCCAACGTCGGCGCGGTGACCGGGACCCACACGGTCTACATCACCTTCAGCAGCGGTCAGCCCGCCGACTTCGTCAACCTCAACTGGTTCTCCTTCAGCGGCTGAACCCCGGCCGCCGGACCCACCGCGGCTTGCGCGCCCCCGGGGACGCGCAAGCCGCACCGCTCCGTACCGTGACCCGCCCCGGCCTACCGGGGCCCACCGTGCACACTGCGCACGCCGCGACCCGGCCCGCCGGGAAGAAACCGTCCCGTCTCGGTCCACGTACGCAGCGGCCCGGCCCGCCGGGGAGAGACCGGCCGGGCTCAGTCGTCGACCCAGCCGTGGGACCGGGCGAACGCCAGGAAATGCTGCCTGACCTGACCGATCTGCGCGCCCGTCAGCGTGGGCGCGTGCTCGATGAGCAGCTCGGTCACCGCGCCGCTGAAGGACTTCGCCGACAACACGTCACACACGCCGTCGTCGTCACCGTCGCCGAGCTGCGGCGAGGAGACGGGGAGCGGGTGTGCCACGGCCGCGACCGGCCGCCGGGCGGGCGGCGGGTCCAGAAGGCTGACGGTCGAGACCTTCAGGCCGCGCTCGCCCTCCATGACCTCGTACTCCACCCGCAGACCGGGCTGGACGACGTGCCTGCTCTCGCCGAAGTCGTTGGCGTGGAAGAACACATCCTCGCCCCCGCCGACGGCGGCGATGAAACCGTACCCGCGTACCTCGTCAAAACGAAGGATCGTACCGACTGCCACCACAACACCACCTACACAGAGAATCGCACCGCTTCGAGCTCACCTTCCGGAACTGTCCGGCCGGTGAGTCCGGCCTGCCTGTCACGCCGGACGACCCGATGCTAGACCGGACGGCGCGCCGTGTCCCCGCCGACTCCGTACGACTCCCGCGACTCCGTACGGCCGCCTCGCGCGAACCCGGCCCGGGCACCCGGGCACCCCGGCGCCTCGCCCGCCCGGCGATGGTGCCAGGCTTCGAGGGCGTAGCCGTGCCGACCGAGGAGAGCCACCCGATGTCCCAGTCACCGACGTCCCCGATGTCCTCGACGTCCCCGACCTACGACGACGTCCTGGACGCCGCCGCCCGCATCGCGCCGCAGGTCCACCGTACCCCCGTGCTGCGTTCGCGCCGGATCAACGAGATCGTCGGCGCCGACGTGGTGTTCAAGTGCGAGAACTTCCAGCGGATGGGCGCCTTCAAGTTCCGCGGCGCGTTCAACGCGCTGTCACGGTTCACCGCCGAGCAGCGACGCTCCGGCGTGATCAGCTACTCCTCGGGCAACCACGCCCAGGCGATCGCGCTGGCCGCCCGGCTGCTCGACATCCCGGCCACGATCATCATGCCGCACGACGCGCCCGCCTCGAAGGTGGCCGCCACCGAGGGGTACGGCGGGAAGGTCATCCGCTACGACCGCTACACCGGGCACCGGGAGGAGATCGGCCGCGCCCTGGCCGCCGACCGCGGTCTCACGCTGATCCCGCCGTACGACCACCCCCACGTGATCGCCGGTCAGGGCACCGCCGCCAAGGAGCTGTTCGAGGAGGTCGGCGACCTCGACGCGCTCTTCGTCCCGCTGGGCGGCGGCGGGCTGCTCTCCGGTACGGCGCTGTCGGCCCGCGCGCTGTCGCCCGGCTGCGCGCTGTACGGCGTCGAGCCGGAGGCGGGCGACGACGGGCTGCGGTCGCTGCGCCAGGGCTCCATCGTCCAGATCGACACACCCAAGACCATCGCCGACGGCGCGCAGACCCAGCAGCTCGGCACCCACACCTTCGAGATCATCCGCCGCGAGGCCGACGACATCGTCACCGCCACCGACGCCGACCTCGTCGACGCCATGAAGCTCTTCGGATCCGCCATGAAGATCGTCGTCGAGCCCACCGGGTGCCTCGGCCTGGCCGCCGTCCGCAACCTCGCCGCCCAGCTGGGCGGCAAGCGGGTCGGTGTGATCGTCAGCGGCGGCAACGTCGACCTCGACCGCTACGCCTCCCTGCTGGCCTCGTGACCCGTGGGGGCGGGATCCCCGTCAGCGGGCGGGGCGGTAGGCCGGGATCGTGACCATCGGGGGGCGTTCGGCGACGGCGACGTCCCGGACGCTCACCTGGTGGCCGTCCGCGCCCCGGCGGAACTGGGCCAGGCGGGGAGAGGGCCGGTGCAGGGAGACCATCATGTTCTGGCGCTCCAGGCGTGACCAGGAGGTCTGCAGGATCTGGGCGGCCATCCCGCCGAGCGCCTCCGTCGACTGGTGGGAGTGCACCCGGCGGCCCAGGTCGACCTGGGCCAGGGCGTCGAGACCGGCGAGTTCGAGCAGGTCGATCAGCAGGGCGAGTTCCACGCCGTAGCCGGTGACGAACGGGACGCGCTCCAGCACGGACCTGCGCCCGGCGTACTCCCCCGCGAGGGGTTGCACGAACCCGGCCAGCCGTGGCCAGTGCAGGTTGAGCAGGGGCCGCGCGACCAGCTCGGTGACCCGCCCGCCGCCGCTCTGCACGTTCTGCAGGGGCCGGTCATAGCAGCCCTTGACGTAGACCGTCGCCGGGTCGGCGAGCAGCGGGCCGAGCAACCCGGTCACGAAGGACGTGCGGAACTCGCGCAGGTCGGCGTCGACGAAGACCAGCAGGTCGCCGGAGGTCGCGGCGAGGGACTTCCAGAGCGCCTCGCCCTTGCCGTCCAGCGGCTTGAGGTCGGGCAGGACCTCGTCCTGGGCGATCACCCTCGCCCCGGCCCGCGCGGCGCGTACGGCGGTCTCGTCGACGGAGCGCGAGTCGATGACCACGAGCTCGTCGACGAGCGGCACGGTCTCCATGAGGTCGCGGCGGATCGCGGCGACGATCTCCCCGACCGTCTCCTCCTCGTCGCGGGCGGGCAGCACGACACTGATCGTCGTCTCACCCTTGGCGCTCAGCAGCTCCGGCAGCGCCCAGTCACCCGAGGATGAGGTGCGCTCGCGTAGCCATGCCTCGACCTCAGGCAGCACGACCCACCCTTTCCATCACCTCGGCACTTAGGGGTATCACCCTATGTGGCGCCGATTCCCGACAACTACCGGCTCCCGTCCCCGCCGCGCAGGTGGGAAGATCAGTCCAGTCCGGAACAAGGGGGGACGGCATGAACCCGGTAGCCGTGATGCGGGCGGCGCGAGGTGTCCGCGACGAGCTCGACAGCTTGATGGGCGGCGCCTCCGGCGAGCTTCGCGACCGGCTGGACCCGCTGCTCGCCGAGGCGGGCAGCCGGCCTCCTGGCCAGCTGGCCGACGCGGTCATCATGCTCGTCGCCGAGTACGGTCCCGCCTGGGAGCGGCTCACCGCGCTGCTGAGCCTGGAGCGGGGCGTCACCGCCGAGCAGGTGATCCCCATGCTCTCCCCGGGACCGGGCGCCGAATCCGGATCTCACGGGGGCACACAGTCCAGCTCGTACGGGGGCACGGAGCCCGGTTCATACGGAGGCGCGGAACCAGGCGCGTACGGGGGCGCACAGTCTGGCGCGAGCAGTCTCTCTTCCCCGGCGCCGGGCGGTACCGCCCCCACCCCGCCCTCCTCCTGGGGCTCGGCGCCCTCGAACGGCACGGACCTGTCCGGCTGGGATCCGGCCGACGCCCCGCGGCCCGCTTCCTACACTCCCGCCTGGGTGCTCCCCGGCACGGGCGGGCAGGGGCGTCCGGCGCCGGACCCCGGGCAGCCGCCGCGGGAGGGGGAGGTGGAGGAGGCCGCCTACGACGACGGGTACGGCGACATGCCCTCCACCGGCGCCATGAGCGTCGACTGGATGCGCCCGGACCCCGCCTCCCCCCAACCGCCGTCCCAGGGCTCCCCGGAGCCGCCGTCCCCGGACCCTCAGCCCCAGGCACCGGCGCCGGTCCCCGCGCAGGCGCCGCCGACGCTGGCCGAGCCGCCCGCTCCCGCCGAAGGCCGGGCCTCCTCGGTTCTCGACCGGCTGACCGGGGCCTTCCGCAGGCGGCGCAAGGAGACACCGGCCGCGGCGCCGGGGCCCACGTGGGAGGGGATCCCGCTGATCGAGGCCCCCGCCGAGGCGGTCGCGGGCTGGGGTGCCGAGGTGGCGATCGGCGTCGCCCCCGGCCAGGGGCAGGACGGCACCGCGAAGCCGCGCGAGCCGGTCGACCTGGACATCCAGCTCGTCGCCGAGGGCTTCGACGCTCCCGGTGGCTGGCGGGTGCGGCTGCGCGCCGACGAGGCCACACCGTACCCCCGCGCCGTGGTCAACCTCGTCGCCCTCGCCCAGGAGGAGCCGGAGGCCGCCCGGCAGATCCAGGCGACCTACGCGGTGGGCGGCCAGGTGATCGGGTTCGGCCTGCGGGCGATCACGGTCCACGGCGCGGCCGGCAGCCTCGGCGGGCACGAGGCGCTGGAGCCGGTCTCGGGCACCCGTATCCGCCCGGCCCTGATGGGCGAGCCCCCGGACGTCACGGCGATCGTCGTCCACGGCGACCGGCCCGGACGGCTGTGGTGGACCTACCAGTCGCCGCACTTCGTCACCCCCGACCGGGCCGAACGCTGCGATCTGGGCACCCGGGCCTCGGAGTTCGGCCGCCAGCTGACCGGGCGGGGCCGTCTCTCCGAGGAGCTGGGCCGGGAGGTCGGCGCGCGCGTGCCGTGGGGGTTCTGGGATCTGCTGAACGCGGTGGCCGCCCGGGTGGCGCCGCGCCGCCCGACCGTGCTGATCCTCTCCCAGGAGCCGCACGTGCCCTGGGAGCTGGCCGTGCTGGAGCAGCCCTACGATCCCTCGCTGCCCCCCTACCTGAACTGCCAGACGGTGACCGGCCGCTGGCCCCTCGGCGGGCGGCGCCCCGAGCTGCCCCCTCCGGTGAGCGCGCGGGCCGACCGTGTCGCGGTGGTGTACGGCGAGGCGCGGGCGCACCCGCTGGTGGCCGAGTACGGCGCCACGCAGGTCTCCCCCGCGCTCGGCGACGTCTTGGGCGTGCTCAGGCAGGGGCCCGACGTCGTCCACTTCACGGACGGCGGCTCCGCGTCCGAGGCGCTGGGCTACGAGCTGGCCGGGGCCCCGTTCGTCTTCCTGGAGGAGCCGGGGGACGCCCAGGCGTTCCTGATGGCGGGCGCGAGCGGGGTCGTCGCCCCGCTCTGGCCCGCCGCTGGCGGCCTGGCGCCGGAGTTCTACCGGCGCTGCTTCGCCGGTGAGCCCCCGGCCGAGGTGCTGCGGTCCATGCGCGGGCAGGCCCCCGACGACGCGGGCGCCTACCGGTTCCACGGCCACCCGTCCCTGACGCTGCACCGGACGGCCCCGCCCTCGGGGTGAGCTCAGCCCGCGGCGTGGCGCTCCAGGAAGGTGTAGACGTCGGCCTCGTCCACCCCGGGGAAGGACCCGGGCGGCAGCGCGGCCAGGATGTGGGAGTTGCCTCGGGCCGAGGGCCAGGCGTACCCCTCCCAGCGCTGGGTCAGCTCGGCGGGCGGGCGGCGGCAGCAGTCGCCGGTGGGGCAGCCGGACTTGGTGCGGGTGGTGGTCTCCCTGCCCCGGAACCAGCGCGACTCCCGGTACGGGACGCCGAGGGTGATGGCGAAGTCGCGCTCGCGCGAGATGTCGACGTGGGCCATGCAGAAGTAGGTGCCGGTGGGCGAGTCGGAGTACTGGTAGTGGACGGAGAAGCGGTCCGGTGACAGGAAGACCTGGCGCCCCGACCACCGCAGGCACATGCGCTGGCCCTCGATCGCGCCCTGCTCGTCGGCGGGGAAGACGATGCCGTCGTTCTCGTAGGCCTTGTAGATGATCCCGTCGGCGTTGTTGCGGACGAAGTGGCAGACCAGGTCGAGGAAGTTGGTGGCCAGGTTGGTGAAGCGGTGCGCGGCCATCTCGTAGGAGACGGCGAACACGTCCCGCAGGTCCTCCACGCTCAGCGCGCGGTCCTTCTTGGCCTCCCGCAGGTACGGTACGGCGGCGGCCTCGGGCACCAGGACGGCGGCGGCGAAGTAGTTGGCCTCGGTCCGCTGGCGCAGGAAGTCGGCGAAGTCGCGGGGCCGGTGGTGGCCGAGGGAGAGGTGGCCGAGGGTCTGCAGCAGGATCGTGCGCGGGGTGTGCATGCCGACCTGCTCGTGCTTGACGTAGATGCGCCGGTTGCGCAGGTCGGAGATGGAGCGCACGGTACGCGGCAGGTCCTGGACGGTCTGGACGGTGTAGCCGAAGTGGCTGACCAGCGCCTGGACGGTGCTCTGCGACAGCGCGCCCGAGCGGTAGCCGACCGCGGCGAGCGCCTCGGCGGCAGCCTGCTCGATCTCCGCGAAGTAGTTGCCCTGCTCGCGCTGCTTGCGGCGCAGCTCGGCGTTGGCGGCGCGGGCCTCCTCGGGGGTGGCGGTCCCCCTGGCCTGGCGTGAGCGCAGTTCCCCGTACAGGCCGAGGATGTGTTCGAGCACGTCGTTGGGGACGCGGGCGGAGATCTTCAGCCGGGCCAGGCCGAGCCCGGCGTACAGGGGGTCGCGCTGGGCCTCCTCCAGGGCCATCTCCAGCTGGGCCCGCCGGTTGGGGGCCTGCCTGCGCAGCAGCTCCTCGATCGGCACGTTGAGCGCGGCGGCCAGCGACTTCAGCAGCGACAGCTTCGGCTCGCGCTTGCCGTTCTCCAGCAGGGAGAGCTGGCTGGGCGCGCGGCTCACGCGCTCGCCCAGGTCGGAGAGGGTGAGGCCGCGCTGCTTACGCAGGTGTCTCAGCCGCTGGCCGAACGCGATGAGATCGAGCTCCTGCGTCAAGGAAAGCGGTTCTTCACCCACCAAAGATGCCATGACCCGATGCTAAACGAAATTTCCGAGGAAATTTCACCTCCTCGCGGGTCTCCGGCCGGATGTCGGCACCCTCGCCTCCGGGGCGTCCACGCGGGGTCCGGCCCGGCGGCCGCGATCATCACACCCGTACGGAGTCCGGCCCGGCGGTCGCGGTCGTCACATCCGCACGGGTCAGGCCCGGCGAGCGGTCGTCACGCCCGTACGGGATCCGGCCCGGCACGCGGTCGGCAATCCGCACGCGGTCGTCACGCCCGTACGGGATCCGGCCCGGCGCGCGGTCGGCACGCCCGCGTGCCGGAGGTCCCGGCAAAGCCGGTACGTGGCACGCGTCCGCGGACACCTGATCCCAGCACAAGAATTGGTCTAGTCCATAGAGAAAACTATTAACTTCTTCTCGTCCAAATACCGGTGAGTATTGATCTCAGGAGAAGAATTTCCATTCTTTCGTCCGACTCGACCTTGTTTGGCCGTTTCGTCGAGGCACACACTCGGAGTAGGCCACCCAGGGGACGAAAAGGAGTTACCGATGAATGATCGCCTCAAGGGAGCCGCAGACGAGCTGCGGCGCGAGTGGGAGACCAACCCTCGCTGGAAGGGGACCGAGCGGACCTACACGGCCGAGGACGTGGTTCGACTCAGGGGTTCCGTCCAGGAGGAGCACACCCTCGCCCGGCTCGGCGCCGAGCGGCTGTGGGACCTGCTGAACACCGAGGACTACGTGCACGCCCTGGGCGCCCTCACCGGCAACCAGGCCGTGCAGCAGATCAAGGCCGGGCTCAAGGCCATCTACCTGTCCGGCTGGCAGGTCGCCGCCGACGCCAACCTCGGCGGTCAGACCTACCCCGACCAGAGCCTCTACCCGGCCAACTCGGTCCCGGCCGTCGTGCGGCGCATCAACAACGCGCTGCTGCGCGCCGACCAGATCACCTGGTCGGAGGGCGACCGGGACGCGCCGCACTGGCTGGCGCCGATCGTGGCCGACGCGGAAGCCGGTTTCGGGGGCGTGCTGAACGCCTTCGAGCTGATGAAGGGCATGATCGCCGCCGGTGCCGCCGGGGTGCACTGGGAGGACCAGCTCGCCTCGGAGAAGAAGTGCGGCCACCTGGGCGGCAAGGTGCTCGTCCCCACCGGCCAGCACGTCAAGACCCTCAGCGCCGCCCGCCTCGCGGCCGACGTGCTGGGCGTGCCGACCCTGGTCATCGCGCGGACCGACGCCCAGGCCGCGACCCTGCTGACCACCGACGTCGACCCCCGTGACCAGGCCTTCACCACCGGCGACCGTACCGCGGAGGGCTTCTACCGGGTCCGCAACGGCGTGGACGCCTGCGTCGCCCGCGGCCTGGCCTACGCCCCCCACGCCGACCTGCTGTGGATGGAGACCTCCACCCCGGACCTGGACGTGGCCCGCGAGTTCGCCGAGGCGATCAAGGCCGAGTATCCCGACCAGATGCTGTCCTACAACTGCTCGCCCTCGTTCAACTGGAAGAAGCACCTGGACGACTCCACCATCGCCAAGTTCCAGCGCGAGCTCGGCCACATGGGCTACAAGTTCCAGTTCATCACGCTGGCGGGCTTCCACTCACTGAACCACTCGATGTTCGACCTCGCCCGGGGCTACGCCGAGGACGGCATGACCTCCTACGTCGGGCTCCAGGAGGCCGAGTTCGCCTCCGAGGCGCGCGGCTACACCGCCACCCGCCACCAGCGCGAGGTCGGCACCGGATACTTCGACCTGGTCAGCACGGCCATCGCGCCGGAGTCCTCCACCACGGCCCTGAAGGGGTCGACCGAGGAGCAGCAGTTCGCGGAGGCCCACTGACCCCGCGAACCGGGCTCGCCCGGACAGACGCGACAGGCCCCGCCGCACGGATCTCCCCCGAGTCCGTACGGCGGGGCCTGCCCGTTCCCCTGACCGTCCCAACACCCGCTCTCCCCGCGGCCCGCGTTCCCGAGGGAGTTCTTTCCGGGAACGCGGGCGGCGGACGGCGGGGCATCTCAGTGGCCGACGGCCTCGATGAGCTTGCGACGCTGCTGGGTACCGAGGCCTCCCAGGCGACGCGCCTCGTCCACATCGGCCTGCTGCATCAGCTGCGCGGCCTTGACCGTACCGACTCCGGGCAGGGCTCGCAGGGCCTGCGACACCTTGATGCGCTTGGCGATGTCGTCCTCACGGCCAAGCAGTTGCTCCAGGCTGAGCGCGCCTGTCTTGACCTCGGCGAGAAGCTTGGCGCGAGCGGTCCGGGTCTCGGCAGCCTTGACCAGGGCGGCCTGACGCTGTTCGGGGGTGAGCTTGGGCAAAGCCATGGTGTTTTCTCCCTGATGACGGTAATTCCAGCGTCCTGCTACCCAAAGCCACCCGGATAATCATCGGAGGACAAACAGATAGATCTCCAGCACACGTACTGTGCATCACGATATGCCCGTTTGGTTACCCCGCCCTTACCCGCTTCTCCGTAGCCTCGGGCTCATGGGTATCTGGCGAAGCCCTCAGGGCATCGAGGTTGAGGCGATCGTGGTCCACGACGGCCCCTGTCTGCTGGTCACCCGTCGGATCGACGGACGGCGGGTCCTCGTGGCGTACTGCATGAGCATTCGCGAGGTCGGAGAGCACGTCGACCTCGCCGAGCTGGTCCCGGCGTAGGCGGCCCCCGCGCATCCGAACGGCCAATGATGGATCATGTCCGAGTCTTGTTCGGTACGCGTGTCAACTTCTGCGACCGCTGGGGCGTCGAGTAGTCAGGGAGGCTCGATGGATGTACTGATCGGCCTCATTGACGAAGATCTCCTCCTGGAGCTCATCCTCGTCGAGGCACTGCACACCGAGGCGGAACGGCTGGCCGCCCAGCCCGACCGCTGAACGAGAACGGGTGCCCGCCACCGGAAACGGCGGGCACCCGCACCGCCCGCGAGAGCCGGTGTGTGAGAACCGGGGCTCGATTCACCCGGTGGTGATGGCGTTAACTGTTCCCCATGAACAAGCGCGAGCTGATCGAGAAGGCCGCCGCCGAGGCCGGGCTCACCCGGAGGCAGACCGCCGCGGCTCTCGACGCGATCCTGGGGACGATCCAGACGGCCGTGGCGGCCGAGGACAAGGTGGCGATTCCCGGGTTCGGGTCCTTCGAGATCGTGCACAAGCCCGCACGGACCGGGCGCAACCCGCAGACCGGCGAACCCCTGGAGATCGCGGAGACCTGGACGGCGAAGTTCAAGCCCAGCCCGGGGTTCATGGGCCTGATCCGCCAGCGCAAGAAGGACTGACGGCCCCCGGCGCCTCGGGCGGGAAAGGCGACGGCCCCCGGGGAAGTATCCATTCCCCGAGGGCCTGGAGTGCCGCCATGTCGCGGCACCGGCACGTTTAAGGATCCGGGTCACTCATGATGAGGTCGCACTCTGCCATTAAGTTATAGACGCACGTGGAGCGTCCAGCGGGATTCGAACCCGCACTCGACCATCGTCGCCCGTATCCGTTCGATCCGGCGCCCGGCGGCGAATGCTGAATCTGGAGCGAGAGCCTGAGCATGAGCGGCTGCCTCTGCCATTTGGGCTACCCCGGCTCGACGGTGCCGGGGGAGGGAATCGAACCCCCACTGTGACCGCGTGTCAGTCTGACGGATCAGTTTCAGCTTCCGCGCTTTCGCTCATCCCCGTGCTCCAACGGGGAGTCCTGTGATCTTACCCGAGCAGGTAGCCCAGCACCTTCTCACCGACGCGCTGGTAGGTGATCTCGGTGCCGTTGGCCTCCTCACGGGCGAACTTCACCGCGTTCTGAAGCCTGCCGACCCGCTCCAGGAGCTCGTTGACCCGCTTCTGCGGCACGGCTCCCGAGAAGGTGACCTTGGTCCAGAAACCGACGACGATGTCCTCGTGGTAGACCTCGACCTGGGCCGGGTGCTTGTCGGTGGCCTCCGCCTTGACGTGGTTGCGGGGCACCTTCTTCGTACGGGTCGTCTTGACCGGCTCGGTCCGCCAGCAGTCGGTCGACTGGTCCGGCGTCCAGGCCTCGGCGGCGTCCAGGACGGGCAGCTTGGCGATGAAGGTGTGCAGATCCACCAGCTGCTTCTCCAGGAACAGCAGGTAGGTGACGGGCACGTCCTCCAGGAGGGTGGAACCGTCGACCTTGACGTCGGCCCGCGCCGAGCAGTTGGCCCAGTCCTTGGTGGCGGTGACGTCGAACAGCCGGGTGAGCGCGGCGCCCACCTGCTTGAGCAGATCCTCGCCCTGCACCTGCACCCGGGTCGACTCCGGGGGCAGCCGCTCGCCCTCGTCGTCGATCGGCTGGTAGGTCCGTGAGAGGCCCGACAACAGGGCGTTCTTCTGGATCGTGTGGTAGGCCTCGGTCACCTTGCGCTGGGTGTCGGACTTGACGCCCTTCTCCACGGCGAGGATCTGGTTCAGCTTGGTCGCCATGCGTGACACCGTACCGGGAAGATCACCCACACAACACCGCTTTTCCCGCAGATCACCCCTCGTCGTACCCGCTCACCGGCCGCGCGCTCCCCGGTCGTCGGGGCCCTCAGCCGCGTACCGCGCGGGCCGACCAGCGGCCGTCAAGGTGGTCGACGCGCAACGGGCGCCCGAAGCACTCCGACAGGTTCTCCGCGGTCAGGATCTCCGCCACCGGCCCGCCCACCTGGACGCGGGCGTCGCGCATCAGCAGGGCGTGGGTCGTGGTGGCCGGGACCTCCTCCAGGTGATGGGTGACGGTGACCGTGGTCAGCGCCGGGCGGGTCGCCGCCAGGTCCTCCACCGCGGTGATCAGGTCCTCGCGGGCGGGCAGGTCGAGCCCGGCGAACGGCTCGTCCAGCAGCAGGATCACCGGATCGGCCATCAGCGCCCGCGCGACGCGGACGCGGGCCCGCTCCCCCTGCGAGCAGACCCGGAAAAGCCGGTCCGCGAGGTCCTTGCAGCCCAGGTCGGCCAGCAGGTGGTGGGCACGCTCGTGCTCGGCGGGGCCGTAGCGGTCCCAGAGCGGGGCGCTGCTCCCGGTGTGGCCGGTCAGGACGACGGTGTGCGCGGTGGCCCCCTCCTCCTCCAGCAGCTCCTCGTCGACGAGCCGCTGACTGGCCGCGACGAGGCCGATGTGGCGGCGCAGCTCCCGCAGATCGACCCGGCCCAGCCGCTGGCCGAGCACGGTGACGGCCCCCTCGGTGGGATGGCGTACGGCGGCGGCGAGCGACAACAGGGTGGTCTTCCCCGCCCCGTTGGGGCCGAGCACCACCCAGTGCTCCCCGTATCCGACCCGCCAGCCGATGTCGTCCAGCAGGGTACGGCCGACCACCCGGACCCCGACGCCGCTCAGCTCCACCGCACCGGACACTGGCCCGCCCATCGGTATCCCCCTCGCCTCGATTCGCGGCGCTCACTTTAACCGATGTGCCGATATCTCCCTGTAAATCGTCTGAAAAGCGGGTCTCAACCTATCTGCATGGAGGGGCCGGGAGTGGGCTGCGGGGTGATGGTCGTCCCCGACGGGGCGGGGGCGGTGGGCGTCGGGGACGGGCTCTCGCCGTCACCGGTCTGCGGGATCTGGGTGAAGGAGGGCTTGGGGCCGGGGCCGCCCGAGGCCGTCGGGCAGTCCCTGGCCCTGCCCTTGCCCTTGGCGGTCGCGTCCGCGCAGTCCCTCGGATCGTCGTCGTCGGGCGAGTCGCCGGAGCCACCGGGGCCTCGGGGACGCTCCGCCTCCGGCTCCTCCCAGCCGTCACGGCCGTCGTGGCCGTCCTCACCCGTGGTGGGCAGCGAGACGGTCCTGGTGGTGGTGACCTGGACGGTGGAGGGGGTGGTCGGCGTCACCGCCCTCGGCCTGCCCGGGGACGGCCGGGTGCCGTCGCGGAAGATGGAGCCGGAGGGAGTGCCCTCGGCCGGGAGGACCAGCGGCACCGGCTCGGGAACCCCGGCACCGGCGGCCGGGTCGGACCCGCCGCCGCCGGTCGCGGCGGCCACGGTGACCGCCGCCATGGAGACCGTCGCCAGCGCCGCGAAACCGGCCTGCGACAGGTGCGCGCCCCGGCGGGGGGCCCGGCGAGACCCCCTGCCGGAGATCTCCACCGGGACCGAGGGCTCGTCGTGGACCGAGGAGGCCGACAGGGAGGCCGACAAGGGCGGGAAGGGCGGGGCGGCGAGCCGTACCCTCCCGGCTCCCGGGGTGTAGGGCACCGGGGTCCAGATCTCCGCCAGCACCTCCGCGACCGCCTCACGCAGGTCCCAGGGGGCGCCCACACCGCCCGCGGCGAGCAGCGCGCCGAGCAGGTCGGTGGCTCTTGGCCGCTCGGCGGGATTCTTGGCCAGGGACGCCTCGACGGCCGGGCGCAGCAGCACGGGCACCGAGGCCACCCTCGGCGGCTCGACCAGGATGCGCCGGGTCAGCACGTCCGCCTCCCCCGCGCCGAAGGGGTGGTGGCCACCGGCCGCGTACGCGACCAGACACCCCCAGGCGAAGACGTCGGAGGCGGGCAGCGCGAGCCCGCCGGTGAGCCGCTCGGGGGCGACCCAGCCCGGACTGCCCATCACCTGCCCCGCCTGCGTGTGCGCGGCGAGCACGTCGACGTCCCTGGCGATCCCGAAGTCGATCACCCGGGGACCGGTGTCCGACAGCAGCACGTTGCCGGGCTTGAGGTCGCGGTGGACCAGCCCCGCCTCGTGCACCGCCACCAGCGCGGCGGCCACCCCCAGCGCGACGCCGTACGCCAGGTCGGGGGTGAGGGGGCCGTGCGCGGAGACCACCTGGGACAGCGCGGGACCGGGGACGTACTCCGACACCAGGTAGGGACGGTCCTTGTCGGTGCCGTCCTCGATCACCGCGGCGGTACAGAAAGGCACCACTCTCCGGGAGAATTGCACTTCTTCCGCGAAACGGGCGCGGAGCGTGGCATCGTTGAGATGCATCGGGTGCGGCGTCTTGAGCGCCACCACCCCGCCCTGCGGATGCTCGGCCAGATAGACGATGCCCATCCCACCCACCCCGAGGCGGCCGAGCAGAAGGTAACGGCCGATGATGACCGGGTCTCCGACGGTCAGCGGCCGCACACCGGTCGGCATGCCGTTCACAGGACCTGCTCCCCCACGTGCCATCCTCGTTGTGCCTCTCGTGCGCGGGCTACCGGCAAGCACACTGTGGCGGGGTTTGAGCGTCCTTCGCTCCCGACAGGCCAGAAGGGATATGAGAGGTAAGGCGAATGATCCCTCAGGGTAAGGAATCCATGGTGTGAGGGATGCCTTTGGGACGGGACGGGACGGTGTGACCAGCGAGAGAAGGCCACCGCGTCACGCGGGTCCAAGCCTCAGGCGGTCGCGGGCGTACGGCTAAAGCGGTCACGGGGTACGGGCTAAGGCGTCTCACGGGCGTACGACTCAGACGTCTCACGGGCGTACGGCTCAGGCGGCGGCGGACCCCGGGCGTGCGCGCCGCTTCCTGAGCACCGGAGCGGCGGCGTCCTCGGGGGCGAGGCCCGGCACCGAAGGCCCGGGGACGGGAAGTCCCGGCAGGAGAAGGCCCGAATCCGGACCGGCGAGATCCGACGCGGCGACCTCCGGCAGCGCGAGGCGTCGCTTCGCGCCACCGCGGACGGGCAGCCGGTCCTGGGCCGCGGCGAGGAAACGGGCGATGTGCGGATACACCTCGCGGGCCTCGGGAACGACGTCGGCGAGGATGGCGAAGACGTGCGGCATCCGGGGCCACTCCTCGTACGTGACCGGCACCCCGGCGGCGCGGGCCCGCTCGGCCACCCGGCGGCCCTCGTCGCGCAGGACCTCGGTGGAGCCGGTGACGACCATCAGCGGCGGCAGGCCGGTGTAGTCGCCGAGGACCGGGGAGAGCAGCGGGTCGTGGGGGTCGAGGCCCGCGGTCCAGCGGCGGGCGAGCCAGTCGACGCGTCCGGCCGGGATCATCGGGTCGAGCAACCGGTTGACCCGGCGGGGCGCGCCGGTGAGGTCCGCCCACGGGGAGAGGCACACCGCGGCGGCCGGTAGCGGCATGTCCTGGTCACGGAGCGCCAGGAGCGTGGCCAGCGTGAGGTGGCCTCCGGCGGAGTCCCCGCCGAAGACGATGTCGGCGGGCTCGTACCCGTGATCCAGGAGACATCGGTAGGCGGCGATCGCGTCCTCCAGGGCCTCGGCAGGCCGGTGGACGGGACCCTGACGGTAGTCGACCGCAAGTACCGGGCGCCGGGTCGCGGCCGACAGGCGCCAGGTGATCGGCCGGTGGGTCGCCGGGGAGCAGGCGAAGTAACCCCCGCCGTGGAAGTAGAGCAGGACCTTGTCCTCGTCGAGTTCCTCCCCGGCGCGGACCCACTCCCCCGGGCACGGCCCCTCCTCGTCGGGGGTCACCTGTACGTGGACGGGCAGCCGGAACGGCATCCTGCCCGCCAGCGCGACAATGCGGGAGGCCGCGGCGAAGCCGACGTCGTTTCTCAGCAGGATGTCGGAGATCGGCTTGAAGGTGCCACGCATGATCGCGTTGAGGGCCGCGGCCTGCCAGCTGAACGGGTAGACCGGACTGACGTCCATATTGATCTCATCGCGCATGGGGGACCTCCACAAAAGGACATTCCCCCCAGAATGGGCTTCTATCGGCGATTGAACATATCAGGAAGATTACAAATATGTATCACGCAGGTACGAATCACGTTAAGCATGCGTTCACATGCTGACCGTAACCACACCCAAGGACCACTCAGAGCCGCTCAGGGCCCCGGATCCGGCCGTACCGGCGGGCCCGGATCCCGCCGCGTCACCCCCGGGACACCCAGGGACGCCCCAGGACGCCTCAGGACGTCTTGAGGTCTCAGCGCGGCCTTGGAGCCTCGGGATATATCAGGACATCTCGCGACTTTTCATGACCTTTCGTGACCTTGAGACGTCTTGAGGGCTTGAGCTTGCGACGCCTTGGGACGCTCTGGGACGGCGCCGAAAATCCGTTGCCTCTCCCTGGAACGCCCCTAAGGATAGGAGGGTTGTCCTGACACCCCCCGGGAGGCAGCCTTCCTGCTCTACGCGCGCATCGCCGGGTACGGCTTCCGCCGCCACTCCACCTACCGTGCCGCCGCCATCGCCGGAGCCTTCACCAACACCGTCTTCGGCATCCTCCGCGCCTACGTCCTGATCGCCCTCTGGCAGGCCCGTCCCGGCCTCGCCGGATACGACCTCACCGACGCCGTCACCTTCTGCTTCCTCAGCCAGGCCTTCATCGGCCCCATGCAGGTGTTCGGCGGCGGCCTCGAACTCTCCGAACGCGTCCGCAGCGGGGACGTCGCCCTCGACCTGCTCCGCCCCGCGTCCCTGCAGATGTGGAGCCTCGCCGACGACCTCGGCCGGGCCGCCTACCTGTTCTTCGTACGAAGCCTGCCCCCCACGGCCGTGGGTGCCGCGCTGTTCGGCCTCGTCGTACCGGTCGACCCGCTGACCTGGCTGTCCTTCACGATCGGGTTCGTCCTCGCGGTGGTCGTCAGCTTCGCCCTGCGCTACCTGGTCGCGCTGTCCTCCTGCTGGGTCATCGACGACCGGGGCGTACAGACGATGTCGCTCGTGATGACCTTCTTCTTCAGCGGCATGGTCCTGCCCCTCAACCTCTTCCCCGGCTGGCTCGGCACCCTCGCCGAGGCGCTCCCCTGGTCGGCCATGGTCCAGGTCCCCGCCGACATCTACCTCGGCAAACGCGACGTCCTGGAGGCCCTGGGCTTCCAGGCCGTGTGGGCAATGGCACTGCTGGCCCTGGGCGCCCTGGCCACGAGCGCCGCCCGCAGGAAGGTCGTGATCCAGGGTGGCTGACGACCACGGGAACACCGGAAACGGGCCCTCGCCCCGAGGGGGTGCCCGATGGTGAGGACGTACCTCCTGCTGGCCTGGACCTGGCTGAGAGCCTCGGCACAGTACCCGGGACCGTTGATCATGATGATGCTGGGCTCGTTCGCGGTCAACGCGCTGGACGTCGCGGCGATCTGGGTGATCTTCGAGCACACCGGATCGCTCGGCGGCTTCCGGCTCGCCGAGGTGATGTTCCTGTACGGCACCGCCGGCCTGTCCTTCGCCCTGGCCGACATGCTCTTCGGCAACGTCGACCGGCTCAGCCAGCACATCAGGAGCGGCGGCTTCGACATCATGCTGATCCGCCCGGCGAGCGCGTTCACCCAGATGGCCGTCGACCGCTTCGGGGTGCACCGGTTCGGCAGGGCGACCCAGGCCGCCGTCGTGCTCGCCCTCGCCCTGCCCCAGCTCGGCCTCTCCTGGGAC
The DNA here is from genome assembly GCF_055690525.1 of Streptosporangium sp. H13245. NCBI lineage: Bacteria > Bacillati > Actinomycetota > Actinomycetes > Streptosporangiales > Streptosporangiaceae > Streptosporangium > Streptosporangium sp. H13245. The sequence goes on along the minus strand of NZ_JBSZKT010000041.1, from coordinate 38,676 downwards.
AGGGCCTGGATGATCCCCCTGATGGTCGCGTGCGGGCTCGTCATCTTCACCGCGATCTTCACGCTCGGCGGGGCCGTCCAGTTCCTGCTGACCGACGCCCCCGAGGTGGCCAACGCCTTCACCTACGGGGGCGGCACCCTCACCCAGTACCCCCTGAGCGTCTACGGCTCCGAGCTCGTCAAGGGAGTCACCTTCGTCGTGCCGCTGGCGTTCGTGAACTGGCAGCCCGCGCTGTTCGTGCTCGACCGCGACGACCCCCTGGGCCTGCCGTACTGGCTCCGTTTCGCCTCCCCCCTGGCGGCCGTCGTCCTGGCCGCCGTCGCCGCCCTCGCCTGGCGGGCGGGCATCCGCCGCTATCGCTCGACGGGAAGTTGACATGATCGAACTCGACCGGGTCGGCCGCTCCTTCGTCGTGGGCCGCCGCAGGGCCAAGAAGACCGTGCACGCCGTACGGGACCTGTCGTTCACCGTGGAGGCCGGGGAGTTCGTCGGCTACCTCGGCCCCAACGGCGCGGGCAAGTCCACCACCATCAAGATGCTCACCGGCATCCTCGCCCCGACCTCGGGCAGCGTCCGGGTGGCCGGGCTCGATCCGACCCGCCGCCGTACGGCGCTGGCGCGCAGGATCGGGGTGGTGTTCGGCCAGCGGACGACCCTGTGGTGGGACCTGCCGCTGCGGGACAGTTTCGACCTGATCCGATACCTGTACAAAGTAGATCAAACGGACTTCCGGCGAAGGCTGGCCGAGCTGACCGAGCTCCTCGGGCTCGACGACTTCATGACCACCCCGGTCCGCCAGCTCAGCCTCGGCCAGCGCATGCGCGGCGACATCACCGCGGCCCTCCTGCACGACCCCGCCGTGCTGGTGCTCGACGAGCCCACGATCGGCCTGGACGTGGTCAGCAAGGCCGCCATGCGCGACTTCCTCCGGCACCTCAACACCGACCGGGGCACCACCGTCCTGCTCACCACCCACGACATGGGCGACATCGAGAAACTCTGCCGCCGCGTGATGCTGATCGACCACGGCAGCCTGGCCTTCGACGGCACCCTCGACGACCTGCGCGCCACCGCCCCCGAGGGAGACTCCATCGAGGAGGTGGTCGCCCGCCTCTACTCCGGCTGACCCGGACCCCGGCCCCAGAAAAGCCGGGTCTTTACTACGAATCTCCGCCAAAATGAATGTGATGTTCGTCACATGTCAGTGATCGTCGCGGAGGACGTGAACGCTCCCCGGGAAGCGGTTGAAGCCACCTTGACCCATGCGGTCTTCTCCATACATAAAACCGGTCTCCGGGAAGCGTTTCCCCTCTCCCTTTACCACGGGAATCCCCTATGCGTGGCCACAAATGCCGTCGGGGGCGTACGGGCAAAGCCCGGCCGGAAGGGGCCGGGTGATCGCCGGGCAGGGGTGGGCCGATCATGGGATACGCCCCTCGAAAGGGGCTCTGATCAGGGCGTTCATCACCACCGCTTGGGTCTTTCATGGGAGTGATACTGCCACCTTGTCAAATGGGTTCTGACATACCGTAATGCTATGGACAGCGACAAGCTCCTAGGTGAGTTCCTGCGCGCCCGGCGCGAGCTCACCACCCCTGAACAGGTGGGCCTCCTGCCGTCGGGTTTCCGGCGGACACCGGGGCTGCGCCGGGAAGAGGTGGCGATGCTTGCCGGGGTCAGCACCGACTACTACATCCGGCTGGAACAGGGACGGGAACGTCACCCCTCCGATCGAGTACTCTGCGCCCTCACCCAGGTCCTCGACCTCAGCGCCGACGCCGCCACGCACCTGCACGAGCTGGCGCACCCCCGGCCGCGGCCCGCCGGGGACACCGGCCAGCCCCACCAGGTCAAACCGGCGCTGCTACGGCTGATACGGAGCTGGCCCTACACCCCGGCGATCGTGACCAGCCGCTGGATGGACGTACTGGCCTCCAACCAGATGGCCGACGCCCTCTACGACGGGCTGGAGCACCGGGACAACCTGCTCCGGCTGATCTTCCTGAACCCCGACTCCCGCCGGTTCTACCGGGACTGGGAGGAGTCCGCCCGTTCCAAGGTGGCCCAGCTGCGCGCCATCGCGGGAGCCGACCTCGACGACCCGTACCTGACCGACCTGGTCGGCGAGCTCTCGCTCAAGAGCACGGACTTCCGCCGCCTGTGGGCGCGCCACGAGGTGTCCACAGAGAACATCGCCACCAGACGCTTCCATCACCGTGACGTCGGAGACCTGACGCTCACGTACGAGATGTTCACCGTCAACGGCTCCCCCGGACAGAAACTGATCGTCTTCCAGGCCGAGCCCGGGAGCCCTTCCGCGCACGCGCTGGACCTGCTGGGCAGCCTCGCGGCGCTGACGTCGTCATGAAGGGGTCTCGGCTGCGCTCGATCCAGGCGCGATACACGATCATCACGACGATGCTGCTGCTGCTCATCCTCACCCTGGTGGGGGCGAGCATCGACATGGCGATCCGCTACCGGATCCAGGACGACGTCTTCGGCAACACCGAACGGGTCGCCAGCCAGTGGAGCGCGCTCGTGAGGATCGGCACCATCCCCGACCCGATCCCCGTCTCGGCTCCGGTCGACCTCGTCCAGCTGGTGAACTCCCACGGCGTGGTCGTGAACTCCAGCAGGCAGGCCATGGGCATGGCGCCGATAAGCTCGTCCCGCCCCCCGCCCGACGACCGGTTCCAGCAGCTGACCGAGGGCTCCCTCATGGTCATGGCCATCCGGGTCTCTCCCGCGGTCGACTCACCCGTCGTCTACGCGGGCCTTGAGGAACCCGCCATCCTGCACAAACACCACCTGGAGTACTTCATCAGCGCGGGCGCCCTCGTCCTCCTGGCCCTCGCGGCCTGGATGACCTGGTGTGTCGTGGGACGGACGCTACGTCCGGTGGCGGCGATCCGCGCGCGGATGTCCGAGATCACCGTGAGCGACCTGAGCCTGCGGGTGCCCATCCCGCCGGGTGAGGACGAGATCGCGCTGCTCGCCCGTACCGCCAACCAGACCCTGAGCCGCCTGGAGGAGGCCGTGGAGCAGCAGCGCCGCTTCGCCTCCACCGCCTCCCACGAACTCAGGACCCCGATCGCGGGGCTGCGCGTGCAGCTGGAGGAAGCCCTGCTCTACCCCGACGACACCGACCCCCGCGACACCATCCGGGGGGCGCTGACGGCCAGCGGACGGCTGGAGGCGATCGTCAACGACCTGCTGCAGCTGGCCAGGCTGCGCGCCGCCGACCCGGCGCCGCAGGAGCTGATCGACCTCGGCGCCCTCGTGACGGAGGAGGCGTCCCAGGGCACCGGGATGCCGGTACGGGTCCAGGTGACCGCCCGCGTGTGGGTCCACGGCTCCCGGATCCAGCTGATCCGGGTGGTGGGCAACCTCCTGAGCAACGCGCGGCGGCACGCCGACAGCCGCGTCGAGGTCTCCGTCGGCCTGGAGGACGGCAAGGCCGTCGTGGCCGTGGTCGACGACGGCGCCGGCATCGCGCCCGCCGACCGCGAGCGCGTCTTCGAACGCTTCACCCGGCTGGACGACGGGCGCCTGCGCGACTCCGGCGGCAGCGGGCTCGGCCTCGCCATCTCCCGCGACATCGCCCACGCCCACCAGGGAACCCTGGTCGTCGAGGACTCCCCCCGGGGAGCCCGGTTCGTCCTGCGGCTCCCGCTCTCGGACACGCAGGCGCTCGGGGGCGACCCGGAGGCCCAGCGCAACGGTTCCGGGAAGGCCGTCCCGCCCTCCAGGAGGGCCGGTGGCAAGGAGCTCACGACCAGGGAGGCCGCGGGTAAGGAGACGGCGGGCAAGGAGGCCGTGGGTAAGGAGAGCACCGGCAAGAAGGGCGGCGGCACGGAGGACCCGGTCAGCGGGGTGGGGCACCGCCGACGGTGATCAGGGGTCGCGGTGCTTCCTTGAGGCCCTTTCGCCAAGATCAGCGGTAGCCCCGCTCCTCTGGCTCCTCGTACTCCTCCTCGTCCCCCCGGAACCTCGGCGTCCACCGGGAGGGCATCAGCACCGGCAGGAACAGCAGGATGCCGAGAAGCGCGTAGACACCGGTGGTCAGCAGCAGGCCCATGCCGCGACCGGCCTGCAGGAGCGCCTCGTGGAAGGCCGGGTCGTCGGGGACCAGGCCCATGGCGCGCCTGACGTCCAGGGCGTAGACCACCGTCCAGGCGAGCAGGACCATCGACGGGACGAAGGCCGCCAGCGGGGAGACACGTCCGGCGACCACCAGGCCGACCAGGAGGCCGATCCCGGTCATCACCCCGAGGGCGACCCAGGTCCTCGGACCGCTCTCCACCGGGAGGGGCACCAGGCCCGCCGCCGCCTCCTGCACGGCCCAGCCCGCGCCGAAGAGGAGCACGGCCGCCACGACCAGTCCGACCAGCACCCCAACGACGTGCCGCATCGCCACCACCTCGGCTCCAAGGACCTGTCACGGTCGCGGCAACCATAGCGACAAAAACATCAAAACGGCAGACGCCCCGGAACGTGAGAACATATGGGTCACCATGCGTGCCCGCCTCCCATTACGCCTCATGCGCGCGGCCACCTTCTCGGCCGTCTGCCTGGCACTCGCCGTCCTCGGCCACGTGGCCGCGGGCGGTTCGTGGCCGCGGCCGTGGGCGGTGGCCACGGCGGGCGCGGCGGTCATGGCGATGGCCGTGGTGCTCGCGGGGCGGGAGCGGTCCGCGGTGACGATCAGCGCCGGGCTCGCCGCCCTGCAGCTGTCGCTGCACGAGGTGTTCGCCCTCGGCGGCGCCGCGGGGATCGCGCCCCCGCATCCGCACGTCAAGGGGCTGGGCGAGAGCCTCGGCATGCTCGTCGCGCACCTCACCGCGACCCTGATCACCGGATGGTGGCTGGCCCGCGGTGAGAGCGCCCTGTGGGCGATGCTCCGTTCGGCCGGTCGGCGCCTCGGCGCCCTGTTCCCGCTGCTGCGGCCCCCGGTGGTCGTCGCCCCTCCCCCGCCCCCCGCGCACGCCCCGGCCGCGCGCGTTCCCGCGCGTGCCGTCCTCCGTCACTCCGTCAGCCGACGCGGTCCTCCACTTCCCGCCGCCTGACCCGGCCCCTTCCCGTCGCCTGACGCGACCCCGGAAAACCCGAACCCCCAAGTGGAGAACCCCCATGTCGTTTTCGCACGCCTGCCGCCGTCTGGCCGCCGTCACCGCGGGTGTCACCGCCCTCACCCTCGGCCTCGCCCTTCCCGCCCTCGCGCACGTCACCATCAACCCCGGCACCGCCGAGCAGGGCGGTTTCACCAAGGTCGCCTTCCGGGTCCCGAACGAGCGTGACGACGCCTCGACGACCAAGCTCGAGGTGACCTTCCCCACCGACCACCCGCTGGCCTTCGTCTCGGTCAAGCCGGTGCCCGGCTGGGACGTCAAGGTGGTCGAGGGCAAGCTGCCCAAGCCGATCACCACCGAGTACGGCGAGCTCACCGAGGCGGTCACGAAGGTCACCTGGTCGGGCGGGAAGATCGATCCCGGCCAGTTCCAGGAGTTCGAGGTGTCCATGGGCACGCTGCCCACCGACACCGACCAGCTCGTCTTCCCCACCACCCAGACCTACAGCGGCGGCGAGGTCGTCAAGTGGGCGGACGAGCCCAAGGCCGACGGCTCCGAGCCCGAGCGCCCGGCCCCGACGCTGAAGCTCACCCCCGCCTCCGCCGAGGGAGACGGCCACGGCGCCGCCTCCGCCACCCCCTCGGCCTCGGCCCCGGCGGTGTCGGCTCCGTCGGTGGCTCCCGCCGCCGCCTCCGCCACCGAGAGCTCGGACGGCACCGCGCGCCTGCTCGGCGGGGCCGGGCTGGTGCTCGGGATCATCGGGCTCGTGGTCGGGGCGTTCGGCCTGCGCCGTGGCCGCGCCTCCTGAAAGTCCCTCCGACTGCCTTGTGATCTCCACCTGATCGTCTTCTGATCGCGCGGGACGGCCCCGGGAAGCTCCTTCCCGGGGCCGTCCCGCGTTTCCCGCCTCCGCCCCGTGACCGCCCGCCCTCCCTGAGCCCCTCTACGCCTCCCTTGCGCTCCCCGCGCCTCCCCGTACCCAGGAGTGGGGTCGTGTCAGTCACGGCCCCTCCCCGTTCCACGGCGGCTCCGGCGTGCCGCCGCGTCCAGGAAGGGGTGGCCCGGCCGCGCGCCACGGAAATGTTTCCAGGTCAGGACAGCGTTCTACCTGCGTGTATGTCGCACCGCACCGCCCCGGCCGTGCCATCCCCTCCTTCTCCCGCGGCGCCACCGGTTCCGTCGGCCGACGCCGCCGGACAACGTTCCCGTGCACCCCATGGAGGTCCCCGTCATGCGGCTCACCAGGCGCGCGACCTCGGTCACCGCGCTCTCCCTCGCCCTGCTCACCGTGGCGGCCTGCGGCGAGCCGCCCGCCGCCGGTCCGCAGCCCCCGGCCCCCGAGGTCAGCGCCGCCGACATCGAGAGGGCCATGCGGACCGAGACCACGCTGACGTTCTGGTCCTGGGTCCCCAACATGGAGAAGACGGTGGCGCTGTTCGAGCGGAGATACCCCAAGATCAAGGTCAACCTGGTCAACGCCGGCCAGTCCAGGGTCGAGTACGCCAGGCTCCGGAAGGCCCTGAGGTCCGGCACCGGCATCCCCGACGCGGCGCAGATCGAGTACTTCGCGCTCCCCCGCTTCGCGTTCTCCCAGATCGTGGCCGACCTCAACATGTACGGCGCGGAGAAGCTGGAGAAGAGGTTCAGCGCCTCGGCCTGGGACCAGGTGGACCTCAACAGCAGCGTGTACGCGTTCCCGCAGGACACCGCCCCGATGACCATGATCTACCGCAAGGACGTCTTCGACCGGCTCGGCCTGAGACCACCGAGGACCTGGGCCGAGTTCGTGACGGTCGCCGAGCGGATCAGGAAGCGGGACCCCCGCGTCTTCATCACCAGCGTCGACCCGACCGACGCCGGTATCGCCGACAGCCTGATCTGGCAGGCGGGCGGGCGGCCGTTCGCCATCGAGAACGCCACGACCATCCGGATCGACCTGCAGGACCGGGGCACCAGGCGGTGGGCGAAACTGTGGACGAGACTGTCGCGGGAGAAGCTCGTCGACCCGGCCACGCACTGGAACGCCGCGTGGTGGAAGAAGATGGCCGGAGGCAGGTACGCGCTGTGGATAACGGGCGCCTGGGCCCCCGGGGTCATCGACGGCGCGATCCCGCAGACCAGGGGCAAGTGGCGTGCCGCGCCCCTCCCCAGCTGGGACGCCGGGAAACCGGTCAACGCGGAGAACGGCGGCTCCGGCGTGTCCGTGCTCTCGCGGAGCAGGCACCAGCTCGCCGCCTACGGCTTCGCCCGGTGGCTGGACTCCGACCCCGAGGCGGTCAGGTCGCTGAGCACCGCCTCCGGGGTGTTCCCCGCGACGTCCGAGCCGATGGTGAGCCGGGAGTTCCTCGACGTCGGGATCCCGGTCCTGGGCGGCCAGCGGGCGAACCGGCTGTTCACCGAGGGCTCCACGCAGGTGGCGAAGGGCTGGCAGTACCTGCCGTTCCAGCTCTACGCCAACAGCGTCTTCGCCGGCAGCGTGGGACGGTCGATCTCGGACGCCACCGACCTCGACGCCGGTCTGAGGGCCTGGCAGTCACGGATCAGCGCCTACGCGCGACGGCAGGGCTTCCAGGTCTCCCCAGAACGCTGAGATCTCCCGCAGTGCCTTCGCGTGCCTTCGCGGTGGGCTCGGCGGTACCGCGTGCCACGGGCGCCCCACCCGGGAGGCTCCCGGGCGGGACGGACTGAAGCGGTTAAAGCGGGCCAGGCGGTTCAGGCTGTTCAGGTTCAGGCGGTGATGTCCTTGCCGGTGAAGCGGGCCCAGGCGACGGAGCCGAAGACGGCGACGTAGGCGGCGAAGACCAGCAGCCCCTGCCCCATCTCGCCGGTGGCCATCGGGTCCCGCAGCACCCCGTCGAAGCCGCTCCACCAATGGGTGAGCAGGTACGGCTGGATCACGGACAGCTGCGGGATGACCCCCAGCACCTGGGCCACGATGACGACGACCACGGTCGAGGCGATGGCCCCGATGGACACCTCGGTCAGGGTCGACAGGGCCAGCGCGACGGCGGCCAGCGCGGCCATGCCCGCGGTGACGTACAGCACGACGACGCCGATCCGCAGCACGCCGTCGAGGAAGGGGATCGTCCCTCCCGACAGCAGCGTGATCGGGCCCGCGGGGAACAGCAGCAGGCCGACGAGCAGCGCGGACAGCGCCACCGTGGCGACGGCGGCCAGGCAGAAGGCGACCACGCTGGTGTACTTGACGGCCAACAGGCGGGTCCGGCCGGCCGGGGCCGCGAGCAGGTAGCGCAGCGTGCCGATGCCCGCCTCCCCGGCGATCGAGTCCCCGGCGACGACCGCGACGGCGACCGGCAGCAGCAGCTGCACCAGGACCGAGAGCGCGGCGAAGGTGAGGAAGAGCCCGTTCCCGGCGACCTGCTCGAAGATCGCCGATCCGCCGCCCCCGCCTCCCCCGTCCCCCATGGATCCGCTGAACATCCGCAGCGCGATCCCGATCAGCGCCGGGATCGCGGCGAGCACGACGAGCATGGCGATGTTCCTCGGCCGCCGGAAGGTCAGGCCGACCTCCGAGCCGAGCAGCCGCAGCCACGCCCGGAGGGCGCCCACCGCCCGCGCGGGCGGGATCGTCCCGCCCCCGGAGACGCGCCCGCCCGAGACCGGACCCGCCGGACCCGGACTCACCGGACCTGGACTTCCCGGCCCCGGACTTCCCGGACCTGGATCCACCGGCCCCGGAACGGAGCCCGCCACCGGGGCGGGTTTCTCTGAGGTGGTGCGTGTGGCGTTCTCGGTGGACACGGCTTCCTTCCCGCTAACCGTCGACATCGAATCCCTCCCCGGTCAGGCCCACGAACATGTCCTCAAGGCTGGGCCGCTGGACGGCGAGGCCGCGGACCGCGACGCCCTCGGTGACCAGGGCGGCGCACACCCGCTCCGCCGCGCCGGTTCCCAGCGCGGCGCTGACGTCGCCGTCGCCGAAACGGATCTCCGACAGGCCGAGCCCGGCCAGCACGGCCGCCGCCTCGACGGTGTCGGGGGTCTCCACCCGGATCCTGACCGTCTCCCCCGCGCGCAGCTCGGCGATGGATCCCTGGGCGACGAGCCGCCCGGTCCGCATGACGGCGATGTGGGAGCACATCTGCTCCACCTCGGCCAGCAGGTGGGAGGAGACGAACACCGTCGTCCCCTCGGCGGCGATCTCCTTGACCAGGCCGCGTACCTCGCGGGTGCCCTGCGGGTCCAGGCCGTTGGTCGGCTCGTCGAGGATGAGCAGCTCCCTCGGGCCGAGCAGCGCGGCGGCGATGGCCAGCCGCTGGCGCATGCCGAGCGAGTAGGCCCGATAGCGCTTGCGGGCCGCGGCGGCCAGGCCCACCCGTTCCAGCGCGTACCCGATCCTGGCCGAGACGGTACGCGGGTCGGCCGACGGGTCGGCGGCGTCGTAGCGGCGCAGGTTGGCCTCGCCCGACAGGTAGGGGTAGAAGGCCGGTCCCTCGACCAGGGCCCCCACCCTCGGCAGCACGCCGCCCGCCCCCTTGGGCATCGGCGTGCCGAGCAGCCGCCAGTCACCCGCCGTGGGGGCCACCAGGCCGAGCAGCATGCGGATCGTGGTGGTCTTGCCCGAGCCGTTGGGGCCGAGGAACCCGAACACCGACCCGCCGGGTACGGCCAGGTCGAGGGCGTCCACGGCCACCTGGCCACCCCCGAAGCGCTTGGTCAGCCCGCTGGTGACGATGGCGAACCCCTCGTCGTCGGCGGGACCCGGCGCGGGTCTCCCGGCCGTCAGCACAGCGACTCCGGCCGCCCCGCCGTTCCCGTACTCCGAGGTCACGCCGGTCCGGCTCTCCCCGTCCCCGGTGTTCCTCGCGTTCTGGACGATCGGCACTTCTCCCCCACTGCTCGTCGGTCACGGGACGGCCACCCGGCCGTCCCGCCTCATCTGCTCGTGAACGCGCCCCGGACGCTCTCACGAACGCGCCCCCGGACGCTCGTGAACGCGCCCCGGACGTTCACGAGCGCGCCCCGGATGCTCTCGCGAGCACGTCCCGGGCGCGTTCACGAGCACGTCCCGGACGCTCTCGCGAGCACGTTACGGACGTTCTCATCAGCGCGCCCCGGCTCGTTCACAAGCGCCCGCGAGCACCCGCGAGCGCCCGTGGACGCGCCGGGTTTCCCGGACGCCCGGTGCGGCCCGGACGGCGTCCCCGATTCACGCCGCCGGACCTCCCCGCCCCGGGCCCCGGCGCGCGGGATCCGGGAACACCCGCCGGGAGCCCGGCGCGGACGGCGGGCTCCCGGCGGAGGGCTCACTTGCGACCGGCCGCCTCGAACAGCTTCTCCGGGGTGACGGCGCCGACCAGCAGGCGGCCGTCGTCGGTCAGCAGCGCGGAGACCAGCTTGGTCTGGATGACCTTGCCGCTGCCCCACGTGCCGCTGATCGGCTTGGCCGACTTCAGCAGGGCGTCGGTGATCACACTGGCGTCCTGCCCCGCGGGGGCCTCACCCCGCGGCGACGAGGTCAGCTTCTCCATCTCGGGGGCGGGGATCACCATGACCGTGGTCCAGCCCTCGCCGACGGTTTTGGCCTTGTCCTTGATCTCCTCGCCTTCCCTGAGCTTCTCGCCCTGCCTCGCCCCGCCCTCCTCGGCGAGCTCGCCGATCGACGTCTCCTCGACCTTGGCGCCCGCGGGCGGGGTGAAGGTGAAGTTCTCGGCGGCGGGCGGGGAGAACGTGACCGAGGTGAAGCCGACCTCGAAGGCGGGCTCGGCCGCGCTCTTGGCGTACACCTGGATCCGCAGCGGGACGAAGGTCTCCCCGTCCAGCGCCAGCTTGACCTCCTTGACCAGGGACGAGGTGTCCTTGGGCGCGAGGACGAGCTGGTAGGCGGCCCGGTCGGCGACCTTCTCGGTGTTGGTCACGCTGACCACGGTGTCGGCCCCGACCCGCCCCAGCAGCTGCTGGGCGAACTGCTGGGGTGTGGTCGCCGTGGGCAGCGCCCTGTGCGCGGCGTCGGCCCCGTCGCCCGGCCCCCGGTGCCCGAGCCCCTCGGCGCCCTCGGTGCCGTCCGCGTTCTCCGTCTTGATTCGGGTGGCCTTGTTGACGTCGCTCTGCCACATCCACACCTGGTCGCCGTTGACGATCAGGTCGGTCTCGCTCATCCGTCCGGGGAGGGCGAAGCGGACCTTGTTCTCCCCGCCGTACCAGACCTTGAGCTCGTGCGAGCCCGCCAGCAGGGCCGCGGGCGAGGTCCCGCCCATGCCCGGCACCTCGGGCAGCCCGGGGAGCCCGAGCGAGGCGGTCTGCATGACGGTGCCCGACATGGGCTTCAGCCCGGTCTTGCTCGCCTGGGCGGCACTGGCCAGCAGCTGCTCGGCGGTACGCTCGGGCAGCGTGGGATCACCTTGGACGGCGGCGATGACCGGCCCGGCTCCGATGGCGCCCGCGACCAGCGCGATCGTGGCGACCGGCACGGCCCACCTCACCGCGCGGCCCCGTCTCGCTTGCTCAGACATCTCATTCCTCCACGGTATGCCGTCAATCCCTGTCGACAGCAGCCTGCGTGACAGCTCCTGTGCCGAAGCTGAGACAGACTGAGAAGGCTCACAGGCTTCTCAGCCGCCTCTCAGGCCGGGTGGTCGAGGATGGGCACGTACGAGGTGGTGAAAGGGGCAGTCATGCGGGTTCTCGTCGTCGAGGACGAGCGGAGGATGGCCGCCGCCCTGCAGCGTGGTCTGCAGGCCGAGGGGTTCGCGGTCGACCTCGCGCACGACGGGGAGGACGGCCTGCACCAGGCCAGGCACGGCGAGTACGACGTCGTGGTCCTGGACATCATGCTGCCCAGGATCTCCGGCTACAACGTCTGCAAGCAGTTGCGGGCCGAGGAGAACTGGGTCCCGATCCTGATGCTGTCGGCCAAGGACGGCGAGTACGACATGGCCGACGGGCTCGACCTCGGCGCCGACGACTACCTGACCAAGCCGTTCTCGTACGTGGTACTGGTGGCCAGGCTGAGGGCGCTGCTGCGGCGCGGGGCGAACCGGCGCCCGTCCGTGCTGAGGGCCGGGGATCTGGCGCTCGACCCGGCGCGGCGGCGCGTCACCAGGGGCGAGACACCGGTGGAGCTGACGCCCAGGGAGTTCGCGCTGCTGGAGTTCCTGCTCCGCCACCACGACGAGGTGGTCTCCAAGACGGAGATCCTGGAGCACGTCTGGGACACCTTCGACACCGATCCCAACGTGGTCGAGGTCTACGTCGGCTACCTGCGGCGCAAGATCGACGTGCCGTTCTCCCGGAACGCGCTGCAGACGGTACGGGGAGCGGGATACCGGCTGGCCGGCGATGGCGGCTGATCCGGCCCCCCGGGACCGCCAGAACCCCGGGCAGCGCCAGGAATCCCTGAACCGCCAGGACTCCTTGGGACACCAGACCCACCGGGAGCGCGAGGACTTCTTGGGCCACCGGGTCCCCCGGGAGCGGGCCGCCGCCGGGGCGGGCACGGGTTCCCGTACCGGCACGGCTTCCCCGGTCTCCCCGGCCTCCCCGGCCTCCCCGGCCGACGCGGTCGCGCACGGGGGAGGGCGCGCGGTCGGCCGGTGGCGGCGCAAGAGCCTGCGCTTCCGGCTGACGGCGGTCGCCTCGGCCGTGCTGGCGGTGGCGCTGGTGGTCTCGGCCTACGTGATGATCACCGTGCTCGGCAACGCGCTGCTGACCACCATCGACGACTCGATCTACCAGCGGGCCAGGGAGACGGTCTCGCTGGCCGACGCCGGACGGCTGCCCAACGAGATGACCTCGCCGGACGGCACGCTCCTACAGGTGATCGACGGCGCGGGACGGATCACCCACACGACCACCGGCACCGACAGGCTGGTGCCGCTGCTGGACGCCGGGGAGCGGGCGGCGACGATCGACAGGGGCGGGGCGCGCTTCCTGGACGGCAAGCCGTACGGCATCCCGCACATGCTCCGCGTCCGGGTGCTCAGCGCCGACCGGGGACAGACGGTGATCGCGGCGCGTCCCTTCAGCGAGGTGCAGACCAGCATCTCCACGGCCGGGCACGTGCTGATCGTCGGAACGCCGCTGCTGCTGATCCTGCTCGCCGGAGCCAGCTGGGTGATCATCGGCGGGACCCTGCGGCCGATCGCGGCGCTGCGCCGGGGCGCGGACGAGATCACCGACACCGCCCGCTCGCGCCGCCTGCCGGTGCCCGAGGCGCGCGACGAGGTGCACAGCCTGGCCACGACGCTGAACGCGATGCTGGCCCGGCTGGAGAAGGCCGGTATCCGGCAGCGGGCCCTGGTCTCGGACGCCGCGCACGAGCTGCGCAGCCCGCTGGCGAGCATCCGGCTCCAGCTGGAGGTGGCCCTCGGCCACCCCGAGGGGCAGGACTGGCGGGAGACGGCCGAGGGCGTGCTGGAGGACACCATGCGCCTGTCCCGGCTGGCCGAGGACCTGCTCTCGCTGGCCCGCCTGGACGAGCGCGGCGGCACGCCCGCGCGGGGGGAGCCGGTGGAGCTGGACCAGCTGGTCTCCCAGACCGTCGAGCGGTACGGCGAGGCCGTCACGGTGCGGATCGCCGGAGAACCCGGCGACGCGCCGGGAAACGGACCCGACGCGGTCACCGGCAACCCGGGAAGCGAGGCCCGCGCGGTCACCGGCAACCCGGTGAACGGGGCCGTCACCCGCGAGCCGGGAGACGGGGCCGACACGGTCACCGGCGGCCCTGAGGGCAGGTCCGGCATGGTCACCGACTGGCCGGGAGGCGGGGGCGGCGCGGCCGTCGGCGAGCCGGAGGGCAGGCCGATCAGGGTCACCGGGGACGCGCTGGATCTGGGCCGGGTGCTGGTCAACCTGGTCGACAACGCGCTGCGGCACACCTCCGCCCCGGTGGTGGTCGAGCTGCGGACCGAGGGGGCCGACGCCGTGCTGACCGTCACCGACGACGGGCCCGGTATCCCCGAGGCCGACCGGGAACGGGTGTTCGACCGGTTCACCCGGCTGGACAGCGCGCGCAGCCGCGACGAGGGCGGGGCCGGGCTGGGCCTGGCCATCGTGCGCGAGACGGTCCACGCCCACGGCGGCGCGGTCCACCTGGAGGACGCCTCCCCGGGCCTCCGCGCGGTCGTACGGCTTCCGCTATCTTGACTGAGGCTTGTGCCTCATCCGCTTGGCCGGGCGATCGCCCGGGACCTAGCGTCACCTTTATGACTTCCGTTGACGGTAGCCGGCGGGAGCTCATCCTGCGGGTCGCCACCAGCCTGTTCGCCGCGCTGGGGTACGACAGCACGTCCGCGAGCCAGGTCGCCGACGCCGCCGGGCTGAGCGTCGAGGCCCTCGACGAGGAGTTCGACGGCAAGCGGGAGCTCTACCTGGAGATCATGGAGCGGGAGTACCAGGCCGAGCGGGCGTCCCTGGTGAAGGCGCTGGAGGGGATGCCCGCGGTGACCCCCGAGCAGACGGCGCTGGTGATCCACCGGGTCATCGACCACTACCTCGACTTCTGCCTCGCCCACCCCGAGTTCCCCTCCCTCTGGATGCACCGGTGGCTCGCGGACGCCAGCGACGTCACCGAGCTGGAACGGAGATACGTCCAGCCGCAGATCGACCTCGTCTCCAGCGTGATCACCCCCGCGGTGGAGGCCGGGTACGTGGACGCCGACATCGACATGAAGTACGCCTTCTGGTCGGTGGTGTGGTGCGTGCACGGCTTCTGCCAGGGCGGGGTGCTCGACGGGGAGGGCAACCGCCAGGACGCGGAGGATCCCGCGGTGCTGCGGCGGTTCCGCGTCTACCTGCACCAGATGGTCCACCGCGTCGCCGCCCTGCCCGGCTCCCCTCCCCCGTCCTGACCACCACCCCCACCCGTCGCCCCGGGAAACGCCCGCCCGTGACCAGCCCCCAGCCGAGCCACGAGCCGCGAAGCCGCTCGTACGGCACAACTCCCCTTCCTGACCACCGCCCCCGCCCGGCGGGCCGCCGGATCCCTCGTACGGTGCGATTCATGTGATGCTTGCACTTTCCCGGCAGCCCCTGCGGGCCGTACCCTTCCGGCCCGCGTGAGCCGTACCCCCGAGGAGATCCATGAGCCTGCCTGACAAGGGCCGCAGCACCGAGGAACTGCTGGCCGAGATCGCCCGCCTCAAGCGGGACGACCTGCCGGTGCGCGGCGGCAAGGTGACCGCGTACGTCTACGACACCGGGCGGCCCGAGGTGCACGAGGCCTCCGCCAGGGCCTACTTCGAGATGCTGGAGGTCAACACCCTCGACCCGACGGCCTTCCCCAGCGTGGTGGAGATGGAGAAGCAGGTCGTCGGCGCGGTCGCCGGGCTGCTCGGCGGAGGGTCGGGCATCTTCACCAGCGGGGGCACCGAGTCGATCATGCTGGCGGTGAAGGCGGCGCGGGACGCGCGGGAGACCGGGGGGCGTCCCCGGATGGTGGTCCCGGTGACCGCGCACCCGGCCTTCCACAAGGCCGCGCACTACCTGGGGCTCGTGGTGGACGCCGTACCGGTGGACCTGGTGACGTTCCGCGCCTCCGCCTCGGACGTCGAGGCCGCGATCACCGAGGACACCGTCCTGGTGGTCGCCTCGGCTCCGTCCTACCCGCAGGGCGTGATGGACCCGGTCGCCGAGATCGCCGGGGTCGCCGCCGCGCGCGGCGTGCCGTGTCACGTGGACGCCTGCGTGGGCGGGTGGCTGCTGCCGTGGCTGCGCGAGGCCGGGGCGGACATCCCGCCCTTCGACCTGTCGGTGCCCGGGGTCACGTCGCTCTCGTGCGATCTGCACAAGTTCGGCTACGCCCCCAAGGGCGCGTCGGTCGTGCTGTTCGCCGACCCGGCGATGAGGCGCAAAGCGTACTTCGCCTCGGCGTCGTGGCCCGGCTACACGCTGATCAACGCCACCGTGCAGAGCTCGAAGTCCGCGGGCCCGCTGGGCGGCGCGTGGGCCACCTTCCAGGCCCTGGGCCGGGAGGGCTACCTGGAGCTCGGCCGTACCACCCTGGCCGCGGCCCGCGAGCTCCGCGAGGGCATCGCGAAGATCCCGGGGCTGCGGGTGCTCGGCGACCCGGAGTCGGCGCTGGTCGCCTTCGGCTCCACGGAAACCGACGGGGTGGACGTGTTCGTGCTGTCGGACGAGGCCAGGAGGCGCGGGTGGTTCCTGCAGCCGCAGCTGTCCTACGCGGGCATCCCGGCCAACATCCACATCACGGTGACCGGGGTGACCCTGCGGGGCGTCGAGGCGATGCTGGAGGTGATCGCGGAGGCCGCGGAGGCGGCGCGCGAGCGGGGGCCCGCGGAGCTGCCGGAGGGACTGGTCGAGCTGGTGGCGGGCCTGGACCTGGACGCGCTCGACGACGCCGCCTTCGGTGAGCTGGCGGCGGCGGCCGGGGTGGACCTGGGCGGCTCGGGGCAGCCGGAGATGGCCGTGGTCAACGCGGTTCTCGACGCCCTTCCCGCCGACCGGCGAGAGGCTATCCTGATCCGCTTCCTTTCCGGTATCTACTCCTGACTTCGTACGCACGACGTACGCACGACTTCCATAACAAATTGATTTACCTCAGTCATGTTATTGCGGTAAATATCATGCTGGCCGACGATGGGGACGCTCCACCGCCGCCCGGGATCCCCGACCGGGATGCCGGGCCCACCCCCCTCCAGGAGGTCCGCGAACATGAGCAAGATCCCCGCCTCCATCCGATTAGCGGGCTTGGTCACCGCCGCACTCCTGCTCGCCCTCGGCTCGGTCACCCCGGCCTCGGCGCGGCAGCACACGGGTTCCACCGGCTCCACCGGTTCGATCGTCAAGGCGGACAGCGCGACCGCGCTCCCCGGCAGCTACATCGTGGTCCTCAAGGGTCAGTTCAGCCGCGCCGACCGCGACCGCAGGGCCCGCGAGGTCGCCGAAGGTGAGGGCGCGCGGGTCAGCGCCGTCTACCAGCGCGCCGTCAACGGCTTCGCCATCCGGGCCGACGAGGAGCAGGCCCGGCGGATCGCCGCCAGGCCCGACGTCGCCTACGTTGAGCAGGACCAGGAGTTCACCCTGGTCAACCAGGCCGTGTCCTCGTGGGGCCTGGACCGGGTCGACCAGCGGAACCTGCCGCTCGACGGCAACTACACCGCGCCGAACACCGGTTCCGGCGTGCGGGCCTACATCATCGACACCGGCATCCGGGTCACCCACTCCGACTTCGGCGGGCGGGCGCAGGCGGGACGCGACGTTTACGACGACGACAACGACGTGGCCGACTGCAACGGCCACGGCACCCATGTCTCGGGAACGGTCGGCGGCGGCCAGTACGGCATCGCCAAGGCCGTCACGCTGGTCGGCGTGCGGGTGTTCGGCTGCGGCAGCAGCACCTCCACCTCGGTCATCATCGAGGGCGTCGACTGGGTCACCGCCAACGCGGTCAAACCGGCCGTGGCCAACATGAGCCTGGGCGGCAGCGCGAGCGCCACACTCGACACCGCGGTCTCCAACTCCATCGCCTCCGGCGTCGTGTACGCCCTCGCCGCGGGCAACGAGAGCACCAACGCGTGCACCCGCTCCCCCGCGCGGGTTCCCGCCGCGATCACGGTGGGCGCCACCACCAGCACCGACGCCCGCGCGTCCTACTCCAACTTCGGCACCTGCCTCGACCTGTTCGCCCCGGGTTCCGCCATCACCTCGGCCTGGAACACGAACGACACCGCCGCCAACACGATCAACGGCACCTCGATGGCCTCCCCGCACGTCGCGGGCGCGGCGGCGCTGGTCCTCAGCGGCAGTCCCACCGCCACCCCGGCGCAGGTACGCGACACGATCGTCACCAACGCGACGCCCGGCGTGGTGACCAACCCCGGCACCGGATCGCCGAACCTGCTGCTGTACGTCGGAGGGGGCGGCCCCGGCCCCGAGCCCACCGTGGTCTACTCCGACGACTTCGAGGCCGAGCGCGGCTGGACGGTCAACCCCGGCGGCACCGACACCGCGACCGCGGGCCGCTTCGAGCGCGGCGACCCGGGGCAGACGTCGAGCGGCGGCGTGACCACCCAGCCCGGCACCACCCCCAGCGGCACGTACGGGCTGGTCAGCGGTGCGGCGGCCGGGACGGGCGCGGGCGACGGCGATATCGACGGCGGCGTGACGAGCGCCCAGTCACCGGCGATCACGCTGCCCGCGAGCGGGACGCTCACGCTGTCCTACTCCTGGTATCTCGGCCACCTGAACAACGCGAGCGGCGCGGACTACGTCCGGGTCCGCGTGGTCGGCGCGACCACCACGACCGTGCTGAACCAGGCCGGTGCCGCGTCCAACCGCGCCGCCGCCTGGGCCACCGCCACGGCCGACATCTCCAGCCACGCCGGGCAGGTCGTCCGCGTCGTCGTGGACGCGGCCGACGCCTCAGGGGCGAGCCTGGTGGAGGCCGGGGTCGACAACGTCCGGATCACCTCGCAGTAGACCTTCCTGGAATGCGAGGCGCGCCCCCGCCTCGCGATCGGGCCACCCGTCCCCCCCAACGGGTGGCCCGATCCGTTTCTCCCGGGCTTCTCTTGGGCGCCCGGCGCGGAATACCGGAGCCGGCCATAAAAACAGGCCGCGATATTCACCGCGAAACATCGATGTCAAACATCATCAATAAACGGCTATTACGATGTGCGGCAACCTCGGTGAATATTGATACCGGCACTTCGGCCGGAAACCCGGCTCACGGATACTCGCGCGGAGGCGCCGAACCGGCGGCGGCCGACCAGGGCGCGGGTCCGATGGAGCACGCGATGCACCCCCACGTGCGGACGACGCCCTACGAGAGCCTGATCCCGCCGAGCACGGCCACCAGGCGGGGCTCGTCACCCGCGGCCACCTCCAGCTCGACCCCGAGCGCGGCCAGGTCCGCGGCGACGGCCGCGGGATCGGGATGGAAGGCGGTGAGGGAGGTCAGCCGCACCACGGGCAGGCCGCGCTCGGCGGGGTGCGCGGTGCTCCCCCAGTCGATCAGGAACGGGACCAGCCCGTCGCCGGTGTCGTCGGGCGAGGACGTGAGGCGCCACTCCAGCAGCTCCCCCTCCGGGGTGCGGCGCGACATCGGGTGGACGTCGCCCGGCTCGTAGCCGCGCTCGCGGGCCCGTACGACGGTCGCGTCGAGGTCGGCCGGGTGGATCGCCCAGGTGACCAGGCGCGGGCCCGGCAGCAGGTCAAGGCCGAACGGCCGGGCGAGGCCGGGATCCGGCTGGTCGGGATCCGGGCCGATGATCTCAAGGTAGCGGCGCCCGCCCAGGCCGAGCAGGAAGTTGCGGGTGCCCAGGCCCACGTGGCGCCCACCCTCGGCGGGCTCCGCGCCGAGCAGGTCGGCGAGCTCCCGTACGGTCGCGTAGAGGTCGGGGGTGGCGTAGACGAGGTGGTCGAGCAGTTCTTCCGGCATGGGTCGGGCTCCCGTCCGTGCGTGCGGCGGGCGGCTCGGCGCCCGCGGGAGAGGTGTACTCGCGATGCGAGGCGAGGCGGGCGTCATCGCCGGTACCGGTACCGGTACCGGCGGCAGCGGCGGCACTGTCAACGGCTCGGTCCGACGACGGCGGCACCGGCGTTGATGGCAGCACCGGCACTGTCGCCGTCACCGGCGCAGTCCCTCGACGGTGGCCAGGGCGGCGCGGGCGGACGCGGCGTCGTGGACGCGGAAGACCCGGGCGCCCTGCCAGGCGGAGACCGCCAGCGTGGCCATGGTCCCGGCGTGGCGCTCGTCCACCGGCAGGCCGCCGAGGGTCTCGCCGACGAAGTCCTTGTTGGAGACCGCGACGAGCACCGGCCAGCCGGTGGCGACCATCTCGTCCAGGCGGCGGCTGACCTCCAGGGAGTGCCAGGTGTTCTTGCCGAAGTCGTGCGCCGGGTCGATGAGGACCGACTCCCTGGGCACCCCCGCGGCGACGGCGCGCTCCGCGAGGCCGACGGTGTAGCCGATGACGTCGGCGACCACGTCGGCGTAGGCGATCCGGTGCGGGCGGGTACGCGGGGTCACCCGTCCGGCGTGCGCGCAGACCAGGCCGATGCCGTGCTTGGCGGCGACCCCGGCCAGCTCGGGGTCGACCCCGCCCCAGGTGTCGTTGAGGAGGTCCGCGCCCGCCTCGGCGACGACCTCGGCGACCTCCGCGCGCCAGGTGTCGACGCTGATGACGAGCCGGGGATGACGGCGCCTGACCTCGGCGACCAGATCGGCCACCCGGCGGATCTCCTCGGCGGGATCGACCTCGTCGCCGGGACCCGCCTTGACGCCGCCGATGTCGACGATGTCCGCGCCTCCCGCGACGGCACCGTCCACCGCCTCCAGGGCCGCCGCGAAGCCGTACGTCCTTCCCCTGTCGAAGAAGGAGTCGGGGGTGCGGTTGACCACCGCCATGATCGCGAACTCGCCGGGCCGGAACTCACGGCCGCGCAGGCGCAAGATAGTCATCGAGACCGAGCCTATAACCCGGTGTCGGAGAGGACGGCGCTCCCACCTGCGCCGCCTCTGGGGGAAAACTGGGGAACAAGAACTGACGAGCCTCGGGGGCTCCTACGCGGCCGACCCACTTTCGGCCACGGACAGGAACTCCTGAGCGATGGCGGGCAACCGCCGTCGCGCGTGAACGATGGCGATCACCCGGCGGACCGAGGGATCGAGGGTGCGGACCACGAGCCCGGCGCGGGCGGCCTGCTCGGCCATCCCCCGGTACCAGAGCATCGAGGCCGTACCCGAGCGGACGGTGTTCAGCCAGTTGCCCCGCTCGTCGAGCTGCGTCGCCACCACGGGGGCCACACCGTGCTTGGCGAAGAGCGCGTCGAACTCCCTGCGCCGGGAACTGCCGGGAACCGGCAGCACCAGTCGCATGCCGTTGAGTCTCCTCATCGGCACCGGGTCGGGCAGGTCCACGCCGGGCGGGGAGATCAGCACGATCTCCTGGCGCTCCAGCGGGTGGCTGATCAGATCGGTGGGGACGGGCAGGTCCGTCAGGCCGAGATCGGCCCGCTGGTCCCTGATGGCGCTCACCACGCCGTCCCGCCCGTCACAGCGGACGATGTGAATGCGTACCCCGGGATGTTCGGCGGTGTACGCGGGGAGGAGGCGTCCTGCCAGCCCCGGTTCGAGGCTGGGTATCGAGGCGATGCGGAGCTCCGCCTCGGACGCGTGGCCGTGCGTGGACAGTGCCTCGATCTCGCGGACGGCGTCGAGTGCCTCCCGGGCCAGTTTGACCACCCGGCGTCCCTGGGCCGTGACGACCACGCCACGTCCGGAACGTGCGAACAACGTCATCCCGAGCTCTCGTTCCAAATCCCTGATCGCACGGGAAAGGGCAGGTTGTGCGATGTACAGCGACCTGGCCGCGTCGGTCATGGTGCGATGCTCCGCCGTCGCGACCACATAGCGGAGCTGCTGCAGATTCATGATTTGAAGCTAGGTCACGGGCCCTGGATCGGTCCGGCACATCGCGGAGATCACCTCGGATGATTTCGGAATGTAATCGAATGCAGCGACATCCGTGACGGATGATAAATCAGTATGCTTACGCCCCAAATTCGGCAAAAGTCCGGACCTGCAGCTCATACCGGACGCTCGGGTTAACGGGGAGACAGCGTGACAGGCAACGGGCAGTACCCTCCACCACCCCTTCCACCACAGGGGCAACCTCATCAGGCACCCCCCGCGTGGGCGGCTCAGGGCCATCCTCAGCCGCCACCACCGGGGTATCCACCGCAGCCACCGCCGGGACAGGGGCCCCCGGCGCAGGGAGGCCAGGGATATTCGCGGCTGCCCGCGTATCCGGGGCAGGGACATCCACCACCGGGACAGGGGCCCCCGGCACAGGGATATCCAGCGGCACCACCGAGACAGGGAAACCATCCAGCGACACCGCCGGGGCACGGGAGCCACCCGGCGTCGCCGCCAGGACAGGGATTCCCTCCCGGATACGGATACCCGCCCCCGCCGCCGCCCGGCCGGGGACACCCGCCCCAGGGGCCACCGCAGGGACCGCCCCGGGGCCACCCCCAGCCGCCGCCACCGGGGTATCCGCCACACCACCTCCCACCCCCGCCGGTGCGTCCGCAGCACCCACCGCCGGGACAGGGCTACCCGCAGCCGCCCGCGCGGCCCGGCGGCCATATGCCGTACGGCCATCCGGCCCCGCCACCACCGCCGCCGGACCCCCGGCAGCGGCATGCCTACCCGCCGCCGCAGTGGCAGCCGCAGCGACCCCGCTCCGGCGCCGGGCCGATCGTCGGCGGGATCCTCGGCCTGGTCGCGCTGCTGTTCGTCGGGCTCGCGGTGATGGGCGCGGTGGTCAAGAGCAACCTCCGGCTGGACCCGGCCTCGCCGGTCGCGATCCCGCCGCTGCCCACCTATCCGGACAGCAGGCCGTCGTACACACCCACCGCGGAGCCCGAGCGGAGCGCGTCCGCCGAGCCGAGGCGGACGACGGCCTCCTCCGACATCTCGGAGGACACGATCGCGCCCCCGGCCAAGGTGCGGACGCTCAACACCAGCCTGGAGAACAACACGCTCTACCGGGCGGGAGGGCTTCCCCGGGTGAACTGCCCCGCGGGATCGGCCAGCATCTACAGCCACAGCCAGCTCAAGGCGCTGATCCTCAGGACGTCCAAGTGCATGGACAAGGGCTGGTCCCAGATCATGCGCAAGCAGGGCATGGACTGGCGCCCGCCCGGCTACGCCCTCACCGCGACGAAGGGCCGCGGCGCCTGCGGTGACTTCCCCTCGCCGGGCAGCATGGTGCCGTACTACTGCCCGCGCAACACCACCATCTACGCCTCCACCAGGGCGATGACGCGGGGGGTGGGCAACTCCGGCGGGTACGGCTCCATCACCGAATGGCACGGCGGGGTCATCAGCATGATGGCGCACGAGTACGGGCACCACGTGCAGCAGATGTCGGGACTGTCCAACACCTGGTGGCAGAAGTCGCTGCGCTCCGGCAGCCGGAGCGGGAAACTCGCGCTCAGCCGCCGGTTCGAGCTCCAGGCGACCTGCTTCGGCGCGATGTTCATGCGCTCGGTCTCGGCCAGCTATCCGGTCACCCCGGCCCGGCGCAACACCCTCTACTACTTCTACTCCCGCGTGGGCGACTGGCCCGGCTATCCCCGCGACCACGGCTCCCCGGCGAACAACAACCGGTGGTTCCGCCAGGGCTACGAGAAGAACAAGGCGTTCCAGTGCAACACCTGGCTGGCGCCGTCCTCGACGACGTCCTAGATGACGTCACGGCTTAAGGGATCATTAACCACAGATTAGCGATCTGTCTGTCATGTCCAGGTATGGGGACTAGAATCCTGGCAAATTCCGTTCAATCGGGGAACCTCGGCTGTTTTGCCAGGTAGACCGGGGCAAGACGTAGTAGGAAGCGGTGTGACGATGCGCCTTGGGCAAGACTCGGGGGATCTCGCCGGCGACAGTGGGAAACGGCGCCCCCGGCGCCGTAGTGGAAGCCAGGGCGCGGGCCGTGGCGGCGCGCGAGGTCCTGCCGAGACGCAGCCCCCCTCCGGCCCGCCACAGGCCCGGGGCGCCGCCGCCGGGCAGGAGGCGCCCCCCGCCCGGGACGCGCGCAACGGGCTCCGGGCGGTTCCCGACCCGGTCCAGGGCGTGCCAGGGACGCCGTCCTCGCAGCCCGGGGGCGGCGTACGGGGCGCCGCCACCGGGCAGGAGACGCCGCCCCTCCAGGGCGCCGGGCAGGGGACCCCTCCCCCGCACGACGTACGCAACGGGCAGGCCGCGCACAGCGAGCAGGCCGTGCACGGCGGGCAGGAAACCCTCCCTCCCCAAGGTGCGCCCAACAGCCGGACGGCCTCCCCCTCCCAGACCGGAGCGGCCGGAGCGGGCCAGGGCGGGGGGCCGATACAGGCCGGGAAGCCGGTACAGGCTCAGGGAGCGGGCCAGGCCGGACCCCCGACCGGACCTCCGGAACCTCCCGGCCCCCCAGGGCCACCCGGCCCGCCCGCTCCGCCCGGGAAGCGGCCTCGGTTCGCCAAGCCGCTGACGGTCGGCGCGCTCATCGGCTGGACCGCGCTGTCGGCGCTCCTGCCCGGCGCGGCCCACCTGCGGTCGGGACACCGCCGTACCGGATACATCCTGATCACGATCTTCGGCGCGCTGCTGCTGGCCATCCTGGTCGGCGCGCTCGTCCTCAGCGGCGAGGGGAACGCGGGGTTCGTCGCCCGCGACAGCACGCTGATGACCGGGGCGGTCCTGGCCATCGTCGGCGCGATCGCCTGGTTCCTGCTGGTGCTCTTCTCCTACGTCTCCCTCGGGCCCAACCGGCTCAGCGGCAGGGGACAGATCGTGTCGGGCATCGCGGTCGGCGTGCTGTGCGTGTCGGTGATGGCGCCGTTCGCGCTGACCGCGAGCACCGTGCTGACCGTCAAGGAGGCGGCCAACACCATCTTCGAGAGCGCCTCGGACAACCCCACGGCCGTCCCCGTCAAGCACGAGGACCCCTGGGGCGGGCGCAAGCGGGTGAACTTCCTGCTCGTCGGCGGCGACGGCGCCGGGAACCGGGAGGGCGTGCGGACCGACAGCATGACCATGGCCAGCGTGCACGTCGCGACCGGCAACACCGCCATGTTCAGCCTCCCCCGCAACCTCCAGCACGTCCGCTTCCCGCCCAACAGCGCGCTCGGCAAGCGGTTCCCCAACGGCTTCATGCGCGAGCTGCCCAACGGCGGCCTGCTCAACGAGGTCTGGCAGTACGCCGAGGACCACCCCGAGCTGATGCCCGGGATCAAGAACGGGCAGCGGGGCCCCCGGGCGCTCATGGACGCCATCGGCTTCACCCTCAACCTGAAGATCGACTACTACGCCCTGGTGAACATGTTCGGCTTCGCCCACCTGGTGGACGCCATCGGCGGCCTCAGGATCAAGGTCGAGCGCGACGTCCCCTGGGGCGGCCTCTACGGCACCGCCGGGACCATCAAGGCCGGATTCCGGAAGCTCTCCGGCGAGGAGGCTCTCTGGTACGGGCGCTCCCGCGTCGGCAGCGACGACTTCTCCCGGATGGCCCGCCAGCGCTGCGTCATCGGCGCCTTCGCCCAGCAGGCCACCCCGTCGGTCGTGCTCACCAACTTCGTCAAGATCGCGAACGTGGCCAAGAAGATGGCCAAGACCGACATCCCCCGCGAACTGCTGGAGCACATCACCGAGCTGGGACTGAAGGTCAAGGACGCCAGGATCGTCAGCCTCCAGTTCGTGCCGCCGGAGTTCTACACCGGCTCGCCCGACTGGCAGAAGATCCGTACCGCGGCCGCCAGGACGGTGAGCCAGTCGCTGCGGCCCGCCCGCCGCCCCCTGGCCGCGACGGCCTCCCCCGGCACGAGCGGCGCGGCGCCCGCCGCCACGCCCAAGCCCTCCAGGACGACGGTGGCGGCCTCTCCCAGCCAGACGCCCACCCCGAACGGCAAGGGCGAGGCCGAGTCCCTGAACGATCTCTGCGGGTTCTGACACCCCCGTGTACGCATGTGGCCCGTCCCCCGCGAAGGAGGACGGGCCACGACGCTTCTCCCGGAACTCCCCGGGATCAGCCGACCTTGACCCCCGTCCCGACGCTCCCGGCGCTCCCAGCGGTCCCGCCGGTCCTGGGCAGCAGGGCGAAGGCGCCCAGGTAGATCAGGCCCGCCACAATCAGCAGGGCCTGGTAGCCGATGACCAGTGCCAGGTACTCCAGGCAGCCGCCGACCATCGCGCCCAGCAGGTTGGCGCCGAAGGACACGGTGGCGTCCGCGGAGTCGGCGAAGCGCTTGGCGAACACCACGTTGGCCGCGAAGATCGGCAGGAACGCCACGACCACCGCGACCACCGCGCGCACCGGCAGCGGCAGGCCCAGCAGCCAGGAGTTGGGCACCAGCCAGGCCAGGACCAGCCCGGCGAGCAGCACGCCGTACATCACGGGTAGAGACGGCACCCGGAAGCGGCGGGTCACCTCCACCGCGGCGAGCACGGCGACCAGCACCCCGCCGAACACGATCGCGTTCACCACCCAGGTGGTGCCGAACAGCAGCGCGAACCCGGTGACGCTCTTGGTCTCCAGCAGCAGGAACGCCACCCCGAGCAGGAAGAGGTCGGCGTACGGGCGCATCCGCCGGTACGGACCGGCGACGGCCCGGACGGCGAGCAGGCTGACGATGAGGATCAGCCCGAGGGTGATGATGTAGATCTGCGGGATCGTCCGGTCCTTCAGATAGAGGAAGGGCCGGTCGTCACTGGCCGGGGGCGGGGTGTCCAGGGTCGCCCCCGCCCACTCGGAGCCGCACCGCTGCGCCTCGGTGGTGAGCCCCGCGGTGATCACCGCCTGCTGACCGGTCTCGCTGACGATGTCGACGCAGGGCTTGTGGCCGAAGGCGGCCTGCATGGTGGAGCCGAGGCGGTCCACCAGCCAGGTCTCGCGGTAGTAGTTGTACATCGAGAAGGCCCCGCCGGGCTTGAGGTGGTCCCTGGCCGCCTCCATCGCCTGCTGGGTGAACAGGTAGCTCTCCAGCCGCAGCGAGCTCGCCCCGGACACCAGGGTGAGCGAGTCGGGCAGCGCGAAGAGGATCAGGTCGTACTTGTCGGAGGTCCGTTCCAGGAAGGCGCGGCCGTCGGTGACGTGGGTGGTGACCCGGGGGTCGTCGTAGGGCTTGTCCGGGTGGTAGGAGCGGCCGAGTTCGAGCAGCTTGGGGTCGATCTCCACGGCGTCCACGTGCTTGGCCCCCTTCGACAGCGCGATCGACACGTCGGTACCGCTGCCCGCGCCCACGATCAGCACGTTGTCCAGCTTGCCGGAGGCCGCCCGCTCGTACGGGAGGGCGTACTGGCGCTCCCACTCCAGGCGGCTCTTGGCGGGGGTGGCCTGCTGGTGCGGGATGCCGTTGACGTCGATGTTCATCAGCGGCACGTCGTTCCAGTAGCCGCGCACGTAGGTCACCTTGTAGTAGGGCGACCACAGCGCCCCGGCCGTCAGCGTCTCCGTCGCGAGGACGCCGACGACGATCAGCGACGGCACGAGCAGCGCCGCGCGGGCCCAGACCCTGCGGGGCCAGAGCAGCACCGCGTAGGCGATCGCGGCGATCGTGCCCCACACCACCGGGGGCGCGCTGAGGAACGACAGCGCGGTGAACAGCCCGATGCCGCTGAGGCTGCCGATCAGGTCGTAGCGGTAGGCCTCCAGCCGTTCGAGCTCGGGGAAGCACCGCCCGACCAGCTCGGCCGGGCCCATCAGCACGATCGCCGCCGCCGCGAAGATCACCGGAAGGATCAGCCAGGCGGGCGGGCCGCTGGCGCTCAGGCTCGTCCAGTACAGGACCCCCTCGGTCTGGCGGTCCACGGTGACCGGGAAGAGCCACACGACCAGGACCAGGACGGCCAGCACGATCGGCGAGTAGTACGGCTGCCGGGTGCTGCGTCCCACCCGCAGGAAGCCGAGCCCGATGCCGAGGAAGGACCCCAGCAGGACGAAGTTGGTGAAGTAACTCAGATGAACGATGTTCGACCCGGTCCACCGGATCAGGGCCAGCTCAAGGAAGAGCATGAAGCCACTGGCCACTATCAGTCTGGGCCGCGTGCTCAGCCAGTGTGTGTGCCGGACATCGGGGCTGGGGGGTGGAGTCGTCTCCGCCTCTGCGGTCATGGCTCCCAACGCTAGTGACCGGCACCCGCGCAGGGAAGGAAATCCACGCCTGTCGTTTGCATGGTTTACAACCCATGAGTCCAGTTAGGGGATGGTTTCAACGGCTGGACGTGGTCAAGGCGGATGAAGGAACGTGGTCAACCCGGTTCCCTCAAGCCTCGGTGGTGCACATGCGGGTCCTGCTCCAGCTCCGTCCCTCCCCCGATGTCGTCGCGGCCGTGGCCGACCCCGCGGTGAGCACTCCGGCGGCCGACGTCGCCGACGCGCTGCCCGGGGTCGTCGTGGACCCCTCCTTCACCCCGGTCCTCGCGCCCCGCCCGGTTCCCGCGGTCGGGGGCGACCCCCTCTCCCTCAACCAGCCGCTCACGTTCTCCTTCGCCGACGACGAGGCCTCCGTCCTGGTCCGCGGCGAGATCTCCGACGACGAGGTCTCCACCCGGATCACCCTGCTGCCCTCGCTCCGTCCCGACGTCGTGGGAGTCTTCGCCGACCCGATGATCGAGCGGGGCCTCACCTGCGGCGGAACGCCCCCGGTGGGCGACTGGCGCGACGTGGAGCGGCTGCTCGGCGTCGCCGAGCTGGCCCGCGAGGGCCTCGACGGCTCGGGCGTCGCGCTCGCGGTGCTCGACACCGGCGTCAACGCCGCGCACGTGGCCCGGCACCTCGACCGCGCCGTGGCCCTCGACGCGCGGCACAGCTGGAAGCCGTCGGGAGTACGGGGCGACGCGGGCGAGTTCCCCGTCGACCACGGCACGATGTGCGCCTTCGACGCGCTCATCGCCGCCCCGAGGGCGTCGCTGATCGACGTGCCCGTGCTGCTCTCCCGGCGTCCCGGCGGCACCGCGCTGGACGGCCTGCTGTCGGACGCGGTGGCGGCCTTCGCCCACCTGCGCACCGTCCTCGAAGCCCAGCCCGCCGCCTCGCGCTCCCTTGTCGTCACCAACAGCTGGGGCTCCTTCTCCCCCGGCTGGGACTTCCCCGCGGGCCATCCCGGTAACTACTCCGACAACCCGGCCCACCCGTTCAACCTGATCGTCTCCAGCCTGGAGCGGGCGGGCGCCGACGTGCTGTTCGCCGCCGGAAACTGCGGACGCGACTGCCCCGACGGCCGGTGCGCGTACGCCGACCGGCCGATCACGGGTGCCAACTCCCACCCGGGCGTCCTGTCGGTCGGCGGCGTCGACATCCGCGGCGAGCGGGTCGGCTACTCCTCGCAGGGTCCCGGCCGCCTCACCGCCCGCAAGCCGGACCTCTGCGCCTACACCCACTTCTCCGGCTCGCGGGCCTTCGGCGCCGACGAGGCCGACTCGGGCACCTCGGCCGCGTGCCCCGTCGCCGCCGGCCTGGTCGCGGCCGTACGCACCCTGTGGCCCTCCTCCCGCCTGTCACCCGCCCAGCTGCGCACCCTGCTCCGGCGCACCGCCGACGACCGGGGCGACCTCGGCTTCGACCACGACTACGGCTACGGCGTCGTCGACACCACCGGAATCCTCACCTCCCTACGCCGCCGCGCCCAGCGCGTAGCGTGAGCGCATGCTCCTGATCACCGTACGACTCCCGCCCGACGCGACGCTCGCGCAGGCCATGCGGCGCCTGAAGTTACCCGAGGAGGATGTCGACACCGACTACGGCCTGGTGCTCATCGACCCCGAACAGGGGCTGTACGGCCTGCGGGTGAGCGAGTCCGCCGCCCGCCGGGTCGCCCCGGAGGCGGGCGGCGGCCCCTACTCCGACCCGGGGATCGAGCCGTACGGCCCGCCGGGCTGAGGTCTTCCCGGCTCCGGGAGTGCCCGGGTGGTCAGGCGTTCTCGCGGTTGAAGACGCGGGTTCCCACGGCGACGCAGAGCAGGGACAGGACCACGGTCACGGCGACGCCGAGGCCGACGGTCCCGTTCACGTAATGGCCGTTGAACAGCTCGCGCATGGCCTCCAGCACGTAGCGGAACGGGGTGGCGCGCGACAGGACGTCCAGCCAGGCCGGTGCCATCGACATCGGCAGGAACGCGCCGGACAGCAGGACCAGCGGGACGATCGCCGTGCTCATGATCGGCGCGAACGCCTCGGGGTTCATGACGAGCGCGATCGCGTTGGACAGCGCGGCCAGGCTGACGCCGAGCAGGACCATCAGCAGCAGCGCGACCAGCACGCCGGGAATCTCCGCGCGCAGGCCGAAGGCGTACCCCACCGCGACCAGCATGATCGACTGGATCACCAGGGTGAGCGAGCTGGCCAGGACGCGGCCGAGCAGCAGGGAGACGCGGTGCGCCGGGGTGACCCGCAGCCGTTCCAGCACCCCGGCCCTGGCGTCCATCACGATGCCGAACCCGGCCAGGCCCGCGCTGAACAGCGCCACCT
This sequence comes from Streptosporangium sp. H13245, assembly GCF_055690525.1. Lineage (NCBI taxonomy): Bacteria > Bacillati > Actinomycetota > Actinomycetes > Streptosporangiales > Streptosporangiaceae > Streptosporangium > Streptosporangium sp. H13245. The sequence continues at coordinate 8,678 of NZ_JBSZKT010000041.1, read as the reverse complement.
GGATGAGCAGGCCGGGGATCAGCGTCTCCCAGGGGCCGATCGTGACGAACAGCGGGCCGAACAGCACCAGGTAGAGCAGGGGCTGCAGGACGCCGAAGACGATCCCGGCCTTCTGCCGCAGGGAGATCCGGACGTTGTGCCGGAAGATCAGCCAGGTGTCGCGGACGACGCTCATCGCTCCCCTCCCGCTGCCGCGATGTGAGCCGCCCGCCGCCCGCCATCAGTCCCGGGCGGGCCCGGCGGATCGTCCCTCGGAGAGTCACTTCTTGGGGAGTCGTCTCCCGGGGAGTCGCCTCTCAGGGGGGCATCTCTCAGGGAATCGTCTCTTGGAGAGGCATTTCTCAGAGAGTCGTCTCTCAAGGAATCGCCCTTCAGGGAGTCGTCTCTCAGGGAATCCCCTCTCGGGGAGTCCTCTCTCAGAGAGTCGTCTCCCGGGGGATCGTCTCTCAAGGAGCGGCCGGTGATGGAAAGGAAGACGTCGTCGAGGGTGCCGGTGCCGCCCTTGAGTTCGGCCGGGGTGCCCTGGGCGACGATCACACCGTCGTCGATGACGAACAGGCGGTCGGCGAGCGCGTCCGCCTCGTCGAGGTAGTGCGTGGTCAGGAAGACCGTGAGGCCGAGCCCGTCGCGCAGGCTCCTGATGTGGTCCCACAGCGCGGCCCGGCTCTGCGGGTCCAGGCCCGTGGTGGGCTCGTCGAGGAAGAGCAGGACGGGGTCGTGGACCAGGCCGAAGGCGAGGTCGAAACGGCGGCGCTGACCGCCGGAGAGCGCGCCCCCCGGCCGATCCCGCAGGCCGGTGAGCCCGAACCGGTCGAGCACCCGCGCGACCCGCTCGCGCGCCTCGGCCGGGCGCGTGCCGTACAGCATGGCGTGCAGTTCCAGCTCCTCCCCCACCGGGTTCGCCAGGTCTATCCCGCCGCTCTGCGACACGTAGCCGACGCGCCGCCGTACCCCCCTCGGGTCGGTGAGCAGGTCATGGCCCGCGACCGTGGCGGTGCCCCCGGTGGGACGTACGAGGGTGGTCAGCATGCGCATCGTGGTTGTCTTCCCCGCGCCGTTTGGGCCGAGGAATCCGACGATCTCTCCGGCCTCCACGGTCAGGTCGACGCCCCGGACGGCCTCCACGCCACCGGGGAAGGTCTTACTCAAAGCCGATGTCTTGATCATTTGATCGCCTCCATTTTTACAGTAACACCAATTTTAGAGTCACTACAAAATTTGTTCGGCACCTAGAATGACCCCATGAGCGAGGGCCTGCGCGAGCGCAAGAAACGGGAGACCAGGCAGCGCATCTCCGACATCGCCACGTGGCTGTTCGTGACGAAGGGCTTCGACAACGTGACGGTGGCTGAGGTCGCCAGGACGGCCGACGTGTCGGTCAACACGGTCTTCAACTACTTCGGCACCAAGGAGGACCTGCTCTTCGACCGGCAGGAGGACGTCGAGGACCTGCCGAGCAGGGTCGTACGGGAGCGGAGGCCCGGCGAGAGCCCGCTGGAGGCGCTGCGCCGCGACTTCCTGGACGCGCTCGACACCCGCCACCACCGCTACGGGTTCCACGAGGGAAGCGACGCCTTCACCCGCATGCTCTCCCGGAGCCCGTCGCTCAACGCCCGGCTGCGGGAGATGAACGAGGCGCGGGAGAGGGCCCTCGCCAGGACGCTCGCCGAGGAGGCCGGTGCCGATCCCGGCGACCTCACCCCCGTTTTCGTGGCCGCCCAGGTCAGCGCGGTGCTGCAACGGCTGATGACCCACGCCGTCGAGCGCATGCTGGCGGGCGAGAGCCTCGACGCCATCGCCCCCGACCTGCGACGGCACGCCGAGCGCGGCTTCGCGCTGCTGGAGGCGGGCATCGGCGACTACTGCGTCCGCCCCCAGGACACCCCCCGGGCCACCGAGACCGGGGAACCGGACTAGCTTCCCGCGTCGGGAAGGCCAGCGGAAAACGGCCCGCGCGACATGGCACGTTTCAAGGGGCGTCGCAACACGGTGATCAATGGTTGGCCGCGAGAAGCACAGCGAGACGCCCGGCTGGGATGGGGTCTCGGCGGCTGCTGGTCTGGGTGGGCGGGGTGCTGGCCGTGTGCGTCGTGGGCCCCGTACTGCCCAAGGTCTTCGGGGCCGTCCTGATGCCGGCCGCCCTCGGCGCGGTGGCCGTGATGGCACTGCGCTCCTCTGTGGGCCGCCGGACGGCTGCCGTCCTGACGCCGTTTCTCGTTGTCGCTGTCATGCCGTCGTGGTTCACCGATCTGGCGGGTCTGACGGCGGTCGCCGTCGCGACGGCGGCGCTGCTGGGCGTCACGGGGTGGCTGGCCCGCACCGGGAAACCCGCCTGACGCCCGTACGGCGACGGTCCAAGATCGCTGACACGGCCAAAGTTTCCGCTACCGCCACCAGCCACCGCCGCAGGCCAACCCGCGCATCCGCACCTTCCGGGCGCCGAACGATCGCTTGTCGGCGGCGAGCAGCACGGTGACATGGTGAGACGCTCGACCGGGGTACACCGGTCGAGCGTCGGCGTTCAGCTCGGCGGCGACGGCGTCATGCGACGCCACCGGAAGAGAAGCATGCCCGCCGTCGTGGGCTGAGGGACAATGTTCGCGGTACGTGTTTTCGGAACGGGCGATGTTTCCGGACAGTGAAGATCACGTGACCGTAATGGGTCACGATATCAATGGCGAATCCGGAACTTCATCAGTCCGTTATGATCTTGGCTTGTCTCTGGCCTCTCCGACCCCCGGGAGCCCCCGTGCCACCGCGCGAGCGTCTCCGCCGCCTGTTCGAAACGCACCGTTTCCAGCAGGTCCTCGTCGCCGTCATCGTGATCAACGCGGCCACCCTCGGGCTGGAGACCTCGGCGACGCTCGTCGAGCGGTACGGGACGGCGCTCACCGTCGTCGACCACCTGGCGCTCTACATCTTCGTCGCCGAGCTGGCCGCCAAGCTCTACGCCTACGGCTGGCGGTTCTTCCGCAACCCGTGGAACCTCTTCGACACCGCGATCGTGGTGATCTCGCTGCTGCCCACGGCGGGCGGGCTCTCGGTGCTGCGCGCGCTGCGGATCCTGCGGGCGCTACGGCTGATCTCCGTGGTGCCCAGCCTGCGCCGGGTGGTGACCGCGCTGCTCACCGCGCTGCCGGGGATGAGCTCGATCGTGCTGTTGCTGGCGCTGGTGCTCTACGTCACGGCGGTGATGGGCACGAAGCTCTATCACGTCACCGCGCCCGAGTATTTCGGCGACCTGCCCACCTCGCTGTTCACGCTGTTCCAGATGATGACCGGGGACGCCTGGTCCGACATCACCCGCGAGGTGATGGCCGTGCATCCGTCGGCGTGGGTGTTCTTCGTGGCGTTCATGCTGGTGTGCACCTTCGTGGTACTGAACCTGTTCATCGCGGTGGTGGTCAGCGCGATGGAGGAGGAGCACGCCGAGGAGTCCGTACAGGCGACCGAGGAGCTGGGCAGGGCCGTGCTCACCGAGCTGGCCACGCTCAGGGCCGAGGTACGGGAGCTGCGGGACCGGGTTTCGGCGCCGCTGAACGGCGGTCCCGGCCCGGCCGCGAACGGCGGCACGGGCACGCGGGGAAACGGCGCCCCGGGTTCGCGGGGCACGGCGTCGAACGGCGACATGAGCCCGGCTTCGGGCTCGGGTTCGGGTTCGGGTTCCAGCCCGACTTCGGGTTCGGGTTCAGGGGCGGCGTCGAAGAGTACGGCGAACGGTGGCGCGAAGAAGCCCGCCACCCGGGGGGCAGCGGGCAGGCGCCGCGGATAGGCGCCAGGTCAGCGCGAGTAGAACTCCACCACCAGCTGCTCGTCCACCGGCACCACGATCTGCTCGCGCAGCGGGCGGCTGAACAGGGTGAACCGGAGGTCGGCGTGGTTGACGTCGAGATAGGCGGCGATCCGGTCATCCGCGTACACCCCCTCGGAGGCGGCGACGAAGGGCTGCATCCGGCGTGACTTCTCGCGCACCGCGACAACCTGGCCCGGCTTGACCAGGTAGCTCGGGATGTCGACCTTGCGGCCGTCCACGGTGATGTGGCCGTGGGCGACGTACTGGCGGGCCGCGTAGATGGACGGGGCGATGCCGGAGCGCAGGACCAGGGAGGCGAGGCGCGTCTCCAGCAGCACCACCAGCTCCGCGCCCGCACGCCCGGTGCCGCGCAACGCCAGGTCCCAGTAGCGGCGCATCTGCCGCTCGGAGACGTCGTAGTACCAGCGGAGCTTCTGCTTCTCCATCAACCGCAGCCCGTAGTCACCGGTCTGCCGCCGGTTGGTCTTGCGACCGTGCTCACCCGGCGGGTAGGGGCGCTCCTCGAAGTATCGGACGGCCTTGCGGGTCAGCGGCACGCCCGCCCTCCGGGACAGACGCACCTTCGGTCCGGTGTAGCGCATGCTCACTCCTCTGTGGTTAGGTTTACCTTAGTTAGGCAAGGCTAATCTTACACAGCAGCATCTCCCGACCTCAAGGAGAGCCGGTCCATGCAGCCCGTCACCGCTCCGCCGATCCCCGAGCGGGTCCGCACCCTCGCCGCCACCGCCGCTCCCACCCACGTGTCCGTCTCCGGAGCCACCGGCCCCGCGACGCCCGCCAGGGGTGGCGTGGACGGCGCCGGACGCCCCGTGCTGCTCGTCCTGCCGGGTGACCCGCTCTACGACGCGCGGGACGAGCCCGTGGTGACCGTGGACCTGACGTCGAACCGCTCGCTGGGCGAGCACGAGCTCTCGCGCGGCCTGCTCAAGGTGCAGGGCTGGGTGCAGGCGGTGCCCGAGTTCGAAGTGCGGGAGACGGCGGTGGCGATCGCCGAGCGCTGCCCCGACGAGGCTCTGTTCGAGGTGCTGGAGGGGACGGACGGCCCCCGGCTGGTCCGGGTGGACGTCGGCAGGGTGATCTATCTCACCGGGCCGGAGTCGGGTGTGCTGGACGCCGAGGAGTATCTCGACGCCGCCCCCGACCCCCTGATGGGCGACGCCGAGCGCATGCTCCACCACATCAACGACTCCCACCGCAGGCAGCTGGAGACCGCGCTGGGCTCACTGCTCGCCGCGCCGGTGCCGGAGGCCTGGCTCTGGGAGCTCGACCGCTTCGGGGCGACCGTCCGCTGCGGCGTCGACGACCCGACGCTGATCCGGCTCCCCTGGCCCTCGCCCATCACCGACGCGGAGTCCCTCGAACACGCCGTACGCTGCCTGCTCTGCCACCACTGAGCCGGAAAGCTTTTCAAGCGGTGTTTTGTCGTGTGGCGCCATTTCCGGCATCGGCTGGAAATGGCGCCACACCATTCCAAGCGAAACTCCCCGAGGGAAATCACTCCCGGGGGGAATCACCTGGGGAACGGAAATGTCACCCCTCGGACACCACCTCGCCGATGTTCCGGATCACCTGGTCGACGAAGCCGTAGTCTCTGGCCTCGGTGGCGGTGAACCAGCGGTCGCGATCCCAGTCCTCCTCGATCCGCTCCAGCGACTGGCCGGTGTGGAAGGCGATCCGCTCGCACAGCATCTGCTTGATGGAGAGCATCTGCTCGGCCTGGACGGCGATGTCGGCGGCCGTGCCCCCGAGGCCCCCGGAGGGCTGGTGCATGATCACCCTGGTGTGCGGCAGGACGTAGCGTTTGCCGGGAGCGCCCGAGCACAGCAGGAACTGCCCCACGCCTCCCGCGATGCCCATGCCCACGGTGGCGACGTCGTTGGGGATGTACTGCATCACGTCGTAGATGGCGATTGCGGCCGACACCGAACCACCGGGTGAGTTGATGTGGAGCCAGATGTCGCGCCGGTCGTCGGCGGCGGAGAGCAGGAGCAGCTCCTCGCAGATCCGGTTGGCGACCTCGTCGTTCACCTCGCTGCCGAGCACGACGATCCGCTTGCGCAGCAGCCTCTGATACAGCTGGTCTTCGGGGACGATCTGGGGATCGCTCATGTCTTCCACCTACTCCGAACCCGGGATTCGCGAACGACGAATACCCGCGACCATAACCCCGCCGGGGACCGCGTTTTCCGTTCGTTCGCTGTCGGCGCCTTCCACTGAAAGCGCAGCGTCCGTTATTCCGTTTTCCCCGGACACGGCCGTTCCCGGGCCGGACACGGCTGTTTCACACCCCGGCCACCGGCGTTTCACGACCGGGACACGCCCCGGGTGGATCCCTCCGTACGGAGGCGAGGGGTGGGTCCCGATGTACGGGTGCGAGGGGTGGGGCTCGTCGTACGAGGACGTCCGGCTGCGAAGGCTGGGGCCGCGATCGCGCACCCGCCTTCCGGGGTCCCAGCAGGGGATCGGCCGGGCTCCGGGCCGAGCATGTTTACCCCCTTCTCTCCGGGAGAGGGGATACCACTGCATGGACAAAACTCCACAAACGGGAGGACTCACACCATGGGTGCCGACGACAAGGTTGCCAACAAGGCCGAAGAGCTCGGGGGCAAGGTCAAGGAAGGCGCGGGACGCGTCACCGGCAACGAGCGGCTTGAGGCCGAAGGCAGGACCGACCAGGCCGACAGCCACCTCAAGCAGGCCGGGGAGAAGCTGAAGGACGGCGTGGAGAAGGTCAAGGACGCTTTCAAGAGCTGACATGCGACCACGTAGTGACGGGGGTCCCGGTTTTCCGGGACCCCCGCCGCCGTGTTCGGGGGAACCGCCCTGTTTGGAAGGACCGCCCTGGAGGGACCGTCCTGCTCGAAGAGACCGTCCTGTTCAAAGGGGGCGGTACTCAGGAGGGTCGGCGTTCAAGGAGATCGGCACTCGGGGAAACCTCCGCCCAGGGAGACCGGTTCTCCTGAGCGCCGGTTCTCAAGAAGACCAGGGTCCCAAGAGGACCGGCACTCAGGAGAGTCTCAAGAGGACCGAGACTCAGGAGAGTCTCAAGGAGACCGGTTCTCGGAAGGACCGGCGCTCAGGAGGCGGGGCCGACCTCGGGTTCTGGTGTTCCGTTGCCGGATGTGTCCTTCCCCTTCCCGTCAACACCCTCAACGCCCTCGGCCCCGTCCTCACCGTCCTCACCGGCCTCGCCGTCGTCCGCGCTCTCCGTACCGGTCTCGCCAGCGCCGTCAGCCTCGGCTTCGGTCTCGGCGTGGCTCGCGCCCTCGGAGGTTTCCTCTTCCGGGGTGCGGCGCGCGTCGTCGGGGTCCGCCAGGAGGGGGCGCTCGGGGAAGGTCGTGTCCGCCCCCGACCGCTCCGCCACGACCCGGGTCTCACCGTCGACGCCTCGCGGTCCCGCGGGCGGCGGAGCCTGTTCGGGAATGTCACGCTCGGCCGTCTCTTCGCTCACCTCAGGAGTGTCCGTCATGCCGATCCCCTCCCCTGACAAAGTTCAAATATGTCGCCGGGCAGGCATGGCGCCGATCAGCCGGGTAGGGAATCCCGCGACGAAGGGAGCGAGATCATGACGGTCACCCGGTTTCAGGATCTGCCACTGGCCGAGCACGACAGGGCCTGGGACGGCGAAGCGGCGGAGAAGCGCGTCCGGTCATGGTCGGGCGCCAAGGAGGAACCCAACGCCCGGTACCGAGAAGCCCATGTCTGGTACGACGGCGACGAGCCGGACAACTTCGGGAGCTACAAGCTCCCCATCGCCGACGTGATCGACGGCAGGCTCAAGGTGGTCCCGCACGCCGTACGGGCAGCGGGAGGGATCATGCGGGGAGCCCGGGGCGGGGTCAAGGTTCCGGAGGAGGACCTCGGCCGGATCAAGGCCCACCTGGCCAAGTACTACGCCAAGATGGGCGAGACCGCCCCCTGGGAATCCTGACGGGATGAGGGGGTGACGCGTTTCGCGTTCGGCTTCGACCCGGCGTGGCGGATACCGCTGCTGCTGGTCGGGGTCGGTCCCGGCAGGGCCTACGCCGAGGTCCGCGAGGGCGAGTTCTCGGTCCGCTTCGGCCCCTGGTCGCTGCGCACCCCCCTGTCCAATGTCGCGGGCACCACCGTGACCGGCCCGTACGCGCCGTGGAGGGTCATCGGGCCGCACCTGTCGCTGGCCGACCGCGGGGTGACGTTCGGCACCAACGCCAGGCGGGGGGTGTGTGTCCGGTTCCACACCCCGGTGCCCGCGCTGGCGCCCGGCGGTTTCCTGTCCCACCCGGGCGCAACCCTGACGGTCTCCGATCCCGAAGAACTGACGAGAGCCCTCGGACGGCCACGCGAGACATGACGGCGGGGTATCCGGGCAAAGGGTGCGTTCCAACCAAGGAGGAAAACATGACGGCCGAAGGAGAGATGCCGGAGGAGACTTCGGCGAGCGGGAAGCCCATGGTCGCGGCCACTCCGCGCGACGTCGTCCACATTCGCCTGGGCTCCTTCGCCCTGATAGCGGTGATCGGTCTCGGGGTGCTCGGTCTCGTGGCCGGGATCACCTGGCTCACCGTCGCGATGGCCGTACTGGCCGTGATCGCGATCGCGGACATCGCCCTGGCGGTGCACCGGCAGTCACGTGCCGCTCCGGGCACGACGACGGAAGCGGGCTGAGCCGCAGGCGGCTCCCGGGACGCGCCCGCCGCGCGTCCCCGCCCTGGACGCGGGCGACCCGGGACGCGGGTGACCCACCGCACGGACAGACACCCCCGTACGACAGGACCCCGCACGGCAGAGGGCGTACGCGAGAAACCACACGCCCCCGTACGACAGAGGGTGTACGCGAGAAGCCGCCCGGTGGAGGACGGCCCGGCGGGGGTTCCCGGTCAGA